>JANXDB010000066.1 GCA_025060015.1 Caldimicrobium sp. | reverse complement strand
TCGATGTCGGCTCATCCCATCCTGGGGCTGAAGAAGGTCCCAAGGGTCGGGCTGTTCGCCCGTTAAAGGGGTACGTGAGCTGGGTTCAGAACGTCGTGAGACAGTTCGGTCCCTATCCACCGCGGGCGCAGGAGGCTTGAGGGGAGCTGCCCCTAGTACGAGAGGACCGGGGTGGACGCACCTCTGGTGGCCCGGTTGTTTCACCAGAAGCAGTGCCGGGTAGCCATGTGCGGACGGGATAACCGCTGAAAGCATCTAAGCGGGAAGCCCACCCCAAGATAAGGCCTCCCGAGAGTAGGGCAACCTACTCCCTAAAGGGCCCGGAGAGAACATCCGGTTGATAGGCCAGAGGTGGAAGCTCCGCAAGGGGTGGAGCCTACTGGTACTAATCGCCCGTGCGGCTTGGCTACATTACCAGCTTAAAATCTTCAAGGTCTCCCTATTTACTTGTTTTAATAGATTTTGTTAAATTTTTATCAATTTATTATTACTACTATGTAAATTTTTCCCGGGTGCCCATACCGGAGGGGCAACACCCGTTCCCATTCCGAACACGGTCGTTAAGCCCTCCAGGGCCGATGGTACTGAGCGGTTACCCGCTTGGGAGAGTAGGACGGTGCCCGGGTTTTTTATATTCACTTGAATATTTCCTCTTTTCCAGATAAAATAGTCCATTCAAGATGAATTCCCTTGCTAAATTAATAGGTCTTATATTGTTAATCTTTATTCTCTTTCTCAGCACTATGGGATTAATACTGTTTCTGTATCTTAAAATCAGTTTGCCAAGCATTTCCAAGCTTAAAAACTATCAGCCCAAACAGGCAATCCTGCTTGTTGATCACAAAGGTAAGGTCATTGGCTATCTAGGTGAGGAGAGAAGGATCTATGTATCAATAAAAAAGATCCCGCCACACGTTGTCAAAGCCTTTTTGGCTGCAGAAGATGCCAATTTTTTCAAACACAAGGGGATTGATTTCTTCAGCTTGTTAAGAGCCTTATTTAGAAATCTAATTTCTGGACGGATTGTCCAAGGCGGAAGCACTATTACTCAACAAGTGGCAAAATCTTTACTGTTAACTCCAGAAAGAACCTTTTCAAGGAAATTTAAAGAAATGATTCTCGCCTGGCAAATGGAGAGATATCTATCCAAAGAGGAAATCCTCAATATCTACATGAACCATATTTATCTTGGTGAAGGTGCCTATGGAGTTGAGGCAGCCTCTCTAACCTATTTTGGAAAACATGTTTGGGAACTGGATCTCCTGGAGGCAGCCACATTAGCAGGGTTACCTCCTGGTCCTGTAAAATACAGTCCACTAAATAACCCATCGGCTGCCTTGTCACGAAGAAACTATGTTATAAGAAGAATGGCAGAGGTGGGATTCATCTCTTGGGATTTGGCAAATCAACTTTTAACCCAGCCTTTAAGGCTTAACCCACATAATGTAAACATCCCAGCGCATAGTGCTTACTTTATTGATGTGGTCAAAGCAGAGTTAGAGAGATTATTACCAAAGGAGGTTTTTGAGTGGGGAGGCTTAAAGGTTGTAACTACCCTTGATGTCGATTGGCAAAAAAGGGGAACAGAATCAGCTGTGAATATCCTTACTAAACAATACAGAGGTGATTTACCAGAAATAGCTGCTGTATGTATGGACAACACTGATGGAGGGGTAAGATTTCTTCTCGGAGGAAAAAACTACCTCCAGTCAGCTTACAATCGTGCTATTTTAGGAAAAAGGCAAGCGGGTTCAGCTTTTAAACCCTTCTTATGGGCTGAGGCTATTGAGAAGGGTTTGATTTCACCTGATGCTGTTTTGCCTGATGAGCCTATAACCTTGCCAGGAGCAAATGCTGGCGAAGACTGGAGTCCAGGGAACTATGATGGAAAATATTTGGGACCTATAACCTTAAGACAAGCTTTAGCTTTATCGAGAAATACAGTTGCAGTAAGAATTGCTGTAATTTTAGGCATGGAAAACCTCATTGATATGGTCAGGAGAATGGATTTGAAATTTCCCCAACCAATTAATTTAAGTGTGGCCTTAGGGACCTATGAAATTTCTCCTCTAGATCTAACGGCAGCCTTTACAGTATTTCCGACTTTGGGCCATAAGATAACCCCGAGATTCATCGAGGCCATCTATGATAAAATCTACGATGGTAAAGAGATATATAGAACTCAAAATGAAGCAAAGCAGGTTTACACCTCAGAAACCACAGCCATAATGAATGGATTTTTACAGGAGGTCATTAGAGGTGGCACTGGAAGATGCGCTGCTTCTCTAGGAGTGCCCTCTGGGGGTAAGACCGGAACCACCCAGGATTACAAAGATGCTTGGTTTGTAGCCTATACTGCGGATTACACCTGTGGGGTATGGGTGGGATATGATAAAGCTAAAACCCTACTTAAGGGAGAAACAGGGGGCAAAATAGCCTGTCCTATCTGGTTGGCTATAATGCAGAGCACAAGTCACCAAGTAAAGCATCTTCCTACTCAAGTCCCATCAACTGTTGCTAATTAAAAAACGTCTTAAATATTGTCATAGAAAAAACGGCTTTTTGATTTGATGTATAAGGAGTCCCATCAACCTCCCACGCTAAAGGACAAAAGTTCGAAACTCTGAAGACCATA
Source organism: Caldimicrobium sp. (assembly GCA_025060015.1). Lineage (GTDB taxonomy): Bacteria > Desulfobacterota > Thermodesulfobacteria > Thermodesulfobacteriales > Thermodesulfobacteriaceae > Caldimicrobium. Next base: position 108,363 of record JANXDB010000066.1, on the reverse strand, counting down.
TTCTGAAGTTTCATAATTTTAAGATACCAGGGAATCAAAAAGTTCTTAGAAAGCTCTGAAAAACTGTTAACCTATTGACTCCCCAGGGCTTTTAATTTAAAATATTTTAATAACTTGGCTTAGGAGGAGACTATGGGATTGCAAAAAATAATAACAACATACATACCACAGGGAGTTTTCATCGTCACCTCTCAGGCAGACGGGATCATTAACGGCATGACTGCTGCTTGGGTTTCACAGGTATCCTTTAAACCCAGATTACTTGGAGTATCAATAGCTCCGCAGAGATATACCTATGAACTTATTCAAAAATCTAAAACCTTTTGTATTAATGTCCTTGGAGAAGATCAAGTGGACCTTGCTCGGTTATTTGGCTTTAAAAGTGGAAGGAAGGTCAATAAGTTTGAAGGGATTTCATACAAGCATGCTTTGAAGGGTTCGCCTGTTTTGCTATCTGCTATTGCCTATTTTGAGTGTGAGGTGACTTACCAGTACGAAACTGGAGATCATATTATTGTTGTAGGAGAAGTGATGGATTATGAGATTCTCGATGAGAACAGAGCTCCGCTTCTTTTCAAGTGGGATGATTATTTTGGAGGAGTTGAGGCCTAAATGGAAGAAGACAAACTGCTAAGGTTTCACGAAAGACTGAAGGATTTTCTTCAAAAACATCTAACCTTATTACTAAACATAGTCCTAGGATTAGTATTACTTATCATGATCAATGGGGCTTGGGTTTATTACCAAAAAAACAAGGATAAAAAGGCCTTCGAAGAGTTTACAAATATCATACACAAGGGAAGAGATCTTAAGAGTTTAAGAGAGTTTGTTAAAAAATATGGAAGAACCACTGCTGGTTCACAGGCGATACTGATATTGTGGAATACCTCTCTTCATAAAGGAGATGTCAAGGATTTGAAGGAAGAGCTTTCCAATTTAAAGAGTCTTTACAGAGGGAAAGCTGAAGGACTTACCTTTTATGCAGAGGCAAAGATTTTAGAGGAAGAGGGAAAGATGGAGGAGGCCTTTAAACTCTATTCCAAGGCCCTTGAAAAGGAAACTCTGCTAAAGGGATCTATCCTATTTGATCAAGCAAGGATAAAGGAGAGACAAAACAAGAGTGAAGCCATAAAACTTTATCAAGAGCTGTTGAAGGAAACCGAAAGCAGTTATTTAAGAGGCTTGATAGAGTTCAAGCTTTTTCAATTACAAAGGTCCTGAGGATCTCCTTTGCCTTTTAGCATTTTCAAAAAAATAGCAGAAGAGCGGATAAGTGAGGCCATAGAAAGGGGAGATTTTGACGATCTTGAATTAAAGGGTAAGCCCCTAGATCTCAAGGAAGACCCCTTTGTGCCCGAGGAGTTGAGAATAGCCTATCGCATGCTCAAAAATGCAGGATTTTTACCTAAGGAAGTGGAGTTGAAAAAGGAGATTGAAAAATTAGAAGAGGCTTTAGATGAAGACCATCAAGAGGCTCTTGGCAAGATTAAAAAATTAAGTGTTCTTCTCCTACATTTAGGTCAAATGCGAAGCAAACCACTCTATGTAGAGGATGAGGAGTATTACGCAAAGATTGTGGAGAAGATTAGAACCTATAAGAGAAAAGTCAACGCCATAACAAACGAAAAAAGAGAGAGAGAAAGAATTGATTTCAGTAGGCTTCAAGTCATGCTATCCATTAAGTCACTTGCGCTAAGAAAAAGGTAAGATTCGGTTCTGATGTCAATTATTGATGATCTAAAATACATGAAGATTGCTTTGAAGGAGGCTTATAAGGGATTGGGAAAGACTTCACCTAATCCTCCTGTTGGAGCAGTCTTGGTTGATCCAAGTACTGGGGAGATAATAGCCAAAGGCTATCACCAAGCCTATGGATTACCCCATGCTGAAAGAGTAGCTATTGAAAGGGGGCAAAATAAAACTCGTGGTGCTTATCTTTACGTGACTTTGGAGCCCTGTGCCCACTATGGAAAAACCCCACCCTGCACTTCTGCTATAATTGAGGCAGGAATCAAGAGAGTGGTCTGCGGAATTAGGGATCCAAATCCTTTGGCCCAGAGAGGAATTGAAATCTTAAAAGATTTTGGACTAGAAGTAAAAGTGGGCGTTTTAGCTAATGAGGTTAAGTATCTGACAAGGTTCTTTTTATCTCGCATATTGAGGGCTAGACCCTGGATTATGATTAAGGTTGCCCAAAGTTTAGATGGAAGGATAGCGGTGTCAAGCGGAGACTCAAAATGGATTTCCGATGAAAGATCAAGAGTTTTTGCTCATAAGCTTAGAAGCATGGTAGACGCTATTGTGGTTGGAAGAGCAACTGTGGAGAAAGATGATCCAGAGCTAACAACTCGTTTGGTTAAAGGTAAAAATCCCCTAAGAATTATTCTCGACACCAAAGCCAAGTTATCTCCTGACCATAGAGTCTTTAGGGTTGAAGAGGACAAGAAAACGGTCTTGGTATGTGCTGAGGAGGTTTCAGAGAGGATTTTAAAGCCCTTTAAAGAAAGAGGAGTAGAGATATGGAAAATACCCCAGAGGAGGGGACATCTTGATCTAAAATCCTTTATAGAAAGGGCTTATAAATCCAATCTTAGTTCTCTTTTGATTGAGGGCGGAGGTAAACTTCATGGTGCCTTTTTAGCTGAGGGACTTGTGGATGAGCTTTTTTTGATCCTTTCACCTATAATCATTGGAGATCCCTTGGGAGTATTTAGTTTTTCTGCAAAGCCACTTATAAGACTTTCTGAGGCTTACCGTATTCCAGAGGTAAACACCAAGAAGATTGGAAATTGTCTTCTAATCCATGGTCTTACCTCTGAGGGGAAAGATCTCCTAAATAGTCCTTTAGAATATCTTTAACCCTTCTTTTAAGCTCTTCGAGGGTTATTTCTGAAGAGAGAACCACTTTTGCCCTTTTTATCTTTTCAGAGAGAGGGAGCTGTTTTTCCACGAGTTTTAAACGTAATTCCCAGGTAGGTTTTTCTCTCAGTCTCTTTCTTTGGGTTTCTTCAGAGCAGGTTATGACCCAGATCTCATCGAAATATCCTTCCCACCCTATCTCAAAGAGAAGAGGCACTTCAACAAAGGCAAGGACCTCTCCCTTGTCACGGCACTCTTCTACAAAGGCTTGTATTTTTTTTAATACCAGAGGGTGAAAAAACTCTTCCAATTTCCTCTTAAAAGTCTCATCCTTAACCAATCTCTCTAAGATCTTGGTTTTATCAGGGTGAATTTTATCGGAAAAGAATTCCTCACCTATGAGGCGCCGAAGCTTTTCTTTTATATTCTCGTCCTGGTAAAATTCTCTAATAACCTCATCACAGGAGAGCACTGGAAAATTCAGCTCATTAAGGATCTTTAAAAGGGTACTCTTGCCCGAAGCTATACCTCCTGTGATAGCAATTGTCTTAGTCATCCTCTAGCACCTTAAGATATTCCTGAAAATCACTTGGAGGCTCTTTTTCAAAACTTAGGATGGTTTTTTTACTTGGATGAAAAAAGGAGATTTTAGCAGCATGGAGCATAAGACGAGGTGCTTTGGGAAGATCTCTTTTTTGTCCTCCATAAAGGGGGTCTCCCAGGATAGGATGACCAAGGGAACTAAAGTGAACTCTCAGTTGATGAGTCCTACCGGTAATAGGTTTTGCAAGGACAAGGGATGCCCTTTTGAAGTACTTAATGACTTCATATTCTGTAATGGCTTCCTTACCTATGGTAAGGGTAGCCATTTTGTTTCTAATTTTAGGGTGTCTTCCAATGGGTTTTTCAATCTTCCCTCGTGGTGGTTTAATATGCCCATAGGTAAGTGCTAAATACTCCTTTTGGATTTCTCTTTTCTTAAAGGAGTTAATTAGAGCTTGATGGGATTTGTCATTTTTTGCCACAATCATGAGTCCTGAGGTATCTTTATCCAGTCTGTGGACGATTCCTGGTCTAAGTTTTCCTCCTATGCCTGAGAGATTTTTAAGCCTAAGGAGAAGTCCATGTACCAAGGTGCCTTTTGAATGACCTGGGGCAGGATGCACCACCACTGAAGCTGGCTTAAAAATTACCGCTAAATCATCATCTTCATAGAGGATATCTAATGGAACTTCTTCAGGTATCAGATCAAGGCTCTCCTCAGGTGGTATCTGCACAGAGATCTCCATGTTTTTTTGAGTCTTTTTGGCAGCTTTTAGTGAAACTCCCTGTGAAGTTACAAGACCTTCTTCAATAAGCTTCTGTATACGGGAACGAGTTAGCTCTGGTAGTTTGGCTTTGAGGAAATGATCTATTCTTAATCCCACTTCATCATCAAAGACGATGAAGGTGTATGTTTTGGTCATCTTTGGCAAGAAGGACAGAAGGTGGTGCCTCTGCTGTTTATGATGGTGAACACCAAAGGATTTCCACATTTTTGACAGGGAAGATTTCTCTTTCCATAGACCTGATGTCTCTCCTGGAAAAACCCCTTTAGGCCTAATCCATCAACATAGTCTTTAATGGACGACCCCCTTAGTTCAATTGCCTCGCTAAGCAATTGTCGCATGTGTTCATAGAGAAGCTCAATTTCTTCTGGTAACAGGGAATTAGCTGGGCGAAGAGGACTAATCTTTGCCCTAAAAAGGAGTTCATCGGCATATATATTACCAAGGCCGGCTATTCTCTTCTGGTCTAGGAGGATAGTTTTAACCCTTCTATTGGTTTTCTGCATCAGATTAAAGAAGGCCTCTTTAGAGATTTCTAGGGCATCTGGTCCTAAATTGTCGTCTAACCAGGGGTGGAGACCATTATTAGGAATTATCCAGATTCTACTGAACTTTCTTATGTCTCTAAAGATTAGTTGTCCACCCTGAAAGGATAGATTTAGGATCAGGTGTTTTCCCCTATCTATTGGAGGGTGATCCTTTTGGTAAATAAGAGCTCCTGTCATACCTAGGTGAAAAAGAAGGGCCTTTGAGGAAAATTTCAAAATTAATATCTTTCCTTTCCTTTCTATTGAGGTGAGATCCTGTGAGATAAGAGTTTTCAGTTCTTGAGTACCAGGTCCTCTTTTGGATATGAAATCTTTGTCAAAAACCCTAACTTCAATTAGTTTATCATGCAGAAGTGTTCTCTCTAGGTCTCTTTTTATGGTCTCGATTTCAGGAAGCTCAGGCATGGATTATCATCACTCTAAGCTGAAGTTTAATGGTTTTCTGATGATGTCGTATGATTATTCAGAAGATGAGCTTTGTATATTTCTATGATGGAGAGAAAAAGGCCTAAAATTATCGGTCCCAGAAATATGCCTGTCAGACCAAAGCGCGCTAAACCACCTAAAACGGCAAAAAACATCAGTAAATTGTGGATTTTGGTTTTACCTCCAATGAGAAGCGGTTTAATGAGATTGTCTACCTGTGATACTATTAGGGCGGAATAAATAATAAGGATAATACCTTTGATATAACTGCCTGTAATAATAAGGTATAAAGAGGCAGGAATCCAGATAAGTGCGGTTCCAAAAAAAGGTAAAAAGGAGGCAAGGATAGTTAAAAAGGCTAGTATGGCATATGAGGATAATCCTAAGATCAAGTAAATAAAGAGAGAAAGAGCTCCTTGTATGAGGGCTGTTAAAAGATTTCCGAAGAGGACTCCTTCAATGATGAGGGCAATTCTTTTTAAGATTATGTCTTTTCTGTCTTCAGAGCCCGGAATTAATTCCTTTATAATTTGAATAATTCTCTCTCCGTCCACAAGAAAGTAGTAGAGAGTGAATAGAGTGAGAAAGAGTTTAAATACCAGGCCAAAACTCCAGGTAAGCATCCCGCTTAAGGAGAGAAGAAGTTTTTCAGTAATTTTGGGTATATGTTGGGGAAGTTGTGATTGAAAGGATTCAAGATAAGGCTCTAAATGTGGATATACTTTGGATAGAAGTGGTTTCTCTTTTAAACTTTGTAGGTATTCAATTATTTTAAAAATTGAGAGTTCGTTTAGATATTGAAGATTGCTTTCAATCTGTAAGAAAAGTTGGAAGCCTAAAAAAAATAAGGGCGTTAAGATAAAGAAGATGAAGATGAAAAGAGTTGTAAGAGCAGAGATAGTTTTCTTATTTTTGAATTGGTTTAAGATTTTACTGTATATAGGATAGAGAAAGAAGGCAAGCAGGCTTCCCCAAAATATTATCATAAAAAAAGGGACAATTAGGTAAGCAAATAGACCAATGATTATAAGAGAGAGGGCAATTATAATGGAGAAATTTATTTCCGTTCCCTGTCTTTTCATGTTGACTAATATAATCTTGAGAGATGAAATTCCAAGGGGAATTTACAAGACTGACTTAGACTCAATCATGAATTGAGTCTCATGCAGAGTATTAATATTCACTTCAGTAGATCTTTTAATTATCTAGTTCACTTGGATTCCATATTTCATATACCCTACCAGCTAGTTCTGCAGACGGTTTGATGGTGCTTTTACCTGGTTTCCAATTGGCTGGGCAAGCCTCTGCTCCACCTGATGCACGAACATATTGAGCTGCCTCGGTCATCCTTACTATCTCTTCATAGTTTCTGCCAATGGGTGCGTCATATATTTGGACTACTCTAACGATTCCCTCGGGATCAATGAGAAAGGTGCCTCTAAGATTGATACCCATTTCTTCTGCATAAACACCATATAGCCTGCCCACTTTACCCTCAATATCCCAAGCCATGGGATAAGGGAAGCCTCCTGGAATTAGTTTGCTCAGTTCTGTCTCCTGCCAAACTTTGTGAACGAATACGGTGTCAATACTTATAGCTAAAAGTTCGGTATTTAACCTCTTTAGGTCTTCCGCTTTGGCAGCAACTGCTGCCATTTCTGTTGGTCAGACAAAGGTGAAATCAGCTGGATAGAAAAACAAGATCAACCACTTACCATTATAATCAGAGAGTTTGACATTCTTTATCTGTCCATCGTTGAAATAGGCCTGAACTTCAAAGGCAGGTGCCTTCATACCAGGTCGGATGTTCATCGGATGCCTCCCCAAGATGATTATACTTATTTATTAGGGCAGGAGAGCAGGACTACCTGCCCTCTTGCCTGTGGAAGACCTATCCCTGTCTTCCCCAGGATTGATAAACCTTTCCTATGAGATCCTTTGATGGTTTTAAAGTAGCTGCCCCTGGTTTCCAATCTGCGGGACAGGCCTCTTTGCCTTCAGCGTTTCTTACATGTTGAGCAGCTTCAATGGCCCTCACTAATTCGTCAAAGTTTCTACCAATGGGAGCATTGTAAACCTGTGCTACCTGAATAACTCCATCAGGATCAATGATAAAGGTGCCTCTTAAATCTAAATTCAAGTTTTCATCGTAAACGCCGTAAAGCTGTCCGATCTTACCACTCAGATCAGATACCATGGGAAAGGGAAATCCACCTGGAATTAACTTGCTTAGCTCTGTCTCATTCCATACTATGTGGCTAAAAACAGTATCAATGCTTATGGCAAGAAGAGTTGTGTTTAATCTAGATAGATCTCCAGCCTTGGCAGCAACTGCTGCCATCTCTGTAGGTCAGACAAAGGTGAAATCAGCAGGATAAAACATGAGCACTACCCACTTACCAGCATAATCTGATAATTTGATGGTTCCAATTTCACCGCCTGGAAAACTTGCCTGGGCTGTAAAATCAGGAGCTTTAACGCCTGGTCTTATACACATAAGACACCTCCTCTGTGTTTTTTCAAAATTTTAATCATTTTTAATTGTTTTTCAAGAATAATTATGGCATGTTTATAGAAATTTTAAATATTTTATAATGAGAAAAAAGAAATTTTTACGAATTTTTCCCATTAAACTTGTCTTAAAAATTTTTTAGAATAAAATATAGTTATGATTGAAAAGAGAAAATATTTCAGATTACCCTTTGAGGAGCATGTAGAAGTCCTTTGCCAAAAGGGTTCATTCAGAGGTAAATTCAGGGACATTGGCTTAGGTGGTGTCTATATCTATAGTTCTGATGCAAAGCCAGATCTTTATGAGGAGGTAGCTTTAGTTTTCATCCTTAAGGAAACGGAACCACCTATAAAAGTATTCATGAAAGGAAAGGTAATTAGGACAGATGATGTGGGATTTGCTCTCAGGTTAACCTCCATAAACGAACAATCCTTTGAGCATATCAAAAAATACTTCTATTATAATCTTGAATCTTTAACTAAGGCTGAGGCTGAGATTAATAGGTTTTTACATGATATCCATCCCCTTCCTAGGATGATAAAGTTATTGAATTTCTTTCATATCAAAGCTGAAATAATGCCCTATATTTTAGATAGGGCATTGTTATACAGACCACAGCAGCCCTTCAAGCTTTCAAGTGGCAAAGAAAGTCCTTACTATTTAGACTGTCGAAAGATAACCCTATTTGGTCCTACATTTAAGATGATAGGAAGACTTTTCTGGGAAGCTCTTAGAGATTATCAAATTGAAGGCATTGCAGGCATGAGCCTAGGGGCAGACCCTATCGTGTGTGCAACTCTGTCAGAGGCTTTGGAGGAGGGGGTAAATTTAGAGGGTCTTTTGATTAGAAAGGAACCCAAAAAATATGGCACAGAGAGACAGATCGAAGGAAACTTCTACCCTGGTATGCCTATTGCACTGGTAGAAGATGTAGTAACCACAGGAGGGTCTCTCCTAAAAGCCATTGACGCCTGTAAAAAGGAAGGTCTTAGGATAATTAATGTTTTAAGCTTAATCGATAGAGAAGAGGGAGGAAAAGAAAAGTTAAGAGTTGAGGGCTATGATCTTTATGCCTTTTTTACCTTATCAGAGATAATCTCAGCTTTTCATAAGCACTCCCAAGAGCTTTAATTCAAAATGGAAAAACTTTATCTTGTAGCTTTGGTGTTGTTTTTGTCTGGTCTTATTCATGGTTTAGTGGGGTTTGCCTTTGCATTGACTGCTCTTCCTTTGCTTGCTCTATTCACAGGGGTTAAACAGGCAGTCCCTCTCATGGCGCTATACTCCCTCACAATAAATGTGCTGCTGGTTATAATTCTCAAGGAAAAAAAGATCTTTAAAATTCCGCTAAGGTTCTTTTTGGCCCTAACTATAGGGGTAATCCTGGGTATACAGGGATTTAACCTGGCTTCAGAGTACTTGCTCCGAATAACACTGTTTGTGGCTATTGTGTTTTTTTTTATATGGGAAATGTACAGATATCGATATAACAAAGAGGTGGTTTATAGTCATGAGATAGATAGTAAACTTTTCAGTAATCCCCTGGGACTTTCTAGTGCTCTCATAGCTGGTATGCTCGGTGGATTGCTGAACACTCCAGGCCCTCCTCTAATCATTTATCTATCTTTTTTACGCTTGGATAAGGATCTATTCAAGGCTACTCTACAGCTTATCTTTGCTTTCATAGCTTTGAATGCTGTTATAAATCATCTATTAGTAGGAAATATAACCTATGATATATTTAAGACCTATATCTTGATTTTACCTTTTGTAATAATGGGCTTGTATTTGGGGCAAAAGCTTTACAGTAGGCTCTCCAATAGAGTTTACTACTACATGGTGAATGTCATGCTTCTAATAACAGGTATACTACTATTGGTAAAAGGTCACTAAAATCAGGGGGCGAGTTTATGCATATACCCGAGGGTTTTTTATTCTCTGCCATAGCCTGTGGTATAAGAAAAAGGGATAAATTGGATTTGGGATTAATACTTTGTCAAAATAAGGGTGTGGCCAGTGGTGTTTTTACCAGAAATTCTGTTAAGGCAGCTCCTGTTATTATCGGGAAAAAACACCTAAGAAGTTCAGTCACCAGAGCTATTCTTGTAAATAGTGGTGTTGCCAATGCTTGCACAGGAGAGGATGGTCTCCATAGGGCACTTAAATTGATTGAAGAAACGGCAAAACTTTTGAAAATATCACCCGAAGAACTTTTGCCTGCTTCAACCGGAGTCATTGGTGAACCTCTTCCCGTTGAGACAATCATACCGAAACTTCCGATTCTTATCGAGACCTTATCTACTAACAATTACAGTCTCTTTGCTCAAGCTATAATGACCACTGATACCTTTCCAAAGATTGTGTCTAAGACCACGAAGGATGGAATTGCTCTTTTGGGAATTGCCAAGGGAGCAGGGATGATTGCCCCTAACATGGCAACTATGCTTGCTTTTATTTTAACTGATGCATCAATTCAAAAAGAGGATTTAAGGAGTCTCTTGGTTAGGGGTGTTGAAAATAGTTTTAATCGCATAACCGTTGACGGAGAAACTAGCACCAACGATACCGTCTATGCCCTGGCAAGTGGTAAAAAGCAGGTAGATGATTGGGATGATTTTGCCGATTCTTTTCAGCGGACATTGAGAGAATTAGCCTATCTCATTGTAAAAGATGGGGAGGGTGCTTCCAAGGTGATAAGAATAGTGGTTAAAGGAGCAAAAACCAAAGAGGAAGCAAAAATCCTTGCAAGGGCAGTAGCTGAATCTCCTCTCGTTAAAACTGCCTTCTACGGAGAGGATCCCAACTGGGGGCGAATATTTGCAAGTCTTGGTAAAACAGGAATTGCCCTTGATCCTTCTGAAGTGGAATTATACTTAAACAAAGTTCCTTGGATTCAGAATTTGAAACCGCAGGGAGCGGAGAAGACATTCAAGGAAGAACTTGCTAAGTCCGAAATAGAGCTGCTGATCAATCTCAAAAAAGGAAAACAGAGTTATGAAATATTTACCTGTGATCTTACCGAAGAGTACATTAGAATTAACGCATCCTATAGGAGCTAGATGGATATGAAAGAGGAGAAATCCAAAGAGGCAGATCGGGAGAGGCTCTATTGTGAAAAATACAAGGAGTGGGTCCTACTTGAAATAGGTTGCCAACACCCCAAGGAATATTGTCAGTTTAGAAAACAGTGTTTACTACACTTTAAGTCAAAGTTCAGGGAGTTTTGATTATGAAGATTTTACTAACCAATGATGATGGAATTTATGCCGATGGTCTCTGTGGATTATACCATGCCTTATCACTTGAGCATGAGGTATACATTGTTGCACCAGAGGCAGAACGAAGTGCCGTGGGACATGCCATAACCATACACTATCCACTAAGAGTCCAAGAGATTAGAAGGGGTAAATTATTCTGGGGATATGCCGTTTCAGGCACTCCTGCAGATTGTGTAAAGCTTGCCATCTACGAGCTTGTAGGTCCTGTTGATTTGGTTATATCTGGTATAAATAGGGGAGCAAATGTAGGTATAAATGTGTTATACTCAGGTACAGTTTCTGCTGCTACAGAGGCAAAGATTCTGGGTTATTCCGGTATTGCGGTATCTATAGATGCCTATGAAGATATTGATTATTGTTATGCCTCTTATTTTATCAGCAATTTTATTAAAAATGTTGATAAAGTTTGTTTAGAAAGACCTTTTTGTTTAAATATCAACATACCACATCTCAATCCTAACGAGATAAAGGGTATAAGAGTTGTGAAGCAATCAACTGCAAAGCTTAAAGAGGTCTTCGAGAAGAGAAGGGATCTTCATGGAAAGATATATTACTGGCAAGGAGCTGAGGAACATTTGGAGAACTCACCATACACCGATGTAGTCTCTCTAAAAGAGGGATATATCACCATAACACCAGTTCATTTTGATCTTACCTCCTATGCAGAATTGAAAATTTTAAGTGAAGGAAAAATCTTAGAGAGTATTCACATATAAAATTTGAAATCTTAGATCTTGACAAGTTTAAAACATCCATTAAAATTTTTTAGAAAAAAAAGGAGGATAAAGAATGAGAAAAAGAAGTAGAGTAATTACGCTTGATGATGTAAGATACGTGTATGAAAATTATGCAATCATGAGCGCTGCACAGATAGCGGAGAAAATAGGTATTAGTAAATTTCAGGTTAATAAAATTGTTAATGAGTTGAGAAAAAGAGGCATTGAAGTGCCAAAGAAAGTGGGCAAAAAAATAAATGTATATGATGCCTTTGTTGAGGAATTGAAAAGGAAACACAAGGGTTAGGAAAGGATTTCTAACACTTTTTGACAGTCCCTTTGTATCTGAGAGATAAGTTCCTCTGGTGAAGAAAATTTCTTTTCCTGTCTAATGTACTTGATTAAGGAAACCTCCATATACTCTCCGTAAAGGTTTTTTTGAGGTTCACAATCAAGTAAGTGAACTTCAACGGAAATGTGTTTATCTTGAAAGGTGGGTTTAATTCCGATGTTCATGGCACCATTGAAGCTGGTTTCTTTAATTCTTGCCTTTACGGCATAGACCCCAGGGGCGGGAATTAGTTTTTCAGGGGATATATCCAAGTTTGCCGTGGGAAAGCCCAATTGCTTCCCCCTACCCTTTCCTCGAATAACCTTTCCCTTTAAAGTATAGGGTCTTCCCAAGAACTTGTTAGCAAGGTCAAGTTCAGCGTTTTTTAATAATTCTCTTATAGTGGTGCTTGAGATCGTTTTACCATCCATTGTTATGGGAGGAATAACCTCAACCTGAAAATCGTATTTCTGTCCCATCTCCTGAAGAAATCTACCATCACCTGTCCTTGCTCTCCCAAACCGAAAATTAAAACCAACAACCACTGCTTTTGCCTTGATCAGATCAACTAAATATCTCTCTATAAAGATGTCAGCCGATAATTCAGCCAGTGACTTGGTGAAGGGAATTAGTATAACCTCGGGAACTCCTGTATTTTCAAGGATCCCTATTTTTTCTTCCAGAGGTGTTAAAAGTTTTAGGTCAAGGTGGGGTTGTATGATTTTTCTGGGGTGAGGATCAAAGGTAACCAGGGCTGGGGATAAGGTTAAGGCCTTGGCTAGTTCAAGGGTCCTATTGATCAAGGCCTGATGTCCCAGATGGATGCCATCGAAGGCCCCTATGGTTATAACTCTCTCCCCCTCAAGAGGAGAGTCCTTAAGTGTAGAGATTTTCATGCTTTCCTTCGATTAGTCTGAAGAAGGCCTCAAAGAGATAAATAGAATCATGTGGTCCTGGGGCGTTTTCTGGATGGTATTGCACAGAGAAAGCTCTAAGCTCAGGGTGATAAATACCTTCTAAGGTATTGTCATTAAGGTTAAGATGGGTCACTATCACTTCCTTTGGCAACTCTTCAGCTCTTACACAAAAACCATGATTTTGGGAAGTTATCTCCACTCTCTTATTTAGGAGATTTAAAACAGGGTTGTTTATGCCTCTATGGCCAAATTTTAATTTATAAGTGGCGGCTCCTAAGGCCTGTCCAAGGATTTGATGGCCAAGGCAGATACCAAAGATAGGCTTTTTACCAAGAAGCTCCTTTACCGTATCCACAACGTATCTCAAGGGGGCAGGATCTCCTGGCCCGTTGGAGAGAAAGATGCCATCAGGGTTGTGGCTCAGAATCTCGGCGGCAGAGGTCTTTGCAGGAAACACAAGACATTCTGCCTTTCTTTCGGCAAAGAGTCTTAACTGATTGTATTTGAGGCCACAGTCTAAGACAGCTATCCTGTAATTTGACCGGTTTTTAAAGGTAGTGGTTTGGTAGTCAATTCCATCTTTGTCGTAGAAATAGGGCCTATCGGTGGTAACGTACTGAATGAGATCTCGTCCTACATAGTCGGGACTGTTTTTAATCTTTTCCAGAAATTCCCGTGGATTAAGGGTTTCTGTTGTTATACCACCTTTCATGGCACCAAAGTTTCTTATGTGTCTCGTCAAAGCTCTGGTGTCCACTCCAGTTACCCCAAGTATGTTATGTTCGGAAAGCCAGTCGCTCAGAGACTTTTCTGCCCTCCAGTTGCTGAAAAAGGGCTGATACTCTCTCACTATGAAACCTGCAACCTGAATGGTTTTACTTTCGTTGTCCTCATAGTTTATGCCGTAATTACCGATGAGGGGATAGGCCATGGTTACGATTTGGCCATAGTATGAGGGATCGGTTAGGATTTCCTGATAGCCGGTGATTCCTGTATTAAAAACAACTTCTCCAAAGGTTTCTCCCCTAATTGTAAAGGAGTAACCCCAAAAGTGAGTACCATCCTCTAACATCACCAGGGCCTTTATCTTTTCTCTTTTCATTATGAGCCTCCCTTTTGATTTGTCTTTCCTTTGGTGTACCAAAGCAGATACTCCCTTATGAAGGAGTCTATCTCTCCATCTAAGACTTCCTCCACTTTAAAGATTTCAAGCTGTGTGCGATGATCCTTTATCACCTTATAGGGATGCAAGATGTAACTTCGGATTTGATTCCCCCAGGAGATCTCTTTCTTTTCTCCTATAAGACTCTCTTTTTTCTCTTCCAGTTTTTGTTTCTCTATCTGGTAAAGTTTAGCCTTTAATATCTTCAAAGCAGTCATTTTGTTTAGATGTTGGCTTCTTTCGTTCTGGCAAGTAACTATTATGCCTGTGGGTAGATGGGTAATTCTTACCGCTGTTTCAGTTTTGTTGACATGTTGGCCACCGTGACCACTAGCTCTCATAGTTTCAATTTTCAGATCCTCTGGTCTTATCTCTACTTCTATGTCCTCTTCAATCTCTGGGATGACGGTAACTGAAACAAAGGAGGTGTGTCTTCTGGCATTAGCATCAAAGGGGGAGATTCTTATAAGTCTGTGAATTCCTTTCTCTCCTTTCAAAAGCCCGTAAGCCCAAGGACCTTCGATAAGGAGCGTTGCATTTTTGATACCTGCTTCTTCACCTGGGAGCAAGTCTACCACTTTGACCCTGTAGCCTTTTTTTTCTGCCCAGCGGGCATACATCCTCAAGAGCATTTCTGCAAAATCCTGAGCATCCGTTCCTCCAGTTCCTGCATGGAGACTAAGAATGGCGTTAGCATGATCATAGTCCTCGGCAAGTAAAAGCTTTGCTTCTTCTCGATGTAGAAACTCTTCGAATTCCTGGAATTCCTGAAGAAGATTTTCTAGGATCTCAGAAGAGCCTTCCTCTTTGTATAAATAGAACCACTCGGTTAGATCCCTAAAGGAGCGTTCTAATTTTTCAAAAATGGAAAGCCTATCAACAATCTGGGCACGCTCTTTAAGTAATTGACGAATATCCGAGGAATCCCAGGCCTGCGAGCTTTGGATTTTTTCCTCTATCTTTTGTAGTCTTTTGGTTAAACCCTCTGGGTCAAAGACACCCCCTGAGATCGGTAAGTTTTTCCTCTAAGTTTCTGAGGTGACGCTCAAAGTCTATGTTTTTGTATGTTGAAAGCAGATCTCTCTTGATGTCCTTTGAAAGGATCTGTATGGCCATTTTACTTCCTCTCCTTCCCTGTTTTTGATACGCTATAAATATAACGCATAAATGGTATAATTAAAGGATAAACAGCAGCCTCCTGGAGTAAGAATTCACTTATGAAAAAGATCTTAAAAAAGTCTTTGAGCAAAATGATAGAAAAGCTCATCGAAAAGGCATTGGATAAGACTCTGAGAGGAGGGTTTTTTTATTGGAAGAAAATGGGAAAAAGAATTTTAATTTTAGGGTTGCTACTACTTTTTTTGTTGACAACTGCTGCCGTTATGATAGCTGGTGTAGGTCTTTATCTGATATATCTTCTCGTGAAGGCCGGCTGGCAATTTATAAAGGATGCTTGGATGCAACTAAGTTGATTCAAATTCATAAGAGGAAAAGTGTCAGACAACACATGTATATCCCTATGCCATTAAAAGACAAATCATGTATGACGAGATTTTTCGAGATTTTCATTATTTTGAGGCAAGGTATTTCGCACCTGTCAGGTGCGAAAAAGGGCTTAAATCCATTTCTATTACTTGTTGAGGGTATGTCATATGATTTCTTAGTGGTAGTAAAGGAGTTGTTAAGGGATTGGTCCATAGTTATTGGCTAACAAACCAAATGGACACTTTGAATATTTTCCTCAGAAGGACGGAGTTGATAATTTGAAGTTATGAGGAGTATTGATAAAGAGCGATTTAGAGATATATTATATGCTTATGAGTGTGCTATTGTCGATAAGCATTTTTCCTTTGGACAAGGGAGAGAGTCTGAGTCCCTATGTAGCAAGAGCCCTTAAGGTTATACAGGAATCAGGGCTTCCCTATCATTTCTCACCGATGGAAACAACAGTTGAAGCAGAAACTATAGAAGAAATATTAGATCTTATCAGAAAATGTTTTCAGATCCTTGAGCCAGACTGTAATCGTATCGTATGTAATATGAAGATCGATTATCGTAAAGGCCCAGTGGGGAGAATCGTAAGTAAGATTAAATCTGTAGAGGAGAAACTTAGTCAATCACAATAACACTTTTCAATAGGAGGTCCTCTTTGAGTCCTAAGAAAATAGTGCTCGCATACTCTGGTGGCCTTGATACTTCAGTGATCTTAAAGTGGCTAATTGAAAGATACCAATGTCCGGTCATAGCCTTTTGTGCCGACCTTGGGCAAGAGGAAGATTGGGATGAAATCAAAAGGAAGGGCTTAAACTGTGGTGCCGAGAAGGTTATCATACAGGATTTGAAGGAGGAGTTCGTAAGGGAATACTGTTTTTTTGCTATTAAGGCCAATGCTCGTTATGAAGACTGGTACATGCTTGGCACTTCCCTAGCAAGACCAGTCATAGCCAAAGCCCAGGTGGAGATAGCCTTTAAAGAGGGAGCAGATGCCCTGGCGCATGGAGCCACGGGAAAGGGAAATGATCAGGTTCGTTTTGAACTTGCCTACAACGCCCTTGCCCCACATCTTAAGGTGATAGCTCCCTGGAGGGAGTGGGACTTCAAAGGGCGTTCAGATCTCATTTCCTACGCAAAGGAAAAGGGTATCCATGTTCCTGTTACCCCTGAAAAACCCTATAGCATCGATGCCAACCTTTTTCACATTAGTTATGAAGGTGGTATCCTTGAGGATCTTTGGCAAGAGCCTCCAGAGGATATGTTTCTGCTGACACAATCTCCAGAAAAGGCTCCAAAAGAGCCTATCTATCTCGAGATCTACTTTGATAAAGGAGAGCCTGTGGCTCTGAATGGAGAAGCCTTAGGTCCTGTTGAACTACTTCAAAAGTTGAACTATCTTGGCGGAGTTCATGGAATTGGAAGAGTAGATGTGGTGGAAAATCGTTATGTAGGCATTAAAAGCAGGGGAGTATATGAAACCCCTGGGGGCACCATTTTACATACAGCTCACAGAGCCTTAGAACAGATTACCCTCGATAGAGAGGTGATGAGGCTAAAGGATAACCTTATGCCAAAGATTGCAGAGCTTATTTACTATGGATACTGGTTTAGCCCTGAGTTCCAAGCACTCAAAAGATTGATTGAAGACACCCAAGAGAGGGTTACAGGAACGGTCAAAGTTAAACTTTACAAAGGAAATGTTATAGTTGTTGGAAGAAGAAGCCCCTTTAGTCTCTATAAAAGAGAATTGGCGAGTTTTGAAGAAGGAGAGGGCTATAATCCTAAGGATGCCGAGGGATTTATAAGGCTTCAGGGCCTAAGATTGAGAAATTATTACACTGTATAGAGATGTTTTTGGGAGGAGAATTATGAAGATCTTTGTGGATACCGCCAAAATTGAAGAGATAAGGAAAGCAAAAGACTGGGGTCTCATCGATGGAGTTACCACTAATCCAACTCTATTATCTCAAAGTGGAAAACCATGGAAAGAGGCAGCTCTTGAGATTTTGGCAGAAGTCCCCGATCTTCCTGTTTCTCTGGAGGTAATTGATACCACCGCTCAGGGAATGATCAAAGAGGCTCGAGAGCTTTCTAAACTGGGCAAAAACGTGGTAATAAAGATCCCTTTCACCACCGAAGGACTAAAGGCTGTTAAAGTGCTTTCTCAAGAGGGCATAAAGACCAATGTTACCCTTGTTTTTTCCTCCTTACAAGCCCTAGTTGCCGGAAAGCTTGGCGCTACCTATGTCTCTCCCTTTCTTGGAAGACTCGATGATATCGGACATGATGGGATACTTTTGATCGAGGAGATCATGCGTATCTACGAAAACTTTGGTATCGAAACCGAGGTAATAGCGGCATCCATTAGACATGTAGACCACGTTCGTAGATGTGCCCTCATAGGCGTGGACATCGCCACCATTCCTTTCAAGGTCATCGAACAGATGTTGAAACATCCCTTAACCGATATAGGGCTTTCCAAATTCATAGATGACGCCAAAAAGGCTGGTATTCAGATTCTTTGATAGATAAATTAGTAGCTATTGATGTTCATTTATTTTACTTAATTAATGGCCTAAGAAATCCCCTTTTTGATAAAATTCTTCCAGTTTTGAGTAATGAGAAGGTTCTTATTTCCTCATATCTATCCGTTTCCTTTGTGCTTTTAGTGCTCTTCTTGAAGAAAGGTTTGATTAAAAGATTTCTCTTTGCCTTTGGATTGCTTTGGTTGGGCTTTGGGCTTAGTGACTTCACCTGTGGAAAAATAGTTAAACCCCTGGTCGAAAGGGAGAGGCCCTATGTTCAGTTGGGTCATGTCTACTATTACACTGAAGATAAATTTAAATTTTTAGAAAAGCCAAGGACCGATAAGAAGACGCGAAGTTTTCCTTCTTGTCACATGTCTAATGCTGCCTTTGGAAGCACTTTCTATTCTTTTCTTCTGCCCCAGGGAAGTCCGCTTTTTATCCTCTTTGCACTGCTAATCGGCTACTCAAGGATATACTTAGGGCATCATTTTCCAGGAGATATAATGGGAGGTATTATCATCGGTTTTACCATAGGCTTTGTGAAAGTTCTATTCCTCAAATGGATGATAAGAAGGAGTTATGTTTAGGGACTTTAAGAGGAAATACTTCGTAGACTATCTTTTAAGTGGAGGAGGCCTTTTTTTACTCGCACTATTTGTTGGGAAATTTTACTATCTGGTAGAGCTTCCTCTGTCACTATCCTACGACGAATCCTATTACTGGGACTGGTCAAGGGCTCTTGACTGGGGATATTACAGCAAACCTCCCATGATAGCCTGGCTTATTTATCTCTCCACTAAATACTTGGGAAACACAGAATGGGCAGTCCGTCTGCCGGCCCTTCTTTGTAACACCTTTGCCCTGGCATTAGGATATGTTTTGATGAGTAGACATTTTGGGTTTAGTGCCGGAAGGCTTTTTCTCTTTACCCTCGCCTTTACACCGATTTTTTGGGTCTATAGCTTCGTTATGACCATAGATCCCCCTCTAATCCTTTTCTGGATGCTATCCTTCTATGGCTTGGTGAACTTCATAACCAACCCCAGCTGTCTCTGGGCTATTTTAACTGGCATCTCCATTGGTTTAGGTATGCTTACCAAGCAAACCATGTTTGTATTTATACCACTTGGCCTAATATACCTTTATCTTTTCGATAAGAACCTGTTATGGAATTTTAGGACCTTGGTGATACCTCTCATAGCTCTGCTTATTTATCTTCCCAATCTGGTGTGGAACATAGAGAAGGGCTTTGTACTCTTTGTACATACCGCCGAGCACTTTGGCAAAACCTCTCTTTCTTTGAAGTACTATTTATCCTTTTTCGGAGGCCTGTTTATTCTCTTTGGAGTCTTTTTTGTTCCTCTTTTTCTATCCCTTGGCTTTAAGCTCTTTAGCTTCATCTTGAGACAATACCTAAATATGGCAAAAAAGCCTTCAGAGAAAGAGGAGGGATCCGGTTTAAAGGTTCTTCTCTTGGCCTATGTTTTTTCCTTTCCCCCTTTGGTTTTACTTTTCCTGCTTGCCTTCTTTAAAGTGATAAATCATAACTGGATCATGCCCTTCTTCTTAACGTCCTATCTTTGGGTTAGTTACTTAGCCATGGGTAGTAGGAGACGAAGGTTATTACTATATGTTAACCTATTTATCAGTTTGTCTCTATCACTGGTTATCTCTCATTTGCCGAAAAAGCCTAACCTTCTTCCTTTTGGAGGAGACAAGCCAGTTATTGAGATATTTTACAAGTTTATGGGCTGGAGAGAACTTTCAGAAGAGGTAAAGAGGTGGTATGATGGAACTTTACCTCTTTTGACCTCCCATCGGGAAATTGCAAGCTCCTTAGCCTTTTACCTCCCAGAACATCCCCATCCCTATGTGCTTAATCTTGAAAATAAAATCAACAATCAATATCATTTATGGAGAAGTGACGCTGAGTTGCAGGGAAAGGAGGTTTTTTTGGTAAAAAAGCATTTAGATGAACCACCATATCTAAGGGAGGCTAAGAAATTAGGTGAGGTAATTTTAAAGGTCGGTAAGAAAGAAAAGGTATATTCTCTTTGGAAGGGGATCTTTATCAAAGGTGGTGAAAGGTGAGTTTTCAATGTCAGAGCTGTGGATATAAAAGCTTAAAGTGGATGGGACGATGTCCAGATTGTGGTTCCTGGAATTCCATGATGGAGACGCCCTCGGAGTATGAAGAAAGAAAAAAGAGAAAGGACGACCAAAGAAAGATCAACGTTTTCAGGCTTGATGATATAACCTTAGTTTCAAGATCAAGGATATCCACAGGGCTTGAGGAGTTTGATCTGGTCTTAGGAGGGGGTATAGTCCCAGCCTCTTTAATTCTAATCGGGGGAGATCCTGGTATCGGAAAATCCACCCTTCTCACTCAGACAGCTTCCTTTCTTGCCAAAGGTGGTCAAAGGGTCCTCTATTTTTCCGCTGAAGAATCTGCAGAACAGGTTAAACTTCGGGTAGATAGATTGGGAGTAGGGGGAGATTTTCACTTCATCTCAGATACAGATCTTAGCGTACTTAGAGATCTACCAGCGGCGCTCAAGCCCAAGGTTATGGTTGTTGACTCTATCCAGACAGTTTATTTACCAGAGCTAAGCTCTTCTCCCGGAAGTGTGTCACAGGTGAGGGAGTGTGCCAATTTTCTGCTTAGACTTGCCAAGGAGGAGGATATAGCGATATTTCTTGTGGGTCATATTACCAAAGAGGGAGTTATAGCTGGTCCCAAGGTGTTGGAACATTTGGTTGATGTGGTTTTGTATCTTGAGGGAGAGAGGGAGACGGGTTTTAGGATCCTTAGGGCCATAAAAAATCGTTTCGGTGCCGTTAACGAGGTTGGGGTCTTTGTGATGACGGAAACTGGTCTACAGAGCCACACAAAGTATGAGGATCTCTTTCTCTCCGGAGATGGAGCTGTTTTCTGTGTTCTTGAGGGCACAAGGCCTATATTGGTAGAAGTTCAGGCTTTAGTGACAAAAAGCTATTTAGCCCTCCCAAGAAGGCAGTCAGTTGGCTTCGACCAGGTGAGATTAAGTCTTCTTTGTGCCATACTGGAGAAAAAGGTGGGTTTCAATCTCAGTGACAGAGATGTTTATGTAAAAGTTGCAGGGGGCTTTAGGACTAGGGATCCCAGTGCAGATTTAGCAGTGGCAGTGGCATTAGTTGGAAGTCACATAGAAAGAGAGTTGCCAGAAAGGAGCCTTTTTATCGGTGAAGTTGGTTTAGCAGGAGAACTACGCCCTGTGAGAGATCTCACCCTTAGACTCAGAGAAGCTGAGAAAAAGGGCTTTACCAAAGCCTTTATACCTAAGGGTGTGGATTTAAAAGTAAAGGAGTTTAAGCTCGAAATACTCAGCTTCAGCAAGTTAAGGGAAGTTATTGAAAGGCTTTTTGGGCCCTAGCAATGTGGGAAGAGATTGTGTCGCTCTGGGAAGATAGATCCCTCTTGCGAGACCTGGTAAGAGAAAATCCCCTTTTGGGTGCGGTCCTCTTTACCATTCTTCAGGCTCTGCAGGTAGTAATAGCACCGCTTCCTGGAGAGGTCACCGGTTTTATGGCAGGATTCCTCTTTGGGACTATCCCGGGTTTTTTACTTAGCACTACGGGAATCCTCTTAGGGTCCATGTTAGCCTTTCTCTTAGTGAGGACTTTTAGAAAACATTTTCTAAAGAGATATGAATTTCATCCCTACTACGTGAAGATAAAGAGAGTCTTTCGAAAATATGGATTGACCGGGGTTTTTATACTCTATCTTATCCCGGGTTTTCCCAAAGATATTCTGAACTACTTAGTTGGGTTTATGCCCATTTCTTTTAAGTCTTTCATTGTGGTTTCAACCATTGGCAGGGCACCAGGCACCTTAGCTTTAGCCATTCAAGGAGATGTGGTTTATGGCGGTCATCCACTGAGAATAATTCTAGTTACCTCAGCCTTTGCCGTAGCTTTTTTAAGCTTTTTGCTTCTTAAGAAGCGATTGGAGAACTATTTAAACTCCAATTCTACCACTTGAGGCGAACCTTGACTCCCCTTTTAGCAAGATATTCCTTTATTTCCTTGATGGTATACATTCCAAAGTGAACCATTGAGGCGATAAGTGCTGCATCAGCCTTAGCCTTGGTTAGGACGTCGTAGAGATGTTCTGGATGACCTCCTCCACCGGAGGCAACAACTGGGATTTTTACCGCTTCAGCCATCATCTGGGTAATTGTCAGTTCATAACCCTCTTTGGTCCCATCGGCATCTATAGAGTTTAGCACGATCTCTCCTGCACCGAGATTTTCTGCTTCCTTTGCCCAGGCAACAGCATCAATACCCATGGGCTCTCTTCCTCCCTTGATCCAAACCTCATAACCAGAGGGAATTTTGGAAGACCTTTCAACTCTCTTTACATCCATTCCCAGGACAATGCATTGGGAACCAAAGGCCTTAGCACCGTCATAGATGATCTTGGGATTTAGGACGGCTGCAGTGTTAACTGATACCTTTTCGGCGCCAGCCAACAGAACCTCTCTCATGTCCTCAACATTTCTAATGCCACCACCCACAGAGAAAGGAATGAATATACGCTCCGCTGTACGCCTAACCACATCAATCATAATAGAACGGTGCTCTGCGCTGGCAGTGATATCGTAAAAGACTATCTCATCGGCCCCCTCGTGGTAATATTTTTCTGCCATTTCCACAGGATCTCCCACTTCGATGTTATCCTTGAATTTCACACCCTTGGTGGTCTTTCCATCTCTTACATCAAGACAGACTACAATTCGTTTGCTAAGCATGTTTTTTTATTCCTTAGTCTCCTTAAGCAACCATTCTTCAAAAGGTTTAAAGATTATTTCTACAGGAATCTTTGCAATGCATGGCGTAGTATAACTATGGTTTTCCTTAATTATCCTTTCTGCCTCATTTAGAAGAGTCTCTCTTGTTTTCACAATCATTATAGCCTCGGTAGAACTCTCTATCTTACCCTGCCACCAGTAATGAGATTTAACGCCATCGTAAATATTTACACAGGCACAGAGCCGTCTCTCCAGAAGTATTTTCCCTATCTTTTCTGCTTCCTCCATTGAGGAAGTAGTCACATATAGAAAAACCACTTGTTCCATAGACATGAAGCCTCCTTGAGTTTTCCTCAAGTTTAACTCTTTTTTGGAAAATTACATCCCAAACTAAGATTGAATTGAATAGAAAAGTGGGGGGAGCCAATTTTCCCCCTTAAGGATTGGTTAGTATCTCCACTGAATCTGAGCTCTGAAGAAGTGGGCAGTTTTGGCTTCTTTACTATAAAAATCATCTGGGTCAAAAACCTCATATTGAAGCATTCCGTCTAGGGACTTGGTAAACTTATAATTGGCTATAAAAACATAGAGATCTCCCCTATCTTTTCCTTTGTTTGAAAACATGGAGGTGCGAGTGCTATTTGTTTTCTCATCGGCATAGAGTTTCTGATAACTAAGAGTGAGATTCAAATCCTTTAGAGGGGTTGCTTTCAGTCTAATCATAGGCATCCTGAGATTTGTCCAATATCCTGGTATAGCCCCTCCTCTATTATCCGTCTCTAAAAGATAGGTGTAAATAATCAGCTCATTCCAATTTGGATTCCTTGAAAACAGGGGATTAAAGGCTTCGTCTTTTTTAGATTTGGGGTCGTCACCTGAGAGATAAATATAGCCAAGTTCTATGGTAGGTTTAGATGGACAGTTTGGTAAAGACTTTTCCAAAAAGGCATATCCCCCCCATGCCCTGCGGTCTCTTCCGTCTTTGGTGTAGTCGCCGAATTGATGCACTAATTCAGCCCTGATTTTGAAGTCCTTGGAAAAGGCATATACTGCCCTTGCTCCGATGTTATGTAAATAACTTGCTGGGATGGTTATCCATCTGTCAGTGGTTGATTTTTCCTCTTTTTTGTAGATGTAATAGGGCTCAAGATTAAGGTTAGGGGTAAGCTTGCTTCTTCCATAGGCCCAAAAGGCAAACTCATCTGACCCTGTGAGTCTCTTTTTGTGCTGTATAAAACCGTTACCACGACCATCATCATAGGAGGGGCGTATGCTTGGCAGATATATATCTCTTTCAGTCTGCTTTACAAAAACGAGATCCAAGGTATGCTTGGGATGAAGGAGCAGTTGGGCCTTGAAAGCATTGAAATAAAAGGTCCTTGACCCATCTCCAGGGGTGCCATCAAGGATTAAAAAACCCTCCCCGTAGGTGTCAGGACCAAGGAAGTCCTGTCTGCCAATTCTAAAATTTACAGGTAAACCTCCCGGCTTTTTTAGATCTAAATAAAGATTATCAATGACAATCTCATCCTGGTCAAATTTTCTTTTTTCAGGATCCTTTAACATAAAGTAAAAGGGACCCATTTGATACTTAGGTTCGGTGTTTAGTCTTACACGAAGACTAGTTTGATTGTTGAATTTGATATCATCCCAGAGCATGGCTCTTAGGCGAAAGAAAGAGCGATCTTTTAGCGAATTTAGGCCTGTGTTTGTGCCTAAGGTAATCAAATTATCCCAGTTTTCGTATCTGAATCTCAATTGAGCACCAATCTTGTGATCAACTCCATAGGAGAGAGATACTGCCGATAGAAGGCCAAGGCCTGCCATGGAACTAATGAGGGCTCGCTTCATCTTTTCCCTCCTCAAAATGTTTGATAAATTTTTAATATAGAATTAAAAAAAGTCAATTGCCAGTGATTTCTTCTGCAAGGTTTTTCATAATGAGTATATTTATTTAAAATGATATTTTAGGTTTTAAATATAAGGGGGGTGTGAAAAGAGATCATGCGCCTCACCCTTTCAGTCATAATTCCCACTTACAACGAGGAGAAACGCTTAGGCAGGCTTCTAAAAAGTCTGGCCTACGTAGACCCAGACGAGGTCAAAGTGGTTGACGGAGGTAGTAATGATGAAACCTGCAAGATTGCCATTAAACAAGGAGCAAGAGTTATAAATGCTGAAAAGGGAAGAGGTAGTCAACTTAAAAAGGGAGCTCTTGCCTCTTGCGGAGAACTACTCTTATTCCTGCATGCCGATACCTATTTCACAGAAAAAATTGACCTAAGAGGACTTTACTTGAGTGGCATAAGAGCAGGATTCTTTGAGTTGGTTTTTGATGTAAAAAGAGGCCTTTCCCTCTCTATCCTTGAGAGATTGATTAACCTCAGGGCAAGAATCTTTTCTTTGCCCTACGGGGATCAAGGGCTTTTTATAGAGAGAAAATTATATTTTGAAGCAGATGAATTCAGTGCTATTCCTTTTTTAGAGGATTTAGATTTTGTTTTGAGGCTGAGAAAGCTTTGTCCACCTAAGAATTTTCCTCACAAGATAGTTGTTTCCTCAAGAAAACATCTCTCAAAGATTCCCCTATTTCCTTTTATCGTTAGTCTTAGAAACAATCTGCTCATTTTTCTCTATCTGTTGGGTGTATCTCCGAATTTATTATCAAAAATCTATAAATAAAAAAGACTTTATCAAAATATTATTTGACTTGGCAAGGATATTAGTTAGTATTTTGAGAAATTTCAATGGAGGGGATGAGTTATGGTGGAAAGAGTAAGCATTAGGTTATCATTGCTTGTTAGTTTTTTCATCATTTCACTGGTAAATGTTGCCTTAGCTACAAATTTTCTTGAACCAGAGGAATTCAAGAAGTGGTTGCAAACCGGGAGATAGGTTATCATCGTTGATATACAACCGCCTGAGGATTTTGCTAAGGCCCATTTCAAGGGATCCATTGAGACCAATGCCTTTCCGGCAAATACCGATGAGTTAAAAAGAAGGTTGGATAAGGCATTGCCCATTATCAATAACAATCCCCAAGATCCTGTGGTTATCGTATGTCCAAGGGGCAGAAGCGGGGCTCAGAATACCTATGATTATCCAAAGTCAAAGGAAGTTCCTGAGAAGAAACTATACATATTAAAGGGTGGTATTGCTGGTTGGCCCTATCCGGAGCTTCTAAAAAAGAAGTAAATAGGTTAAAACTCTAGATAATTACCACTCTTTTGGGGTGAGTTTCTATGGAAGAAGCTGTGTTGGAGACCTAAAAAAGGGCAGCTCAGAGGAAAGAATCGTCTCTATGTTGTCCAGTGGAATACAAGAACAAGAAGTTATTGGAGATCCTTCCCCAGGAAATTTCAGAGCGAGACTATGGCTGTGGGGATCCCACTTATTATGTCAGGGAAGGAGAGATTGTTCTTGATTTAGGCTGTGGAGCTGGTAAAAATTGCTACATCATGGCTCAAATTGTAGGACCCAGTGGAAGAGTGATGGGTGTCGATTTCAATGAAAGTATGCTAAGTTTAGCTAGAAAATATCAAAGGGAAATAGCTGAAAAGCTTGGATACTGGAACACAGAATTTATAAAGGCAAAGATTCAAAACCTAAA
The DNA here is from genome assembly GCA_025060015.1 of Caldimicrobium sp. Classification (GTDB taxonomy): domain Bacteria; phylum Desulfobacterota; class Thermodesulfobacteria; order Thermodesulfobacteriales; family Thermodesulfobacteriaceae; genus Caldimicrobium. The sequence goes on along the minus strand of JANXDB010000066.1, from coordinate 81,864 downwards.
GCTTGATTTAGAGAGGCTTGACTCCTTTTTAAAAGAAAATCCCATCAAAAATAGCGAGGATCTTATTAAACTTGAGTCCTTTATTACCTATCTCGAGACTAACGAGCCCCTGATTCCTGATAATTCTATCGATACCGTCGTATCTAACTGCGTATTAAACTTGGTTAAAACTGAAGACAAGGGGATCCTTTTTCAGGAGATTTATAGGGTCTTAAAGCCCCATGGAAGGGCAGTGATAAGTGATATTGTATCAGATAGGGAGGTTCCAGAGTATTTGAGGATAGATCCTGATCTTTGGGCAGGATGTATTTCGGGTGCCATGAAAGAAGATAGGTTCATAGATGCCTTTATCAAAGCTGGGTTTGTCAGTGTGAGGATTCTTAATTATGAAAAGAATCCCTGGAAGGTTATAGAGGGAATAGTCTTTTGATCCATAACAATTGAGGCTTATAAAGGTGAAGATGGTGTCTGTATTGATAAAGAAAGGGAGGTAATCTATATCGGACCCTTTAAAAGGGTTGAGGATACTGAAGGGCACCTCTATGAGGTTGGAAAAAGGATAGCTATTTGTGATAGAAGTTATAGAAATCTTAAAAGGTATGCCAAAGATCAGTTTATTTTTTTGGAGGAAGCCTTGGGGGATGCAGAAAGGATTGAAGAAGCCTGCTGTGGCATCCAATTTGGGAAGGATGAGTTTAAACCCTTTGAGGAAAAACTCCGTATCCTCAATAAAGCCTTGACCAAGGGGAAAATAGAGGTTCTTCAGGTAAATCTTGGCTATAGATGTAATGAAAATTGTCTTCACTGTCATCTCAACGCAGGACCTGATGGCACTATTATGCAGGAAGAGGTTATGGAAGCAATAGTCGAAGTTGCTAAAAGAAATCCAGGGCTTGTCGTTGATATAACAGGAGGAGCGCCTGAGCTAAACCCTTTTGTATCAAATTTTTTAGAAGATATCAGCCCTTTTTCTAAGGAGATCTTCTTCCGGACCAATCTAACTGCTTTGGAAAAGAGATGGGATTTGATCGGGCTTTTTAAGACCATAGGGGTAAAACTCATTGCCTCCTTTCCCCACATTAGGGAGGAAAAAGTGGACTTTTTTAGAGGAAAGGGCTTTTTTAAAAGAGCACTTCGTGTTCTTAAGGATTTGACAGCAGAGGGTTTCGGTTGGAAATATCCTCTTTATCTCATGGTTAATCCCACGGAATTAGCCCTGGTAAAGAGCAAAGGCTCTTTAAAAGAGACCTTCAGGGATTTCTTAATAACTTACCTTTGGGAAGATTTAAAGAGTATCTCTTAGCCGAAAGGAAGTATGAGGAGTATTATGATCTTCTTTTTAAAAATTTCAATGAAAAAAACCCTAAATAGACTTATGTGCCTTAATTTTTTAAGTATATCTCCAGAGGGCAAACTTTATGACTGTGATTTCAATCAGGCCTTAGGGCTAAGCATAGATCATCCAAAGGATGTTTTTGCCTTAAGAAAATTAGGGTTGGAGGTTTTGGAAGGAGGGACCATAAAGATTGGAGACCATTGTTATGGTTGCACAGCCCTTTTCGGAACAGGATGTTTCGGAGCTCTTACTTAGATGTTAAGGATGTGGAGTTTGTCAAAGGCTTTGTCCTTTTCTTAGAAGGTTTGGGCTCCCAGGTGAGCTTATCAAAGAGGAAAGAGAAGAGATATTCCTCTGCACCAACTGTTTTGCCTGTAATATAGTCTGCCCAGAGGGTTTGAAACCAGGCTATGCTCTCCTTGTCACAAAAAGTAAGCTTTTACCAAAGAAATCAGCTTTAGCCTTACAGCTTAAAAAAAGTGCCTTAGAATTTGCCCAAAGGGGCCATTCTTTCCCCTTTTCCCATTGGGAGAGGGCTGAGGTTGCCTTTTGGCCTGGATGTAGCTTAGGAGGAACATCTCCCACTGTAGTTAAGACTACTCTTAAGCTATTGAAAAGGCACCTTCCACAAAGGAAAGTAGGCCTTATCCTTGATTGCTGCTTTGATCCCCTCTACCAGTTAGGTGCCTTCGAGGATGTAAATGATGTATGGAAGGATTTCAAAGGGAGGTTTGAATATTTTGGCATAAAAAGGGTGATAACAGGATGTTTTAACTGTTATAAGATCTTTAATCGTTTTGGTGAAAATGTCAAGGTGGATCATGTTTTAGTGGTTCTCCCCAGGGATGCCTTTTCCAATCTGCCAGATTTCACCTTTTTACATCTTCCCTGTCCTCTTTTTCAATTCGAGGATCTAAGGCAGAGAATCTGTGAGAAATTTTCAATTGACAGGGGTAAAGCCCAGAGAATACCTGCCTGTTGCGGCGCAGGTGGTGGAGCATGCTTTGATAAGGAGGTTTCTGAAAGTTTTCTGAGAAATGCTTTGGTCAAGGCATCTTCAGAATCAATTATAACTCTCTGCATGGGCTGTAAAAACCGCTTTTTGAGAACTCACCCAAAGTCCTTTCACTTGCTAGAATTTTTACCAGGCATTGAACTAGGATCTAAACCATTAAGTTCCTTAAATAAGTGGTTAAATCGACTATGGTTATCCCTTTGGAGAAAACTATTTAATTCCAAAGGTTTAATTTTCCTTTTTCTCCTAACCATTATTATATTTGCCATAGGAGGCCCTTTAAAGGTTTTTTTTCAAGATCTCGAGGATTTGAGATCCCTTCTTTTGTCCCTCTCCCATAATCCCCTTTCTTATTTGCTTTACCTGTTTTTCTATGCCATAGCTCCGAGTCTATTTATCACTAGCCTGGGGTTAACTCTCTTGGCAGGTTTTCTTTGGGGACCGCTTTGGGGAGCAGTCTTTGCCTTGACTGGTGCAACCTTAGGTGCAACGGTTTCTTTTTTACTGAGTAGATATCTATTTAAGGATGCCCTATACATCAGATTGGGTGTTATGCGTTGGAATTACATTAAGAAAAAGACAGAACAACATGGCTGGAAGGCTTTAGCCTTTGCTAGGCTTTTTCCCTTCTTTCCTTTTCCGGTGATAAATTACCTCTTTGGGCTAACTCCTATATCACTAAAAGCCTATGTTTTAACAACCTTTTTCTTTATGATGCCGGCTTGTTTTGCTTACACCTTCTTTGGTTATTCTTTGCAGGAGCTGATATTGAATAAAAACTTTTTGCCCCTTATCTTTGTCTTAATTCTACTAACGATCCTTTCTGTTATTTTGAAGGCTCTCAATAGGAGATGGAAGATTTGAAAACTTAAAGCCAAATGTCAAAGGAGGCTATAGCTCTTTTCTTTAAGGTTCCAGAGGAGGGTAAGGTTAAAACACGCCTTGCCAAGGTGTTAGGTAAGAGCAAGGCCCTTCAAATCTATGTTGAACTATTGGCAAAGACTGTCAAAACCATTGAGACTTACACCCAGAAAAGCAAAGTAGCCCTATTTGGATTCTACTTAGGAACGCCTGGAGAGGAGGTCTTTGCACTCTTTAATTTAAAAGAGAGATGGAAATTTATCCCTCAGGAGGGATTTTCATTAGGAGAGAGGTTAAAAAGGGCAGGAGATTATCTCTTTTCTCAAGGTATCTCCAGAGTCTTGCTTCTTGGAGCAGATTGTCCTTTTATTGAGGACCAACACCTTGATGAGTGCCTAAGGAGATTAGTAGAATACCCAGTGGTAATTATTCCCTCCGACGACGGTGGCTATGTTATCTTGGGGATGAACTCTACCATATATGAAAGGCAATATATCCTTTTTGATGATCTACCTTTTGAAACTCCTAACCTTTTAAAGGAAACGTTGGATAGATTAAGAGATGTTCCTTATTTCCTAATGCCTCCTCTTTTTGATATCGATACCTATGTGGATTACGAGAGATATTTGATTTACCGAAGAAGATTCGCTTTATTTTAATGGTTCTTATCTATGATCAGAGGAGAAAAACGCTCCAGTTAAATTCCGACCATGTTGTCAATCTTGTTTAAATTTAAAAATATGTTAATCTCCTTGGAAAAAACACTTCAGAGAGAAGAGCTATGGCAGACAGGGTGATAAATGTATTATTGGCTGGAACAGGTGGACAGGGCATTGTTCTGGCAAGCAGAATAATTGCCCATTGTGCCTTGAAAAGTGGATTTGATGTGAAGGAAAGCGAGATACACGGTATGGCTCAAAGAGGGGGTTCAGTCATAGGGCAGGTTCGATTTGGAGGAAAGGTCTATTCTCCTTCTATTCCCACAGGTGAAGCAGATATAATGTTGGCGTTAGAGGAAATGGAAGCCTTAAGATATCTCCATTACCTAAAACCAGAGGGAATAGTTATACTCAATGAGAAACAGATTGTGCCTCCTGCCCTTGATGTGAATCAGTATCCCCAGAATGTTTTGTCAAGGATCAAGGAAAAAGGTCATAAAGCCATTCCTCTGAAGGCTCAAGATGTGGCTCAAAAGTTGGGAAGCTCGAAGGTAGAAAACTCTGTGCTATTAGGAGTTCTCTCACTTTTTTTGCCCTTTGAAGAGGAAATCTGGAGAGAAACCATAACACAGTCTGTGCCTGGAAAGACCGTAGATCTCAACATCAGAGCCTTTGAGGAGGGTAGAGTCCTTGGAGAAAAACTACTTCAATCCCAAAGTTGAACTTCTAAGTAAAGAGGACTTAAGGGCCCTACAATTAAAAAGACTGAAAAGTATTCTTAACAGAGTTTATAGAAGAGTTCCACATTACAGGAAAAAGTTCAGGCAAGCAGGTATAAGGCCATCTTCCCTAAAGAGCCCTGATGATATCAGATATTTTCCCTTTACCACTAAGGAGGATCTTTTTGTAGATTACCCCTATGGTCTGTTAGCAGAGCCTTTAGAGAAGGTAGTGCGACTGCATACTTCAAGTGGGACCACAGGAAAACCAAAGGCAATTTTTTTCAGTAAAAGAGACATACTGGCGCAAGCCGAGCTTATTGCTCGTTCTTTAGTCATGAGTGGGGCTAAAGCCAGGGATGTCCTTCAAAATTCTATGACCTACGGTCTCTTTACCGGAGCTTTAGTGATGCATTACGGAGCAGAGCTTCTTGGCATGTTGGTAATCCCAGCAGGACCAGGGAATACAGAGAGACAGATTGAACTTATGCAAACCTTTGGCACAACTTGTATTCATATGACACCAAGCTATGCCCTCTATGTTGCCACCATAATTAGGGAAAAAGGTCTTAAGCCTGGAAGGGACATCCATTTAAAAAGAGCTTATTTAGGAGCAGAATCATACTCTGAGGAGACTAGAGGCAAAATTGAGGACATGCTGGGTGTTAAAGTCTACAACTGTTATGGACTATCGGAAATGGGAGGACCAGGTGTAGGCTTTGAATGTCCTGCACGGGGAGGATTACATCTCTGGGAAGATGCCTTCCTCGTAGAGGTGATTAATCCAAAGACTGGCGAGAGGGTTCTTCCTGGTGAAGTTGGTGAGCTAGTGCTCACCACTCTTAACAGAAATGCCATGCCTCTCATTAGGTATCGCACTAAAGATCTTACCACTCTGGTTGAAGAGCCTTGTCCCTGTGGTAGAAGTCATATAAAGATCGCTCGAATCCTTGGGAGGAGTGATGATATGTTCATCGTAAGAGGAGTGAATATCTTTCCCCAGCAGATTGAGAGTGTTTTGATGGGTATAAAGGGCGTTGCTCAAAACTATCAGATAATCCTTGATGGATACGATGAAATGACAGTGAAGGTAGAAGTTGACAGAGAGTTCTTTGATGGAAGAATTGAAAGGCTTATAAAATTAAGGGATGAGATCACTGATAGATTGAAACAAGCTTTACAGGTAAGACCAAAGGTGGAACTTGTTGAGTCAGGCACTCTGCCTGTTTCTGAGGGAAAAGCAAAGAGGGTAATAGATAACAGAATTCTTTAAAAGGAGGAAACAGACATTACCATGAAGCTGGTGGAGATTCTCAGTATCTTTGCAGAAAACAGGCCTGGTAAATTGGAGAAGATAACTGGACTTTTAGCTGAGGAGGGCATAAATATTCTTGGCTTTTCCATTGCAAGTGTCAAAGACTTTGGTGTTATAAAATTTTTAGTTGATGATGTTGAAAGGGCTTATCAGCGTTTCAAAGAGAGGGGTTTTACGGTAGCCAAACTTCCTGCCTTTGGAATTGAGCTTGTAGATAAACCGGGAGGGCTTTATGAGGTGGTAAAAAAAATCAGCAAAAAGGGTATTAACATCGAGAGTGCCCTGGTTTACGTGGCTGAGACGAGAAAGAGGGCCTTTTTTGTCTTTGAGGTGGAAGATCCCCAAAACACCTGGGATAATTTGAAGGATGAAGGGTTTAACTTTTTAGATTCCTCGCAACTCAAAGCATAATCAGCAAGGAGGGAGAGCAGGATGTTCTGGAATAAAGAGATGGAAACCATCTCGGTTGAGAGACTTAGGGAACTCCAGTTAGAAAGGTTAAAAAAGGTAGTAAAATACGCCTATGAAAGGGTTCCCTATTATAAGAAAAAATTTGACGAAGTAGGCTTAAAGCCTGAGGATATAAGAACATTGGATGATATCAAATATATTCCATATACAAGTAAGGCAGATCTAAGAGAGGTTTACCCCTTCGGTATGTTTGCTGTTCCTCTTTCAGAGATTGTGGAAATCCACTCTTCCAGTGGAACTACTGGAAAACCAGTGGTCATGGGATATACCAGAGGGGATATCGGAGTCTGGAAAGAGGTAATGGCACGCTCCATCACCATGATGGGGGTAACTAAGGAGGATATAGTCCAGATAGCCTATGGTTATGGCTTGTTCACCGGAGGGTTAGGATTCCATTACGGTGCTTTAACGGTTGGTGCAACTATTGTGCCAGCTTCAGCGGGAAACACCCGCAGGCAGATAGAACTTATGAGGGACTTTGGCACCACTGTGCTTTGTTGCACACCCTCTTATGCTCTATATTTAGCTGAGTATGCCAAAGATGAAATGGGAATTGAGCCCTCCACCTTGAAATTAAAGGCTGGAAGTTTTGGGGCGGAAATGTGGACAGAAGAAATGAGAAAAGAGATCGAGAAAAGATTTGGGCTCAAGGCCTATAATGTATATGGACTCACTGAAATAATCGGTCCTGGTGTGGGACATGAGTGTCAAGCTCAACAGGGGATTCATATCCAAGAGGATCACTTTTATCCAGAGATAATCGAGCCTGAGACAGGTGAAATTCTCCCAGAAGGAAGGACTGGGGAATTGGTTTTAACTACCCTTACCAAGGAAGGAGTGCCTATGCTTAGATTTAGAACAAGAGATATTACGGCCCTTATTACAGGAGAATGTTCCTGTGGAAGGACATTAAGAAGGGTGAAACGGATTCAAGGTAGAAGTGATGATATGATAAAGGTCAGAGGGGTGATGTTATTCCCCTATCAGATAGAAAAGGCAATCCTTGAGGTGCAAGGTGTTGAACCACACTATCAAATTATACTCACCAGACCTCATCATTTGGATGAAATAGAAGTGCAGGTCGAAGTCTCTAAAGAGACCTTTTCTGATGATGTGAAGACCATGGAGGGGCTCAAAAAGAAACTTGAAAAGAGGATAGAAGAGACAGTTGGTATAAGGGTAGCGGTAACCTTAGTAGAGCCCAAGAGTCTACCCAGAAGTGAAGGTAAGGCAAAGAGGGTAATAGATAAAAGAGGTCTGAGCTAAGGAGGTGTATATTATGAAGATCAAACAGTTATCAGTTTTTTTAGAAAATAAAAAGGGTAGGCTTTATGAAGCCTTGTCTGTTTTAGCTAAAGAAGGTATAAACATAAGAGCCTTAACCATTGCCGATACCTCAGACTTTGGGATCTTAAGAATGATCGTTAACAATGCAGATGCCGCTAAAAGAGCCTTAGAGGAAACAGGTTTTACCACCAAAATAACTAATGTTGTAGCCATTGGAGTAAAGGATAGACCAGGTGGATTAGCAGAAGTTTTGAAATATCTATATGAAGCCGATATAAACGTTGAATACCTCTATGCCTTTGTAGAAAAGAGTGGAGAGGAGGCAGTTGTGGTCCTGAGAACCAACAATTTAGACAAGACCATCGATATCCTCTCCCAAAGGGGTATAAAACTCTTTGATAGCCAAACAATAGAAAATATTTAATTCTTTTTAAGTTTACCGGCAATCAAAACACAGGGTCTTTTAGCTATAACCACGTGAACCCCTGGGGTTTCAAGACCCCTTTTTATGGAGGAGAGGAGTTCTTCTTTTTTCAGAGGGTCAACCTCTACCACAGAATCTGCTCCACAGGCCCTGCAAAGTTCCGCTAAATCAATAGCTTTCCCCTCATCACCTTTGGCAGTGATACCTAAGTGAGGGGTTGGTTGATGCCCTGTCATTGCGACCACAGAGTTATCAAGGATACAAACTAAGATATTGGCTTTATTCCAGACAGCATCAATAAGTGCAGGTATGCCAGTGTGCCAAAAGGTTGAATCACCGATCACCGCTGCCACTCTCTTTACACCCTGTTTAGCCATACCAATGGCTTTGCTGATGCTAGCCCCCATGCAAAGGCAGGTATCAAGAGCAGATAGAGGAGGTAAGGCACCCAAGGTGTAACATCCGATATCTCCGGTGACAAAAGTTGGATTGGCCTCAAGAAGGGCTTTATAAAATTCTCTATGTGGACACCCTGGACAGAGGACAGGCGGTCTTGGTGGGGTAGTCTCAGGTTGCACCTCTCTTTTTTTTCCGAAAAGCTTTAGCACCGGATCAGGCCCAAGCTCACCTTCTAAAGGGAGATCTCCAGAGATTTTACCACGCACTCTAGGATGAAGACATCTCACTCGCTCTTCCACTAATGGATAGCCCTCTTCTAAGACTATGACCTCCTCTAAATCTTTGACAAAATCACGCAAAAGGTCCTCATCCACAGGATAAGCGTTAATTTTCAAAATGGGCAGTGCTTCCCCTAATTCCATGGCATAGGTGAAGGCAAGACCACAGGCAATAATTCCTCTTTTGCCCTCTCCTGGAAGAATCTCGTTAAAGTTGTATCTCTTTAGGGTTTCCCTGATTTTTCCCTGTTTGGCATTGAGTTCACGATGAAGAGGTATCACATGGCGAGGTATGGCGATGAGATGTAGAGGATCCTTCTGCAGGCTAGTGGAATTTTCATGGCGAATATCACCAAGATTAACAGGGCTATAGCAATGAAGGAGTCTTGTTTGGCTTCTAATCATTACAGGCAAAGAGAGTTCCTCAGATATATCAAAGGCTATTTTTGTATACTCCTTCAGGGTTTCTCCATCGTAGGGTTCAAGGCAGGGAATTTTGGCAAAACGCGCATAAAAACGAGAATCCTGTTCATTCTGTGAGGAATAGGCACCTGGATCATCACCAATAGCCAAGACAAAGCCACCCCTTACCCCGAGATAAGCGGAAGTCATAAAGGGATCAGCAGCTACATTAAGCCCAACATGTTTCATAGAGCAAAGGACCCTTCTACCTGTAAGACTAACACCATAAGCTACCTCAAAGGCAACTTTTTCGTTTATTGACCATTCGCAGGGAACAGAGCTGTTTTTGGCAACATATTCCAAGATCTGCGTAGCAGGTGTTCCGGGATAGGAGGCAGCGTAGGAGATGCCAGCCTCTATTGCTCCCCTTGCAAGGGCATCTGTTCCCAGCATTAGAACCTTGCTCATACACTTACCCCTCAGAATGAATTTTTATTAAATATAACAGAAATAATTTTAAAATAAAGAGAATGGAAATCCCCTTTTTTCGCACCTGTCAGGTGCGTTACTTGGAATTCTCTGAGTCAAGGTGCAATCTACTCAAATTTGCCGATTGAGACTTAAAAAAAAGCTAAAAAAGGTTTATCAATACTAAGTTTCCAGATGAACTACCATGCCACCCAGTTGATGTAAACCAAAGAAAAGTGGTCGCACCCCATGAGAAGAAAACCCTCACTATTAATTTTAGTTTGTATTGACAAATTAAGGAATCTATTTATCTCTTGATCAAAATAGGTTATAATATAAATGACCTTACATAATTTAATAATATAACTTAATATCAGGAGGGCCTATGCAAAAGTGGACCTTTGGTATCGTACTCTTATTGATAGTTCTTTTACTTGGCCAAGTAAGTTCAGCGCCAGTTAGTATTGAAAAGGGTAAGCTTGTGGATAGCATTGATGAACTTGAGCAACTTTATCCGCCTGCAGATGTGTGTGCAGGTTGTCATGGAGATGTCTACGAGCAGTGGAAAGTTTCTATGCATTCTCAGAGCATTTTGCATTCCATCGACATAATTTATTCCTAAATAAAAAATGCCGTTCCTAATGATCCTGAGAGAAGTGCTCGGGCCAAGAAACCTGGAGGCTACAAAGCAGAGCTTATGAAGTGTTTCGTTTGTCATGCACCACAGCTAGAGCAGGCTTCAGAGAAATTCATGAGAGAGGTGGCCCAGGCGGTGATTGATTACTATGAGAAAAAAGATAGCAAGGCAAAAAATCTATTGGAAAGGCTTACCGTTACCTGTTATATTTGCCACAACATGAAGGCCCTTCATCCACCGGAGAGGCCAGAACCTAATGTAATGTATGGCACAAAAGGTAAAGGTCAGTCGCCTTTTCACGCCGTTAAGAGACATCCATACATAGGAAATTCCAATTTTTGTATGCAGTGTCACGGAGCATACCTTGCTCCCGACGGTGAGCCAATTTTTTGTAGCACCATTGCCCAAAGCTATAGAGATCACTATGTGGCTATGGGTGGTCAATCCTCCTGTCAGGATTGTCATATGAGGGCTAAAAATCGTGGGCATACCTTTCCGGGAACCTATGTGGTAGACATGCTAAAAGAAGGGATCGGGCTTAACGTGCAGGTTAGGAATGTAATAGAATACAAGCCCTTTGCACCTCTCACTGATCACACCAAGAGAAATCCTGCTGCGGTAATAACCGTAGATCTAATTAATAACGCTGGCCATCGCATTCCTGATGGTTGTTATTGGACATCTAAGGTAATACTTGAGCTCGTTGCCCTTGATGAAAAAGGAAAGGTGGTGTGGAAAGGCGACAAAGAGTATTTTGAAATTGGACTTGACTGGTATGGAAATAGAAGGTTTGTCTCTTTTGAGGTAAAGGATCTCGTTGATTTTTCTCTACCTCCACGAGAGGTTACCACTGAGAGATTTTACGCCATCTTTCCTCGGGACGTGAGAAGAGTTGAACTTATAACCAGGGTAAAATACCATGTAAAATCTGGGATGGAGTTCCTGGTTCATGAGGAAAAGAGGATCTTAGAGTATTAACCCCTTGTAAAGCTGATGTTTGATATTAAACTAATAATAAGCCGAGGTGGCGGAACTGGCAGACGCGGTGGACTCAAAATCCACTGGGGTTCGCCCCCGTGCGGGTTCGACTCCCGCCCTCGGCATATAATCCCTTAAAATATAAAAATCTTCAAAAATTAAAATATTAAATTAAAAACTTTTTCAAAATATCGAAATAGTCCTTTACTTTAGAAAAATCTAAACTATTTAAATGTTGACAGCTTATAAAAAATTGTTAATATTTTTTTAAGAATTTATATAAAATTTATATGGAGGTGTAGAGTATGATGGAGCTGTTTCGTCTCCGAAGTATGAGGGCTCTTTTATTATTTCTAATTTTGACCCTTCTGCAGTCTGCTCTTTGGGTGACATCAACAATGGCTCAAGAGCAGTCCATCAAGGGACAGGTATCTGCGGTAGCGGTAACTATTCAGACAATCACAGTGGATCATGCAGGTAAAAAGATCAATATTAAATACGATGACAAGACGGTTTTTCAGCACATTGATCCCAAGAAGATAAGGGAGATTCAGGGTCAAGAGGTAGAGGTAAAGTATGTAGTTGTTGATGGTAAAAATATCGCAAAGTTAATTAAATTAGCTATTGCTGAGTTACCTCAAGGAGTTACTGAGATCAAAACCTCCGAATTGGCCAAGCTCGTTTTTGAATCCCCTGGAACCTATGTTTTAATTGATTCAAGGCCTGCGCCAAGATATCATGCCTCATATATACCTACGGCAATTAGCATCCCTGTAACTGTAATGGAAAAAGAGGGAGAAAAAACACTGGCAAACATAGCCAAAGACAAGTTGGTCATTTTCTATTGTGGAGGGCCCACCTGAACTATGAGTCCTAAGGCGGCAGGACTTGCCGTCAAATGGGGCTTTAAAAATGTAAAAGTTTACATGGATGGTGAGCCCGGATGGAAAAAGGCCGGATACTACACAGAATCTACAGCAGACTACATTCAGAAGGAAAACATCGTGCTAATCGATTTGAGAGATCCTCAAACCATTGCTAAAACAGGATATATTCCCAAAGCTGTGAATATTCCTATGAAAGATCTGTCTAAGGCTGAAGAAAAGTTTCCCACATACACCAAGGCTCCTATTGTGATTTACTCTGATAAAAAGGAGGATTTAGCTGAGGCAGTTAAGATCATAAAAGACTTTGGCTATCCAAATGTCACAGTCTATTCAGGTGGTTTACAGGAATGGGCTGCTAAGGGTTTAGAGGTAAAGAAGGGTCCTATTCCTACACAGATTCATTATGTCAGAACCTATAGACCCTTTGAGGTTAGCATAGCTGATTTTGAAAAGGCTCTTAAAGATGGATCTGCTGTTATAGTTGATGTAAGAACTCCAGAGGAATTCAAGAGAGGTCATTTTAAGGGAGCCATAAATATCTCTGTTGACGATATACCTCAGAAAGCCCACACGCTGCCCAAGGACAAACCCATATATGTGCACTGTGCAACAGGTGTGAGGGCAGAAATGGGGTACAATGCTCTCAAAAATCTCGGCTTTGAAAATGTAAAGGTGCTCATGGCAAATGTGGAATTTGTAGGCGACAAATACACCATCACTGAGTAATTTCGCCTAAGCAAGAATTCAATTATGCAAGAATTCAATCAATAATGAGGGCCTTGGGGGTCACCTCAGGGCCCTTTATCATCAGATATAAGATCTTTTAATGAAACTTCTGATAATCCCGAATCTAAAAGACATAGTCTTATGTTCAGATTCAACTCTTTAAACAATTCTTGGAGTTTTTGATGGGCCTCAAGCATTAAAATTTCAGAAAGAAGTATCTTTTCAGGGGGCATCATCAAAAAGATTTCTTCATCATTTATTTTAATCCACCCCTTTATTTCAAGGAAATTGAGAGTTGATAGGAGATCTTCCTCTGATATTAAAGTGAGTGCCTCTAAGTTATTAATCTTTGTAGTTTTACCCCTATAAAAATTACTAGCTATTACCGAGAGAATAAGTAGGGCTCTTAAAGGACCATCTATCTTAAGGGGTCTTTTGATCCAGGGTTTTTTCTCCAAAAAGTAAGTAATTTCTGCTCCCATAAGAAAGATCAGCCAGTTTAAAAATAGAAATATTAAGAACAGTGGGACAACTGAAAGACTTCCGTAGAGTTTGGAATAGGCTATAGCTTTCTTTACGTAAACACCAAATAACATGGAAAAACTATACCAGAGTAGAGTTCCCAAAATTGCACCTTTAACAGCAGCGATTTTACTTATCTTTCTTGCTGGAAAGTATATATAAACCAAAAAGAAAAAGAGAAACAAAAAGAGGAAATAGAAGATAAGATGATAATCCCTGAGCCCTTGTATAGAGGCCTGTAAAAGAAAAGGCAGAAGGAGTATAACTGGTGCTAAATTCAGGGCAATCCAATAGAAAAGGATTCTCTCTTTCAGTGATCTTCTCTTGTGTGATAGAAAAATTCTGTTTAAGGCATCTTCAATTTGCAAAAGTAAACCCAAGCTCATTAGAAAATACAAAAATAGGCTGAATTTGCCCAAGGGGAATTTCTTTAGGTTATCAAGAATTTTTATTATCGTCTCCATTACCTGAATTAAGGCTTCTGGTGTCAAATACTTGACAAAAAAACTAAAAATCTGTTGAATTAAGTGATCTTCGGGAAGTAAAATCCTGCTTAGGGAAAACAAAAGCCCAAGCAGAGGAATAAGTGTTAGCAGAGTGTTGTAGGTGAGACTTTGAGCAAAAAGTAAGATCTCGTCTTTTGATATTTTTCTGATAAACAGAGTTATTAGCGATTGTGCACCTTTAGGATATCTTTTCAAATTTTTCATAGTTTTTTATTCTATCACAGAAATGACAAATTACCTTGAACTTCTTTTAAGCTTTAGGCTTGGTGATATAATTTAGTAGTTTAAATGGTTAATCCCTATTGCCTTGAAAAATTTTAAATTTAGTTTAATTTTAAATTAGTAAATCAAAGGAGGTAGCCTTGAATTCAAAGATAGTCTTTTTTGATACTACTTTAAGAGACGGAGAACAGTCTCCTGGTGTATCTTTGAATCTGAAACAGAAGATAGAGATTGGTCTAGCACTTGTGGATCTTGGTATAGATGTGATAGAGGCTGGTTTTCCCATAACATCCCCAGGAGATTTTCAAGCAGTGCAGGCTTTGGCAAAGGAGTTGAAAGGCGCTACAATTGCTGCTTTAGCGAGGGCAAATAAGAAAGACATCGAGGTTGCCTGGGAAGCCCTTAGAGTAGCAGAGAATCCAAGGATACACACCTTCATTGCAACCTCAGATATACACATGAAATATAAGCTCAGGAAAACAAAGGATGAGGTCCTGGAATTAGCAAGATCTGCCGTGGCCTTTGCTAAAACTTTGGCGCCTGAGGTAGAGTTCTCTGCAGAGGATGCAACCAGAAGTGATAGGGAATTTCTGGCCAAAGTAGTTTTAGAGGTAGTTAAAGCTGGTGCCACAACAATAAACATTCCTGACACCGTAGGTTATACTGTTCCCCAGGAATATTATGATTTAATAAAGTTTCTCATAGAGAAGTTAGTAAAGGAGGGGTACGAAGAGGAATTAAAGGGAGGTGCTTTGAGAATTTCTGTGCACTGCCACAATGATTTAGGGTTAGCTGTAGCCAATTCTCTTTCCGCAATCTTAGCAGGAGCAACACAGGTAGAGGGCACCATCAACGGGATTGGCGAAAGAGCAGGTAATGCTGCTCTGGAAGAGATTATAATGACTTTGAGGACGCGAGAGGATTTTTTCAAGGCCAAATTAGGTTATTCACCGGTGGTGGACATTGATACCAAGAAGATAGTTCCTGTTAGTCAAATGGTATCACAGTACACAGGTATGGTAGTGCAACCAAACAAAGCTATAGTTGGAGCCAATGCCTTTGCTCATGAGTCAGGAATACATCAGCATGGAGTGCTTTGTGAGAGGACAACCTATGAGATCATTAATCCAGAGGATATTGGATGGACAGGTTCAGCCATTGTTCTTGGTAAACACTCAGGCAGACATGCTATTAAATTTAAACTTGAGAGTCTTGGTTGGCATTTAGAAAAGGACCTTTTAGACAGGGTTTTTGAACGATATCGAGAAGAGGTGAAGGATATCCTTAGGCAGGTGGATGATGCCTATCTCGAGGGAATAGTGTTAGATCTCCTCCTTGAGGACCAATATAGATATCAGCTCCTTGCCTCCCAGGTTATAAGCGTTTTAAGCGGATCACTAAAGCCCATTGCTCAGGTGGAAATTGAGGATAAGAAGGAAGGCAGACGAGTGTCCATTGGTCTTGGGGTTGGTCCCATTGATGCAGCCTATAAAGCTGTAGCAGAAGCTTTAGGATACACCTTTTCCAGGGAGGAGGGGAAGAAACCTCTGAGGTTGATTGACTTTCACATAGATGCTCTTTCTGGGGGAACCTCAGCTGAGGGTGTCTGTGGAGTGATTTTGGAAGATGAATCAGGCAGGAGATCGGCAGGTCTTGGAAGAGACGGTGATATAGTAATTGCCAGCTTAAAGGCTCTGATTAAAGCATTGAACAGAATGGAAGCTTATATAGAAAGGGGAGATAAACTTAAAGGGTTATCTTGATAGTTCCATTCTTTTAAGAAGATATAGCCTATCTTCCGCAAGATTACCCCATTCTGAACCTGGATTAAGCTGTACCACCGATTCCCATATTTCCTTTGCCAGTTCGTGTCTTCCCTGTCTTAGAAAGACTTCTCCAAGATGATAGCGGGCCTCAGCAGAGCCTCTATCGGTTTTGAGAACCCTTTTTAGATAAAACTCAGCGGAGGTCAAATCTCCCTCATTTAGGTGTATAAGGGCGATGTATATCAGAGACTTGGTGGCACGAGCATTTTCCTTTAAGGCAGAAAAGAGGGAGTTTAGGGCCTTCTCTTTATCACCCAACTGATAATAAGCCCAGCCCATGTTGGTATAAGCCAGGTGGGCATTGAGATAAAAAGGATTGGCAAGTGCCTTTTCAAAATAATGAATGGCCTCCTGATATCTTCCTTGAAGCATTCTCAGGGTTCCATAGTTTGTGTAAGCTTCAGAATAGTTTGGATTTCTCCTTAAAGCCTCATCCAATGCCTCCTCAGCCTTGGAAAAATCCTTTTTTGCCATGTAAACTGTAGCCAAAAGATTAAAGGTTTCTGCATCACATTCGATTGTTTTTTTGGCTAGCTCCAGCTCCTTTAGGGCATCAGTGTAGCGGCCCTCAGCTATGTAAAGTCTGGCAACCTCTTTATGTGATGTTGTTTTATCGATGTAATATTGCTGTTGAGCTATACAGGAGATAAGAAGGGTTGTGAAACTAAACAAAAGTATAACTTTTATCAATTCTAAGACTCTAAGAATTTGATATAAACCTTTCTTGTTCTTGGGCCATCATATTCCGCAAAAAATACCCTTTGCCAGGTCCCTAAAATTAGTTTACCTTTTTCAACTAGCAATACCAAGGTTGGACCAGTAAGACTGGATTTTATATGCCCAGGGGAATTACCCTCTAAATGACGATAGGGGTATTTTTCAGGGGCTAGTTGTGAGAAAATGGTCAATATGTCCTCTTTAACAGAGGGATCAGCTCCTTCATTCACTATGAGACCCGCTGTAGTGTGGGGATTGAAGACATAACAAATCCCGTCTTTATGTGGAAGATGCTTTTCAATGTCTGACGTAATATCTATAAGCTCTGTCTTCTTAGTGGATTTTATCGTTAAAATTTCCATATATTTTCATATTTTTAAAAGAATTTAAAATATTGTCAAGGGGTTTTTTAAAAAATGTTTCTGAATAAAGAGATTCTACAAATTTTGGTTTTAGTCATTTTTTTAATAACAATTTTTACAAGGTCAACCTTGGGTGAGGAAGTTTTTTTGATTTACGATAAAGCCGATTATCGGCTTTACTTAAGAAAGGGAGAAAGCATTCTTTTTGATATGCCTGGTGCCCAAGGTTTGAAAGCCTCTTTACCAAAGAGAAAAAAAGGTGATTTTTTAACTCCTGAGGGGATTTATCACATAAAAGAGATAAGACCATCTAATCTATATCATGTCTTTGTCGAACTTTCTTATCCAAACAAAAACGATATAGCTCTTGCTTACTACAGAGGGGAAATAGACTGGGCAAAACTCAAAGAGATTTGGACCAATTCCTCCTCCAACTCAAAGAAGATTTTAGGTTATGCCATCGGTATACACGGTGGTGGTAATTCCAAGCAAGAAAAGGAGAAGCTTGATTTTAACTGGACTCAGGGTTGTATAGCCCTTAACAACTCTGACTTAGATCGACTAATCAAATTTTTAAAGCCCATGCAAAGGGTTTATATCATAGACTCACAAAAGCCTCTCTTTGAAATGCTAAAGAAATTGGCTTATCCTCTCAAGGTCAAGCCTTTGGATTTTTGGGAAGGTGGTTTATATTTTAAAATCAATAATTTTACCTTTTGGTACTTCCACATTAAAGAGGAGGCCAAAGGTTCCAGAATCCTTCTTTGGGAAGAATGGGTAAGGGGTAGACTCAATGAGAGAAAAGAGAGCGGTCTTGATGGGAGGTTTGATAGGTCAGCGGAAGAGATGATAAAAAAAACCGTTTTTCAAAAAATCAACTACATTCTTGATCCAATGGTGAGGATTGATTTAGAAGAATGGAAATAGTTAAATCCAAAGAGCAAATGAAAGCTATAAGTAGAGGTTTTAAGAAAGAGGGCTATCGTATCGGTTTTGTGCCAACCATGGGATATCTTCACGAGGGCCATCTCAGTCTCATTAGACTTGCAAAGTGTAAATCAGATAGAACAGTGGTAAGTATCTTTGTAAATCCTCTGCAATTTGGACCAAATGAGGACTTTCAGGCATATCCTCGTGACTTAGAAAGGGATATCCCTCTTTTAGAAAAAGAGGGAGTTGATATACTTTTTGTTCCTGAAGTTGAGGATATATACCCTGCCGATTACCAAACTTACGTAGAGGTAACCCATTTATCATCTGGGCTCTGTGGGGCCTTTAGATCCGGACATTTTAAAGGCGTTGCCACCATCCTTTTGAAATTGTTTAACATCGTCAAACCAGATTTAGCAGTCTTTGGAGAGAAGGACTATCAGCAGATAAGAGTCGTTGAGCAGATGGTAAAGGACTTGGATTTGGATATGGAAATACTGAGACATCCCATTGTTAGGGAAGAAGATGGGTTAGCTATGAGTTCAAGAAATACATATCTCTCATCAGAGGAGAGAAGATCTGCCCTTTCCCTCTATCAAGCCCTTAAGTTTGTAGAGAGATTAATCCTTGGAGGGGAGAGGGACTTAACAAAGATTAGAGAACTCACAAAAGAATACATTGAGAGTTTTCCTCACACTAAGGTTCAATACGTGGAGATTGTCCACCCTCATACTCTGCAAAGTGTTGAGGAGATTAGAGGGCCAGTTTTGGTGGCTTTGGCTGTCTTCGTTGGTAAAACCAGGCTTATTGATAATAAGATTATAGATCTATAGGGAGGAGCTATGCTGAGAAAGATGCTGAAAGTAAAGATTCAGCAGGCAACGGTTACTGATAAGAACCTTTACTATGAAGGCAGTTTGACCCTAGATAAGGAGATCATGGACAGAGCCGGTCTTTTGCCCTTTGAGGCAGTGTGGATTTACAATATCAACAACGGAGCGCGCTTTGAGACCTACTTGATTGAGGGGGAAAAGGGGCAGGTGATCTTGAATGGTGCTGCGGCAAGGCTTGGTGAAGTGGGTGATCAGCTAATTATTGCCGCTTACGCCTGGGTTGGAGAGGGAGATCTGCCCTACTTTAAGACACGAATCATCTATCTAAAAGAGCAAAATGAAATCCAGCAAATCAAAAGTCTCTAAAAAAATTTATCCCGTTAGCCTTGGCTGCCCTAAAAATAAAAGTGATTTCGAAAAATTGCTCTATATTTTTCAACAGCAAGGCTATGAGTTCACTTTAAACCCTGAAGATGCAGAGCTTCTTTGGGTAAATACCTGTGCCTTCATCAAACCCTCTATTGAAGAGGCTTTGGAACATATCTTTGAACTTGGATCAAACAAGGGAAAAGCACAAAAGCTCATTGTGTCTGGATGTCTCCCTGCAAGATATGGAGAACCTGAGCTAAAGGCTCTTTTGCCAGAGGTGGATGAGTTCTACGGCATTGAGTCTTATAGGTATTTCAGTAAAGAAGAACCGGTAGAAAGGGTTTTAACGGATAACCCCTTTTTTGCTTACCTAAAGATCTCTGAAGGATGTAATCACCGCTGTAGCTATTGCACTATCCCCAAGATAAGGGGGCCCTTTCGCAGTAAACCAATGGAACAGTTGCTAAAGGAGGTAGAAAACCTCCTAAAGATCGGTGTAAAAGAGATTATTCTTGTGGGACAGGATATCACCTCCTATGGTAGGGATATGAATCAAAGAGATGCCCTACTTAGGCTCTTGGAGAGAATCTCACATCTACCCTATGAATTTAGGATCCGTCTTCTTTATCTTCATCCACTGCATATTAAAGAGCCTTTCATAGAGAATTTGCTAAGTATCCCTAAAGTTGTTCCTTATTTTGATATCCCTATACAGCATGCCCACCCAGAAATCCTAAAGAGAATGAAGAGGGGATATTCTCCCGAAAAAGTCCTCTCTCTTATCAGCTACATCAAAAGACTAAATCCTTCCTCTTCCATTAGAACCAGCATAATAGTGGGATTTCCTGGGGAGGAAGAGGAGGAGTTCTCCTTTTTAATGGAGTTTTTAAGGGAAGCTAAATTCGATTACTTAGGTGTCTTTCCCTTTTATCCCGAGGAGGGCACAGAAGCAGCAGCTTATCAGAATCAGATTCCCTACAGAGAGAGACAAAGAAGGAAAAGAGAGGTTTTAAGACAACAGAAGGACATCACTAAGGTTTTGCTAGAAGGAAGGATTGGTCAAGAAGAAGAGCTCTTGGTTTTGGGGGAGGATCTGTGTGGAAGGCCCTTTGGTATAACCAAAATTCAGGCACCCGAGATTGATGGAATAACTTACTTAAAGAACAGAAGAAATTCCCTTATGCCTGGAGATTTGATCAAGGTGAAGATCGTAAAAAGTGGTATCTATGACCTTTGGGCAGAACCTTTGGCCCTTAGTGGATGAGTCTCTGGCAAGAAAAGGAGAACGAATACAAAAGCAAGGGCAGTAACTACGGAGAGATAGGCTCCGGGAAAGAGGAGAAAGTGTCTTTTGTCAACAAAGTAGGTGGCAAGCATCGGGGCTGTTCCTCCAAAAAGGGCTAAAGAGACGTTATAGAGCACGGCAAAGGAAGTGCTTCTGACCTTAACGGGAAAGAGTTCCGCAAGGGTTACTGGTAAGATACTCATAAAGAATCCGGATATAAGGGCAAAGGTGATATGAATAGCTAAAATTCCAGAAAAAGCACCATCTAAGAGGTATCTATTTAGCCAAAAGGATAGCCCAGCAAAGAGGGCCAATGAAAAGATAAAAAGAGGTCTTCTTCCAAGACGATCTGATAGATATGCACAGGGAATGATTAAGACACAAAGCAGGGTCATGGCTAGGGTGTTTGAGAGTAGGGCTTGAGTAGGGGGTAAATTTAGGTAGCGGGAAAAGTAGGTGGGGAAATAGACAAATAGAATATAAAAGGCAACCCCCTGAACCATAGAAAGTATTAGGGTAAGTAGGAAAGCTCTTGGATGGTGTCTTAGTGCATACAGTAGGGGGAAGCCTTTGAGGGGAGATAGTTGCTCTCTTAAGAAAGCAGGGGTTTCATAGGTATGTTTTCTTATCACATAACCAACAATAGCGAGAAAGACCGTTGGAAGGTAAGCTATTCGCCAGCCATAGGCATCTAAGGTCCTCTGATCTAATACATAGTGTAACAAGGTTGCCGTTAGGGAGCCCAAGAGGATCCCAAAGATTGCTCCCAGTAGGTTAAGACTACTCCAGAGAGCTCTTCTTTCTGGTGGACTGTGTTCCAGTAAAAAGGCAACAGAGGTGGTGTATTCTCCGCCGGCAGAGAACCCCTGGAGAAGTCTCAGGAAGGTTAAAATCAGGGGAGCACCGATGCCAATGGTCTCATAGGTTGGAAGGAAGATTATCAGAAGGGAGGGAATAGCCATTAGAATGATGGAGACGAGAAGGGCTGGTTTTCTTCCCTTTTTATCTCCAAGATAACCGATAAAAAGAGCACCTAATGGTCTTGAGAAAAAGCCCACGGCAAAGGCGGAAAAGCTTAGGATTAGGGATGTAGAAGGATCTTTACTTGGGAAAAATAGCTTTGCAAATTGACTGGCAAAGTAACCATAAACTATAAAATCATACCACTCTAAGGTATTGCCAACGATTCCAGTGAAGAATAGGACCCTGCGCGAGGCCATTTTAGAGGATGAATTTCATCAGCTCTTCTCTTTCAATGATGTCACTTAGCCTTTCTCTTACATATTGGGGAGTTAGGATGACCTTTGTAGGGGCGATATCAGGGGCTTCAAAGGAGAGATCCTCTAAGACTTTCTCTACAACGGTGTAAAGCCTTCGTGCACCGATATTTTCCATTTTTTGATTGATTTCAAAGGCAATTTGGGCTAACTCTTCAATGGCTTCAGGGGTAAATTCAACTTCAACCCCCTCAGTGCTAAAAAGTGCCTGATACTGCTTTAGTATGGCGTTTTCAGGCTCAGTGAGAATGCGTATAAAGTCCTCTTTTGTGAGAGAGTCTAATTCTACTCGGATGGGGAATCTTCCCTGAAGTTCGGGGATTAGGTCTGATGGTCTGGCGGTGTGAAAGGCACCACTGGCAATGAAAAGGATGTAATCTGTCCTAACCATACCGTAGCGGGTATTCACCGTCGTTCCCTCCACTATGGGAAGGAGATCTCGTTGGACACCCTCTCGGGAGACGTCTGGGCCAGTGGTTTCACCTCTACTTGCGATTTTGTCAATTTCATCGATGAAGATTATGCCACTAGTCTCAGTGCGATGAATGGCTTCGCGAAGCACTTTATCCATGTCTATGAGCTTACCTGCCTCCTCCTTGATGATCAGAGGTAGGGCCTCTTTTATCTTAAGTCTTCTCTTCTTAGTCCGAAGAGGCATAAATGTTGAGAACATCTCTCTAAGCTGCATTTCAATATCTTCTAGACCTGAAGCCGCAAGTATTTCAATGGCAGGCATTTTGTCTCTAGGTTCTATCTCAATTTCAATCTCCCTCTCATCAAGTACTCCGTCCCTGAGCATTTTTATGAATTTCTCCTTAGTTTGGCTGTCGTAGCTAACCCGAGGTGATGATTGGGGAAGCAAAAGTTCAGCTATTCGCTCTTCTGCCAACTCTTTTGCCCTAGCATGGACCTTTTTCTCCTCCTCATCACGAATCATTTGTACAGCCACACTGGTCAGATCCCTGACCATGGATTCCACATCTCTGCCCACATACCCTACTTCGGTAAACTTGGTAGCTTCTACTTTGATAAAAGGAGCTCTTGCTAATTTTGCTAAGCGTCGAGCGATTTCAGTTTTACCAACCCCAGTTGGACCAATCATGAGAATGTTCTTTGGATAGATCTCCTCTTTGATAGGATCAGCAAGCTTTCTTCTTCTCCAACGATTTCTAAGGGCAATGGCTACAGCTCTTTTGGCTTTGGCCTGTCCTATGATATAGCGATCAAGCTCTGCTACGATCTCCCTTGGTGTCAGTTCCCTTTCTTCGGTGTTCACTTATAGCTCCTCCACTGTGATAAAGGTATTGGTGTAGATACAGATCTCACTAGCTATTCTCAAGGATATCTCTGCAATTTCTCTTGCCGATAGATTAGTGTGTCTTAAGAGGGCTTTAGCTGAGGCTAAAGCCATGGGACCACCTGAGCCAATACTTAAGACCTCTTCATCTGGTTCCACCACATCTCCAGCGCCTGAGATCAAAAGTAGATGATCTTTGTCTGCGGCGATGATAAAAGCTTCCAGCCTGCGAAGGATTTTATCTGTTCTCCAGTCTTTAGCCAATTCCACTGCTGCGCGAAGCAATTGCCCGCTGTAGGCTTCTAGCTTTTTTTCCAGCTTCTCAAAGAGTGTCAGAGCATCTGCGGTAGCTCCAGCAAAACCCACTAAAACCTGTCCCTTATAAAGCTTTCTTATCTTTTTGGCACCCTGTTTCAGGACCGTATTTCCAAAGGTCACCTGGCCGTCTCCGGCCATAGCAACTTTGCCCTCTCTTCTTACTGCTATTATCGTGGTTCCTTTAAACATACTTCATAATTTATAACATAGGTTGAGAAAAAAGGAAACCCCTTGGAATTTTTACATTTTCTTCTATTATAAATTACACATTATTTCGGAGAGGGTTCATGCTTTTCTATTTAGCAAAGGGCTGCCACAATTGCGGAGGAATTATCTCTGATGAGAGACTAGCTCGAGGACTGCCATGCATAAAATGTCTGCCAGAAAAACTTATACCCACCACTTCAATGCCCTTTACGGAGGTTGTGAAAACCCTTGCCCTCAGAAAAAGACTTAAGGATCTGAAAAATTTTGCCAGAGTAGAGGAGAGGGTAGCCATTTTCAATGAGGTTTTTAAAGAGATGGTGGGAACCTCTCCCACCTCACTCCAGATAGGTTGGGCAAAAAGGTTTTATCTTAATGAATCCTTTGCTATTGTTGCCCCCACAGGAACAGGGAAAACGACCTTTGGCCTTCTTGCCGCACTTTTAAACGCCGAAAAGACCTTGATACTGGTTCCAACTAAGGTCCTTGTCTCTCATCTCACTGAACGATTGCAAAGATTAAAGGAGATCTCCACCAAGGATTTCATAAAGAGTAAAAAGATCCTCTCATACACAGGTTCAGCCAAAGAAAAGGGCCTTCTTGAAAGGGGAGATTTTGATGTTTTTGTCTGTACCCAGGCCTTTTTTCACCGCCAGTTTGACATTCTTAAGAAATTGGATTTCTCTCTCATCTTTGTTGATGACGTAGATTCTTTTCTAAAAAGCGGTAAGAATGTGGAGGAGCTCTTTTATCTTTTGGGATTTACACCAAAGGAAGTCTCTTTGGCTTTGAAAAGACAAAAGGAAGAGGAAGATTTTTTTCAACTTGGAAAGATCAAGGAACGTCACAAAAATAACCAAAAAAGACTCATTATATCCTCCGCTACCCTTAAGCCAAAGACCAGTCGTGCTGTTCTTTTTCAGAACCTTCTTGGCTTTGAGATTACCCGTTTCGTATCCACTCTGAGAAAAGTCAAAGATCTTTACTTAGAGGTTGGAGATTGCAAATTAGACACTTTGGCAAGAGAGGCCCTTAGCATAGTTCACAGCCTGAATGGTGGCGGGCTGGTTTTTGTTGATGAAGCCTATGGACGAGAGGGTGTTGAGAGGGTCACAAAATATTTCTCGGAAAATGGTGTAAAGGCGATTTCCTACCTAGAGGTTGATGAAGAAGAATTACTTAATAGTCTCGAAAGTCAAGAGGTTCAGATTGCGGTGGGTTTAGCGCACCTTGGTAATCCCCTTTTAAGAGGGATTGATCTTCCAGAGGTCCTGAGATATGCACTTTTTTTGGGAGTTCCTAAACATCGCTTTCCTTTGTTAAAAAGCGGTGATACCTTTGAATTGCCTTTAGCTATTCCCTTTCTATATAATCTCCTGCTCTCCCTTTTGCCACTCTTTGAAGATGAAGAGAGACTACAATCCCTCTCATACCTCAATTATCTTCGGAAGTATTTAACGCTTAAGGAGGACTCGCTCTCTCAGTATGAGGGTTTAAAGAAAAAGGTTGAAAATATAAGAGATTTTCTAGTCTTAAAGCTTCAGGATCAGAGTTTCATAGAAAAATTGATGACCTCCGATGAGGTGTTTCTTGAAGTGGACGGTGGGAAGTATTATGTGGTGTTAGGTAATGCCCAGGTATACCTCCAGGGCTCAGGCAGAGTGTCAAGACTCACTGCCAAGGGGTTGTTGCCTGGTATTTCTATTCTTTTGATTGATAATGGTAAAGCCTTCAGGAGCCTAAAGAGAAGGTTGAAGGTCTTTTTGGGTGAAGAACCCGATTTTCAAAAGGTCGAGCAGGAGGATCTTAAGTCAATAGATAACATGGTAAGAGAGGAGAGAAAAAATCTCAGGGACTTAAATCTTGATTTTAGGAATTATCTGGTAATCGTAGAATCACCTCATAAGGCAAAGACCATTGCTGGTTTCTTCGGTAAACCATCTAAAAGGAGAATCAAGAATCTATGGGTTTATGAAATACCTATGGAAAATACGCTCCTTTCAGTGTGTGCCTGTATGGGCCATCTTTTCAATCTGTCAAGAAAGGAGGGCCTATATGGAGTGCTAGAAGAAGGGAGAAATTTTTATCCTCTCTTTGACTCGATAAAGATCTTTAGGGATAGAGGAGAAGAGTTTGTCGATGAGGATCATAACGAACATGGAGAGGTTTATGACAAGGGCGAGCTCGTCACTGCCCTAAGATCCCTTGCCTTTTGTTCTACGGAGACCTTCATAGCCTCTGACCCTGATTCTGAGGGTGAAAAGATTGCCTACGACCTTTTTATCAATCTTAGACCTTTTCAGAGTAACATAAAGAGATTAGAGTTTCATGAGATAACTCCAAGGGCCTTTAAACAGGCCCTGGAGCAGGCTGGAGAGATAAACCTAGCCAAGGTCAAGGCTCAACTAGCAAGAAGGGTAGCGGATAGATGGGTAGGTTTTTCTCTATCAAGGGAGCTATGGAAGACCTTTGGAAAGAGGACCCTTTCAGCAGGACGTGTTCAGACGCCTGTTTTAGGCTGGGTTATAAAGCGCGCAGAGGAGGCCAAAACCTACAGGTTCCGTATCGGTTTCACCCTGGGAGAGCTTCCCTTTAGCCTTGATTTCGAGGAGGAGGATAGGGCAAAGAGGCTAATGGAGGAGATGCCTCAGCTTAGGGTTACTCTTTTAGGGGAAACCGAGGAAGAGCTTAATCCACCTCCACCATATACCACGGATACTATCTTAGAAGAGGCCTATGTTAATTTTCGTTTTTCAACCTCTCATACCATGGACTTGCTTCAAGAGCTCTTTGAACTTGGACTTATTACCTATCATCGCACTGATTCAACACGTATCTCAGAGGTTGGAAGATATCAGGTAGCTAAACCTTACATAGAAAAAAACTTAGGTTTGGAGATATTTTATCCCCGAGAGTGGTCAAAAGTTGGGGCCCATGAAGGCATTAGACCAACTCATCCCTGGGATATTAGTGAGCTAAAGATAAGATTGGCTCACGGTTTGCTTACCTTTAAAAATACCAAAGACTCTTTGAGGATATACGATTTGATATTCAGAAGATTTATGGCTAGTCAATGTGCACCAATGAAGCTTAAAAAAGGAATCTTTAATTTCCAAGTGCCCTCTCATACATGGGAAGAACACCTAAATCTTGCCATCCTTAAAGATAGCTTTAATCTAATATGGAAATCGCCTCCGCTTTTCAAATGGAAAGAGGACCTTAAACCGGAAAAGATTGAACTTCACAAGATCCCTCGAGTCTTTCTTTTTAATCAAGGAAGTCTCATACAGGAGATGAAAAAGAGAGGCCTGGGAAGACCCTCAACCTATGCCGAAATTGTCTCAACCCTTTTGCAGCGCTATTATGTATATGAGCTTAAAAATGGAAGCCTCGTGCCCACAAATCTCGGGAAAAAG
Organism: Caldimicrobium sp.; assembly: GCA_025060015.1. GTDB lineage: Bacteria > Desulfobacterota > Thermodesulfobacteria > Thermodesulfobacteriales > Thermodesulfobacteriaceae > Caldimicrobium. Next base: position 54,918 of record JANXDB010000066.1, on the reverse strand, counting down.
GTTTACCATCATCTTTCTCAGAGATTTTTCCAATACATATCCGAAGAGTTTACCAGAGAATTGGAGGACTTTATGGACAGTGTGGAGAGGCAAGAGAGAGATTGGCAAGAAATTTGTGTTAGGCTAAAAGATTTAGTTATCAATAGTTTAAATGGATAAGTAATTTTTATGTTGCCTTTTTTTTGGAAAAGATATATATTGTAGATTAAGATATAAGCAAAAGGGGGTTTGACATATGAAATATAAGAGTCCTTTATATGGTCTTCTTTTAGCTCTTTTTATCTACTTGGCCTTAGCCTTTTTTGAGAGATCCCCTGTTCCTGATAATGCTTTGATCTTTAGTCTTGTAACTTTTGTATATCTTGTTGCTGGTATAAACTATCTACTTTATTGGATTTTTAACTGGGAGAGGGGATCTTTTTGGGGATCAACCATTGCCTGGGCAGGCTTTATAGCTAACCTCTATGGTTTTGTTATCAGGTGGATTCAAACCTATCAAACAGGCTATGGATATGTTCCCCTATCTAATCTTTATGAGTCTTTGGTTTTTTTTGGGTTATCTTTAGCGGGTTTATATCTATTTTGGGAGTTTAGGCTTCCTCGTAAGGTCTTTGGAAGTTTGGTATTTATACTTGCCTCACTCATTATGGCCTTTGCAAGCTTTGTCACGGACTCCTCCATCAAGCCCCTTATTCCAGCCTTAAAGAGCAACTGGCTTATAGCACATGTGATAACCTGTTTCTTGGGATATGCAGCCTTTGCTGTTGCCTTTGTCGTTGGACTTTTTTATCTTTTAGCTGATAAATCCTTTCTAAAGGATAAATTGCCCTCAAAGATAGTACTTGATAATTTCATGTATAGAAGCATTCTTTTTGGATTTTTTTGGTTAAGCATTGGCATAATTACCGGAGCTATATGGGCAGATCAGGCCTGGGGTAACTACTGGAGTTGGGACCCAAAGGAAACTTGGTCTCTCATCACCTGGTTCATTTATGCTGGAGCTATTCATGCTCGTCTAATCAGAGGCTGGCAAGGAAAAAAGATCGCACTGATCTCACTGATAGGATTTATTGCCGTGATATTTACCTATTTTGGGGTCAATTTCCTGTTATCAGGGTTACATAGTTATGGAGGACTAAGCTAAAGGAGGATCCTATGCTGGTACAAGATTGGATGTCAAAGCATGTTGTTACCTTGGATGAAAATACCTCTATTATGAAAGCTCTACAGGTACTTAAGGAACATCAAATTCGAAGGATCCCTGTGACAAGAGATGGAAAATTGGTTGGTATCGTAACAGACCGAGATATAAAGGAGGTAACACCATCTAAAATTACTGCTCTTGATGTTCATGAGATGTATTATCTACTTTCAGAAATGAAGTTAAAGGATGTGATGACCAAGGATCCTCTCACAGTTCGTCCAAAGGACACAGTGGAGTATGCTGCAGTTCTCATGTTGGAAAATAGAATTTCCGGTCTTCCTGTGGTAAATGAAGAAGGCTATGTGATTGGGATCATAACCCAGACGGACATTTTTAAGCTTTTTGTTAATATCACCGGAATATATCACAGTCCCTTTCAAATCAGTTTACTTATAAATCATCATCATGAATTGTTAGAACTATTTCAGATATTGAAAGGGTTTGAAGTGGCGGTGCACAGTTTGTTAACTTGGAGAGAAGAAACGGCAATTCCTATGGAAGGAAATGACGCCAAAAGTACCGGAGTTGATCAAAAGAGAATGGTTTTTGTTAGAATAGAGGAATTATCCCCATCTAAAAAGGAGGCTTTCTTAGAGGAACTAAACAAGAAATTCAAGGTCCTGTATGCTATAAAAGAAGACATAAGTAAGCTCCCTCGTAAAGAATCTAAAAAGGTGTAGAATTTATAAGATCTTTAGATAAGGGTCCTTTATTTTTTATAAAGGTGTATTATTTTTTATAAAATTTAGGAGCCAGTCTTAAAAAGGTCAAAGCTATCATAGTTTTCCTTTAAGTACTACTCCTAAGTAAAAAACAAAGGGAGGAGTTGTTACATGTCATTTAAGGATCTTAGTCTGTCAAGAGAGGTTTTAGCGGGAATCGAATTTTTGGGGTATGAAACTCCAACTCCTATTCAGAGAGAAGCCATACCGCAGGTTTTATCTGGTAAAGATCTCATTGCCCAAGCTCAAACTGGCACTGGTAAAACAGCAGCTTTTGGTATACCTCTTGTAGAGAGAATAAATCCCTCTATAAAGGGGGTGCAGGCACTCATTCTTGTGCCAACTAGAGAGCTTGCCCTTCAGGTATCGGAAGAACTCAGGAAATTGGGAAAAGTTAAAAAATTGTTTGTATTGACCGTTTACGGTGGAAAGCCCCTGCAAAAACACATTGATTTTTTGAAAAAGGGACTTAATAGCATTGTTGTTGGAACCCCTGGTAGGGTAAAGGATCTTCTGGGTAGAGGTTATTTAAAACTACACAAGGTAAGGTATCTGGTTTTAGATGAGGCAGATAGGATGTTGGAAATGGGTTTCATCGAGGATATAGAAGAGATTATCTCTGCAACCCCTAAGGATAGACAGACCTTGCTTTTTTCAGCAACTTTTAATAGAGTTGTTACCAACTTAGCGGAGAAATTTCTAAAAGAAGACTATGGTATAATAAAGATTAAACCAGAAGATCCTACTTTAGAATCCATAACCCAGAAAGTATATCAGACCTCGGAAAAGGGTTTATGGGAAAAGTTGATAAGATTATTGCAGGCAGCACCCGACAGTAAGACCATAATCTTTACCCACACAAAAAGGGAGGCTGAATCTCTCTCTGTAGGCTTAAGGGAGCAGGGTTTTAAGGTAGAAGCCTTACATGGTGACTATCCTCAGAAGAAGAGAGAGACAATCCTGAGAAAATTTAGAGAAGGAGTTTTTTACATTCTAGTCGCAACCGATGTGGCTTCAAGGGGCTTGGATATCAGGGATGTGGAACTTGTTATAAATTATCGCCTTCCGAAGGATTCCGACTCTTATATTCACAGAATAGGAAGGACTGGTAGGGCAGGTCGAAAAGGAACTGCTATTTCCATTATGACAGACTCTGAAAGAAGATATCTAAGTACAATTTTAAAGAGAGTAAAAAATAGAGTGGAAATATACAGGTAGAAATACAAAGGGGGGGACCCCCCTAAAAATCAAATTATTTTCCAATAATCTTTAAAAGTTCATCTACCCTTATTGCTGGAAGACTTGTTAATTCTACGGTACCACGAGAGCCTAGCTCAATGGACATCTTCATAACAGTTTCGTTATCGGGAGCCTCTATGATGTTAACAAAATCATATGGTCCCAGGACTGCGTATTGTTGTAAAACCTTAATTCCCATGGCCTCAAGTTCCTTGTTTACCTCAAAAATCCGGTGAGGTTTTTCTTTCAGCGTTTCTCTGCCAGAATCAGTGAGCTTACTCAGTACAACATAAATGGCCATAGAAGACCACCTCCTTTTGATTGTTGTTTTTTGATTACCATCTATATAGGATTATGTTTAAGGTTATACCTAAAGTCAAGGGTGGTTTTGAAAAATAAGCAGAAAGTATTGGAACTTATAGGATATTAACAAAATATTTACAAATATTCTACTTGAATTTTAAGTTAGAATATATTAAAATTTATTATGGAAATTAAATAATTTTGGGGGTGGTATTATGGAAAGAAGGGATTTTTTAAGGATTTTGTTGGCTAGTGCAGGTGGATTAAGTCTTTTAGATCTTATCAACACGCCAAAGGCTCATGCTTACCTTCCAGCAAATCTTCCGCCTTATCTCAAGGCAATAATTTATACCAAAGATAATGAGGGTATCTGGAAGGGCAAAGCTGGGAGCCATGCGCCCATTATTGAAGTTCAGGGTGATAGGGTCACTGTCTTTACTTATCATGTTATGACCGAGGCTCATTTTATAGTGAGGCATACCTTAGTTGACGAAAAGGGCAACTTCTTAGGCTCAAAGGTTTTCACTCCTAATGACAGAGAGGCCAAGTCTACCTATCAACTTCCTCAAGGCTTTAAAGGAAAGATCTATGCAACCAGCTTTTGTAACCTTCATGATCTCTGGGTATCTGAATATGAAGTGAAATAGGGTTTTTTGACCTAAGTAAAAGCTCAGATTAGGTTAAGGTATTATTTTAAGGCCTGCAGGTATTTCAAATAAAGCTTGACAAAGATAGAAGAAGAGGTTATATTAATTATACATATGGCTTAGCCGAGGTGGCGGAATTAGGTAGACGCGCTGGCTTGAGGGGCTAGTGGGTTCTGCACCCGTGCGGGTTCGAGTCCCGCCCTCGGCATTTATCTTTTTCTCGGATTTAAAATCTCTTGAAGGGTCTCTCCCAAGAGAATAAATGCTAAAACGGTAATCAAAATAGCAAGACCAGGGAAGACAGATAACCACCAGGCAATCTCCATGGTCTCTTTTCCCTCAATTAAAAGGTTCCCCCAAGAGGGTGTGGGTGGCTGAACCCCAATTCCTAAGAAAGAGAGGGCAGATTCAATCAAGATAGCATGTCCCATGCCAAGGGATGCAGAGACTAAAATAGGTGGAAGAGCATTAGGTAATATGTGTTTAAAAATGATTCTAAAGGTGCTTGCACCATAGATTTTAGCAGAGAGAACAAATTCTCTCTCCTTTAAACTTAAAAACTCTGCCCGAACTAGTCTTGCCACACTCATCCAGCTAGTCAACCCAATAACAATCATGATGGTAAGTATAGAAGGTTCTAGATAGGCAATGACAGCAAGTATCAAGAAAATTGTGGGAAAACATAGCATTATATCTATAAATCTGGATATTGTCTGATCAACCCAACTGCCTAGATAACCAGCTATAGCTCCAAGAAAGATACCTATGATAAGAGATATCCCTACTGCCACCACGCTTACCTGCAAGGAAATTCTAGCCCCGTAGATCATTCTACTAAGGAGGTCTCTACCGAGAAGGTCGGTGCCTAATGGGTGTTTAAGGCTTGGGGCTTGAAGAATTTTTTCCACATTGATCTCATAGGGATGATAGGGATAGAGAATTGGACCCAGTAGCGCGGTTAAAACCAAAATACCAAGAACTATTGCGGAAAAGAGACCTTCTTTCGTCTGTATGATTTTACGTAACATTTCTATTTTTTCTCGCCAAGCCTTATCCTTGGATCAGCCAGAGCATAGCCTAGATCTGCTAAAAAATTACCTAGCAGCGTTAGAAAGGATACTAGTATCAGATTAGCCATAATAACAGGGTAATCTCTGCTCATTACTGCCTGCCACATCAATTGGCCAAGACCAGGGATACCAAATATAGTTTCGAAGATAACACTTCCTCCAATGAGACCTGGCAAAGACAAGCCAAGGAGAGTTATCATTGGCAGGAGAGCATTTCTGAGAGCGTGTTTGAAGATAACAACCCTTTCAGGCAGTCCTTTGGCACGGGCATACACTATGTAATCGGCATGTAAGACCTCCACTAGGGAATTTCTGAGGTAACGAGAAAAGCCGGCAATTCCTCCAAAGGTTGCCACAAAAAGTGGACATAAGAGATGTTTAACCCAGTCTATAAACTTTTCCCAACCACTCATCTGTTCATAGCCAACTACGGAATGCAGGCCTGATATGGGAAGAATCTGAAGTTTCACACCAAAGACCATCATAAGTAAAAGAGCCAGCCAAAAGCTTGGCATAGCATACCCAAAAAAGGTGAAAAAGGTAAGAACTTGATCTGTTTTGGTTCCAGCCTTAATGGCAGAGAGCACCCCAAGGGGAATGCTTATAAGCAAAATTAGAATGAGGGCTAGTGTGTTAATCAAAAGGGTAATTGGTAATCTCTCTTTGATTTTATCCCACACAGGTCTTTGATCAAGAGAAAAGGATCTGCCAAAATCAAGTTTAACAATTCCCTTTAGCCAGTTCCAGTACTGGATATGAATAGGTTTATCCAACCCGTACATCTTTACCAGTTTTTCTCTGAACTCTGGAGTCATCTTGGGATTAAACTCAGTGAGAGGACTTAGAGGACCACCAGGTGCAAGATGAAGCATGCCAAAGGATATGACAGTGATGCCCCAGAGGGTGATTAAAAGAATGAACAGCCGTCTAATTAAATAGACAAGCATTTTTTTCGCTCAGCTTCAGAGACCTTTAGATATAGCGGCAAGAGCTCTTCAGCTTTAATTGGATTGATTTCTCCCTTATACCATTTTAACAGGGCAAGCTCAGAAAGCAAGCTTGCCCTCATAGACACTTTAAAGGGCGGCTTTAAAAAGAGATCTCCAAGCTCCCTTGCTAAAAAGTCTTCCCACTTCTCAAGGCTTTCGCTCACAAAGAGAGATTTTTCTCTTATTAACTCCGGAAGTCTCTTATAGGGGGTCAATACAGGACCCTTCAACACTGATATCCCATGAGGTGTGCATCTATAGACCCCTACAAAGACCTCCTGAGTGTGGGCATCTATGAGGGAAACGATAGGCAAGGGTATTCCCCAAAAACGAAAGGCCAAACTTTCAAGACTTACAATGGGAAGTATGGGAAAATCGTAGACAAGGGAGAGGGCTTTAACAATGGAGAGCCCAACCCTTAAGCCGGTAAAACTCCCTGGCCCAATGTCTACGGCGACAAAGGTGATATCCTCTAATTTCTTTTTCGTTTGAGTTAAAAGCTTTGGTAAATACTCAAGGACTATGTTTGAATAGGATTGTTGGGCATAGAAGTTGATTTCACCAAGAAGGCCCTGCTCATAAAGAGCAAGCCCCCCTCTCAAACCAGCTGTTTCTATGGCAAGTATTAGGGGAACTTCCATCCAGAGAGTAATTTTAGGATATCATGGTAAAAGACCGCTACCGAGAGTCCTATGATCAAAATAAGACCAATTTTAAAGAGCAATTCCTGAGTTTTCAAAGGCAGAGGGCTTCCTTTTATAGCTTCTATACCAAAAATGACTAGGTGACCTCCATCAAGCATAGGAAGTGGTAAAATATTAATCACAGCTAGATTTATGGAAAGGAGAGCCATAAAAGTCACAAAGGCAAGTAAGCCCATTTTGGCAGACTCACCTGCAAACTTGCCAATGGTTATAGGCCCACCTAAGGTTGAAAAGGGAAGCTCTCCGGTGAAAAGCTTATAAATGGCTAAAAAGGTAAGAGCAGTGAAATCATAGACCTTCTGGCTGGCAAGCAAGAGAGCAGAGATGGGACCAAACTTTTCCTCTACCTGTTCAGGAGAAGCCTTAAGCCCAAGCATTGGGATGCGGGTCTTTTTTCCAAAGAGATTTGTGCCTTCAACCATCTGAGGGACAATAGAGAATTCTAAAACCTCAGAACCTCTCTTAACCTTTAGCAAAATGGGATCTGGGGTGTCTTTACGCCTCAATTCCATAAGTAGGTCTTCAAAGCTTTTGATGGATTTACCATTTATCTCTAAAATATGATCTCCTGCTTTAAGGCCTGCCTTTTCAGCAGGACTGGAGGGAAGGACTTCTCCTATCTTTGGAGGAGTGTAGGTTTTTCCAATAAGCACAAAGATAAGCCAAAAGGCAATAAAGGCAAAGATAAAATTAGCCAGAGGGCCTGATATAACGATGAAAGCCTTCTGCCAAGTCTTCTTGAAGGCAAAGGCCTTTTCTGTTTCCACTATGGATGGTAAACTCTCTGGGTGTTCACCGTAGAGCTTGACATAACCACCAAGAGGGATAGCTGAGATTCTATATTCTGTTTCTCCCCTAATAAACCCCAAAAGCCTGGGCCCAAAGCCTAAGGAAAAGACCTCTACCTTTACCCCCATTCTTCTTGCAGCCAAAAAATGGCCAAGCTCGTGAATAAAAACGAGCCATCCGATAACTATTATGGTCGCAACAATGTAGGTAATCATGCTCTCTTCCTCTCTATCAAATTTAAGGTGTAATCCTTTACTTGACGATGAAAATCAAGGTAGTTTTCTGGATCTTTTTCAGGTTTAGTAGTAAATTTAAATTCATTTATAATTTTTTCAATAAAGTATGGTATTTCTCTAAAGCTAATAATTCCTTTAAGGAAGGCCTCAACAAGTGCTTCGTCACTGGCTTCTAAAATCAGGGGATATGGATGTCCTTTTCGGGCAGCCTCATAAGCCAGAGTAATAGAGGGAAACCTCTCATGATCTACCTTGTGAAAGGTCAGACTAGCAAGTTCTGTCAGATCAAGGGGTTTCACGTTAACGGTGGACCTTTCTGGGTAGTTTAGAGCATAGCTTATGGCAAGACGCATATCAGGTTGACTTAGATGAGCTAACATTGAACCATCTTTCAATTCCACTAAACTGTGAATTATGCTCTGAGGATGAACTATAACCTCAATGGCCTCCAATGGGAAATCAAAAAGCTGTTGAGCTTCAATTACCTCTAAACCTTTGTTCATGAGGGTTGCGGAGTCAATGGTGATTCTGGGACCCATCTGCCAAGTTGGATGTTTTAACGCCATCTCTGGGGTTATCCTGTCATAATTCTTTATATCCCAATTTAAAAAGGGACCGCCTGATGCCGTTAAAATGATTCTCTTTACAAATTTACGCTCATCACACTTTAAAAGTTGAAACAGAGCGGAGTGCTCACTGTCAACAGGCAAGATATCTCCACCATGTTCCCTTATGAGATTCTTCAGTAAATCACCTGCTGCAACGAGGCATTCCTTGTTTGCAAGAGCGACCCTCTTGCCAGATTTCAAGGCATAGTAGGCAGGAATGAGGCCCTTAATGCCTGATACGCTAATCAAAACAATGTCAGCTTCATCCAATTGAGCTAGTTCAGCCAAACCCCTGTCACCCACGTATACCTCTGCAGGATAACTAAGACTGGACTGAAGAGCTTTAGCAACCTCCTCCTTTTCAATAGCCAAATAGGGAACTTTAAAAGTTTCAGCCTGCAATTTTAGTTTCTCTAAATTTGTTTTAGCAGATAAACCCAAGATTCTAAATCTGTGGGGAAACTCTTTGATGACCTCTATAGCAGAGGTGCCTATAGACCCTGTGGAACCTAAGATTACAACATTTTTCATCTAATTTGAGGGCGCTCTCCCTGGAGCTTCCTTCGGTGGTAAAGGTAGGGGGGTTGGAACAGGTGGTCCCTTTGGAGCTTCTTTTGTTGCTGGAGTCTTTTCAGGTAAAGGGATCTTTTGTTTATTTGACGAGATTTTGGTTAACAATAGGGAGTTTAGGAAGAATAAGACCACCAGAAGCATGGTGATCTTATTGAGAAAACTCGTTGGTCCAGCTCCACCAAAAATTGCCTCTGCTCCCCTGAATACGGCTCCATACTCTGAACCTTTTGTAACATTAACAAGGACAATAAGCATAATGAATAAAGCAAGGATGATTTGAAGAACAATCATCAGGGTTTCCATAAAGAACAACTCCGAGTAATTTTAAATCCAAAAATATCCCATTTTTTCAAAATTGCAAACCACCTAACCAGTCAATGAGTTGCTTATACGAGAGAGTTATGTTATCCTTGAACTATTGAAAATGAAGGCCTTCATTCTCTGTGCTGGCTTTGGTACAAGGTTAAAACCTCTTACCCAACGCTTACCTAAACCTCTTGTTCCTCTCTTAGGCAAACCGTTGCTCTCCTATATTTTGGATAAAATTAGCCAACTATCTACTGCTAAAGAGTATGGTTTTAATCTTCATCACTTGTCCCACAAGCTTGAGGAATACCTCCTAGCTCATCCCCTCTCAAAGGGATTTCGCCTTTTTTATGAGAAGGAGATCTTAGGAACAGGTGGTGCCCTCGTGGGTGCGCGTTCTTTTCTTGAGAATACTACCTTTATCGTGTATAACGGCGACATATACACTGATGTCGACCTCTCTAAAGCTATTGAATTTCATCTGAAACACAGACCTTTGGCTACTCTCTTAACTGTGGATAATCCCCAGGCAAATAGACTTATCATTGATGAACTGGGAAGACTGAAAGGCCTCTCAGATGACACCACCAAAAGTGGTGATTACAAGCGTATAGGGTTTTCTGGAATAGCCCTCTATGAGCGAGAGATTTTCCACTTTCTTCCAGAAGGCCCCTCTTCGGTGGTTGAGGCCTGGCTTTCTGCACTCTCGGTCGGAGAAACTATCCTCACTTTTCCACTGAATGGTCCTTGGTTTGATGTCGGCACCCCCTCCGGTTATCTCCGATGTGTCTTTCATCTCTTAAAAGAGGAGGGAGAAAACCTTTTTATTCATCCAAAAGCCATGGTCGAGAGTAGAAAACTAAAGGGCTTTGTCTCCATAGAGACCGAGGCTTATGTAGAAAAGAGAGCCTCTCTTGAGAATGTAGTGGTCCTTGCCGAAAATTTAGAAATCAAGGGGAGCTTCAGAAATGGGTTACTCCTGAAGGAGGGCTTTATCCCTCTAAGCATTGAGGACCTTTTTCCTTCCTTTGCCACCGGATACCCCATAGGAAACGGAGGGTCCGATAGAAGATTTTTTCGCCTTGGTTCGAATAGGGTAAAGATGAAGGGGTCGGATGATCTATCTGATTTTGAGAGAACTATTAGTTACAACCGATACTTTTACTCAAAGGGCCTTTCAGTCCCGAAGATCTTGAAAGTGGACGTGGAGAATAGGGAAGTTTTATTCAGGGATTTGGGTGATCTCTCACTTTACAATTATATGAAGATGGAGGGAAGCGAAAGGGCAAGGATCAAAATCTATAAAAAAGTTATCGACGAGCTGATCAAGCTTCATGCACTGCATCTTGATGAATCATCACCTTCCTTTCCATATTTTGATAATGAGCATTTTCGTTGGGAGTCCCGATATTTTCAGGAGAAGTTCTTGGCTTTTCTCTGCTCTCTTAAGTGGGACTCTCTTTTGGATGAGGAGTTAGACTCACTGGCAAAGGAGGCCCATTGCTATCCCAAAAACCTTATTCATCGTGATTTTCAATCTCAAAATGTTATCATTCATAGGAATAGGGTTTATTTGATTGATTATCAGGGAGCAAGAATTGGACCTCCTGGTTACGACCTTATCTCTCTTCTTCACGATCCCTATGTGTTTATCCACTCCGATGTAAGAGCCCTCTTAGTGGATTATTATGTTAACCGGAGAAAGGAGATAGATAAGACCTTTGATGAGAGTTCACTTCGTGAGAGCCTCCCTGTGATGAGGGTCCAAAGACATCTTCAGGCCTTAGGTGCCTATGTGAATTTAGCTTTTTTTAAAGGTAAAAAACACTTCCTCAAATTCATTCCCTCAGCGCTAAGATATCTGAGAGATGATTTAGAAATTAGGCCTTTGCGCTATTTGGGTCTCTATATTAAGGAGGCTGAGAAAGTTTTGAGAAAAAGAGGTTTTTTTGAGAGACTTTAAGGTAGAGAAAAGAAGATTTAACTCAGAAAAAGATCTTAGGCTCTTTGTCAAGAAACTCTTCAAAGATAGCATAAGAGGTATGCCTGAGGAGGCGAAGCCTGAAATATCAGTCCTAAGCATATCACCACCAAGGATTAGGCTTTTTCTTCCTTTCGTATCTGAGGGAAACTTCATAAGGAACAACGAAGTTGATTTTTTTCTCGCAGAACTTTATAATTGGGGAATTGAAGGTGAGGTTTTATATACTGATGATTTGGGGGAGAGAGAACATCTATGAGAAATTTAGTTCTCGTTCCCAGCGATCTTGAGGCAGGGTTTTTAAAGGATCTCCCCATTGATATGCATGTCATAGGAATGGGACCAGTAGAAGCTGCCCTTAGTGCCTATGAGATTTTTCAACAAAAAAAGCCAAACCTTGCCTTTTTAACAGGTTTTGCAGGAGCTTATCCGCAAACAGATCTTGATATTGGTGATGTGGTGGTTGCTACCTGTGAAAAATTCGTTGATTTTGGTCGTCAATACGAAACCCATCTGGTCTCATTTCCCGAGCATCTCCCTTCAACTGATTATTGTCCTCTTACCCATGTTTTTACGGAGAAGTTGATCTATCTTTTAGAGGTTAATGGTTTCAATCCTCAGGGAGGACCCTTGGCTACCGTTTGTTCTGCAACCTATGACGTAAAGAGAGCACGGTATCTTGCAAGCAAGTTCCAGGTTTTGGGAGAAAATATGGAGGGCTTTGCAGTGGGCAGGGCAGCAAGGAGATCAAAGGTTTTTCTCCTAGAGGTAAGGGTGATAAGCAATATGCTAAGTGAACCAGAAAAGGAGTGGGAAATAGAGAGAGCAGGGAAGAAACTAAGAGAGGTCTGGGAGTGTATAATCAGAGAGTGGAAATAGCTCTATCATTCTGTCCAAACGATGTCTTTATTCTCTCTGGGCTAATCTTAGAAAAGATAAAATCAACCTTTCCCCTGAAGTTCCTTTTTGCTGATATCGAGAGACTAAACAACTGGGCTTTTGAAGCACTCTTTCCTGTTATCAAAACTTCCTTTGCCCTTTATCCACATCTAGCAACCCACTATGAGATCCTTGGTTGTGGCACTGCCATGGGCTTTGGTGTTGGCCCTATTCTCGTATCCTTGGAAGCAGATCTTGAACTCTCAAGTAAGAAGGTTGCTTTACCGGGGAAATTAACCACGGCAAATTTCCTGATGGAACTCTTTTTTCCTCAATGCTATGAAAGAGTATATCTTCCCTACCAAGAGATAATACCAGCTTTACTTACAAAGAAGGTTGATTTTGGCGTCCTAATCCATGAGGGCAGATTTGTCTATCAGCGATATGGCCTAAATCTCCTCACAGATTTAGGCAGTCTCTGGGAGAGCAAAACCGGACTGCCCTTACCCTTAGGAGGTTTTTTAATAAGGAGAGATCTTACTAGGGAATTGAAGGATGAAGTGTTAAAACTTTTTAGAGAGAGTTTAAAATACTCACGAGATCATCGAGAGGAGGTATATCCTCTTTTAAGGGAATACGCTCAGGAGCTAGATAGGGATACAATTTTTAAACACGTGAATACCTTCGTCAATGACTATACCTATAGACTCATGGATGAGGCTTTAGCGGGTCTGAGGGTCTTTTTTAGTCATCTTGGCTTTCAATTTAAAACAGAAGAACATCTCTGGGAGAGTGAAAATGGAGTTTTTTAAATTTTTTTGGCAGATAGGCCTAGTGGGTAAGTTTGTTCTCTTTGTGCTTCTCATGATGAGTATTATCTCCTGGTACTATATCTTTCTTAATTATCTAACGCTAAATAACTTTAAGGAGAGTCTTTTTTCTTGGGCTTCGAGGCTTGATACCTATAGGGAATTAGCCAACTTTATCAGGGAGGTAAGGTCTCAGGCTGGAGATTTAATTACACTGAGTTTTAAGAGGTTTTTGACCCGTTTTGGGGAGATATACAATTTTTACTCAGAAAGTGGGAAAAAAGGGGAGTCCTCAAGAGTAGAGGCTGAAAAGGAAATTGAGGAGGAGGCCTTTGTGGAGCAGGAGAGGATTTTGCTTCAACTTGGAAAGGGCCTTGGTTTCTTAGCAACCACTGCCAATACCGCCCCATTTATTGGACTCTTTGGAACCGTTTGGGGTATCATGCGAGCCTTTCATGAAATAGGGCAAAAGGGAAGTGCCTCCTTGGCAACTGTTGCTCCTGGTATTGCAGAGGCTCTAATCAATACGGCTATGGGCCTTCTGGTAGCCATTCCCGCTGCTATAGCTTATAATTACTTTCTACTAAAAAGAGAGAAGCTTGCCAAAGAGTTGGCACTGATGTACAAAAGATTGATAGTCTTAACCAAGAGAGAGTTCCTTAAGGATTAATTTGTCTTGTAAATTTTAGGGTTTATGCTATTGTTTATTGACCAACTATAAAATCGCAGGAGGGGAACGATGGGTGCTTGTAAGGTAACAGATCAGGATTTTGAAAAGGAGGTTTTACAATCTTCAATACCAGTTCTTGTGGATTTTTGGGCAGCCTGGTGCGGCCCTTGTAGGGCTATAGCTCCAGTGATCGATGAGTTGGCAGAAGAATATCAGGGTAAAGCTAAGATCTGCAAGTTAAATGTAGATGAAAATCCAGTCACACCAGGTAAATACGGTATCAGGGCTATCCCCACTATGATAATCTTCAAGGATGGCCAGGTAGTAGAAACCATAGTAGGAGCTGTCTCCAAGGCTACACTCGCCAATGCTCTAAACAAGGTTGTAGGCTAAAAATATCCTCTGTGAAGGATAAACACTTTGACCTGATAATAGTCGGAGCAGGGCCTGCGGGTCTAACTGCCTATCTATACGCCCGTAGGGCTCTCTTAAAGACCCTTCTCATTGAAAAGGGCCCAGTTGGTGGCCAGGTAATCTATACCGATCTCATTGAGAACTATCCCGGATTTCCCGATGGGATCTCAGGCTATGAACTGATTGAACTTATGAATAAACAGGCGGAAAAGCTTGGTTTAAATCTTGTTCAAGGAGAAGTGGTAAGTCTACACGAAGGCAATATGGGGAAAGTTGTTACCCTCTCTAATGGGGATACCTATAAGGCAAAGGCGGTGATTTTAGCTCTTGGGGCTAAACCACGAAAACTCGGAATCCCTGGGGAAAGAGAGCTAACTGGAAAGGGAGTTTCATACTGCGCCATCTGCGATGGTCCTTTTTTCAGAGGAGAAGAGGTGGTAGTGGTAGGAGGTGGAGATACTGCTCTCCAGGAGGCATTGTATTTGGCAGGTTTTGTTAAAAGGGTTTACCTCGTCCACAGAAGGGAAACCTTCAGGGCTTCTCCTATCCTTCAGGAGCGTGTAAAGGGTAACCCTAAAATTGAATTCAAACTGAACAGAGTGCCTAAGGAGATCGTTGGAAAACAAAGGGTTGAGAAGGTCATCCTGGAAAATCTCCTCACAGGGGATAAAGAAGAGTTACCATTGGCTGGAGTTTTTATATTCATTGGTTATGAGCCTGAGACCTCTTGGCTTAGAGGTGTGCTTGATCTTGATGAACAAGGATTTATAATAACAGATAAAGAGATGAGGACCTCCGTTCCGGGAGTATTTGCTTGCGGTGATTGTGTCAGCAAGAGATTTCGCCAGATTATCAATGCCTGTGGGGAGGGCGCAGTTGCCGCTCTTAATGCCCATGAATATATCAAAGAATCATGAATAGAAGGCTTCTAATTACCTTCCTTGGTCTTCTTTCATCCTTCTTCGTAAGTTGCGCAAAAGTACCTGATCCTCTCAAATTATGGCAGGCAAAAGATGTTAAAATAAAGGAAGAAGCTCCACTGGGAGAACTCATGTTTAGGGCTGAAAGATATTTCCAAAGGGGCCAATATGATTTAGCCTATCAGTATTACGAAGAGGTAAAAAACAAATATCCAGGCACTGCTGAAGCCATCCTCGCTGAGCTCAGACTTGGAGACACTAAGTTCTGGGCAGGGGAATACTTAGAGGCTATAGCTTTGTACGAGGAGTTCGAAAAATTTTATCCCAATAACGAAGCCATTCCCTATGTGATTTATCAAATAGGCACCTCATATTATAAACTAAGACAGCCCACAGACCGGGATCAGTCTTTCACTAAAAAGGCCATTGAAAATTATCAGAGGCTTGTGCAAAATTTTCCTCAAAGCCCCTATAACTTAGAGGCTGAAAAACGTATCAGAGAGCTAAGAGAACTCTTAGCCAGTCAAGAGCTTTATGTGGCGAACTTTTACCACAGGATTAAATATTACAGAGGGGCCTATCAACGCCTCCTTTACCTTATTGAGATATATCCAGAGACATCATCTGCACAGGTAGCAAGGGCTCTTCTTGAAAGATATTACCGAGACTCCCTTAAGGAAACCGAAGACATAAACAGAGGCACGAAGAAGGATTTCTTTGGTGGTAAAGTCCCTTAATCTTACTCAGTTGGCAAAGGAAATTCCAGCGTCCTTCTCTTAGCAAAGTTTTCCTCAGCCTCGATAAAATCCTCTATATCTAAAAAGGGTTCATTGGCTGTGATGGGGAAAAGACCGAGTTTTTCGATTTCAGCTCCCATATCCTGACCACAGCGAGGACAGGAACGCAACTCTTCAGAAAAAAAGTAACTACACTTGGGACATCTCATGTTTCTTCTCCATTTCAAAAATATCTCTGCCACAGCATTTTTTATATTTTTTGCCACTACCACAGGGGCATGGTTCGTTTCTTCCTATTTTAGAGCTTCTCACAGGTTCTAACTTAGACTCTTTTTCTTGAAAGGGATCTTCCCGCTTGAACTGAAGCTTGTTCTCATCAATTTCGCCTTCTTCAAGGATCATCTCCTGAACCCGCTCTGCTTCCTCTCTCACCTCTACACGAAAGAGGTAGGAAAGGGTTGTTTCTCTGATCTTCTGCATTAAATCCACGAAGAGATGGAAGGCCTCTCTTTTATACTCCTGAAGAGGGTTTTTCTGTCCGTAACCTCTTAAACCTACACTTTCCTTAACATGGTCAAGAAGTAAGAGATGCTCCTTCCAAAGGGTATCAATGGTTGTCAAGAGAAAGTACTTTTCTAAGTTCCTCATCAGATCTGGACCTATGTTTTTCTCCTTTTGTTCATATCTAAGACAAACCTTTTCTGTAAGATCCTTTACAACGTTGCTATACTCAAGATTAGCATGGTTGATCTCTGGTTCAAAGGCAAAGATCTCTCTGAAGGAAGCTTTCAATTTTTCAAGAGCCTCAGGTGGAATAACCTTTTCCGGTGGTAGGTTGGCTTTTGCTAGATGTTCCACTTCCTCTTCTATCATAGATAGGATCCAGTCTTTGATAGAGGCACTAGTGAGAATCTCCTTTCTTTGAGAATAGATGGTCTCTCTTTGTTTATTCATAACATCGTCGTACTCTAAGAGATGTTTTCTTATTTCAAAGTGATAGGCCTCTACTTTTTTTTGTGCCTGTTCTATGGCCTTGCTTAGCCAGGGATGTTCCAAAGATTCTCCCTCTGGTAGACCTAATTTGTCCATAAAGGTTTTTAACTTTTCTGATCCAAAAAGTCTTAAAAGATCATCCTCCAAGGAGAGGAAGAATTTACTTGCTCCAGGATCACCCTGTCTGCCTGCTCTACCCCTAAGTTGGTTATCTACCCTTCTTGATTCATGTCTCTCGGTGCCGATTATGTAGAGGCCTCCAAGGGCTTTTACTTTCTCCGCATCTCTCATGCAATCCAAGTATTTTTCATAAAGAACCTTAGCCCAGTAATCCTGATATTTTTCCAGGGGGTTAACTCCCTGCCTAGCTAAGGCTAGAACCTCATTCCAGGCCCTCTCTGGGATCTCTGAGAGATCATAACCTTCTGTTTCTAGTTGAGCTTTGGCTAAACCTTCAGGATTGCCTCCAAGGAGGATGTCGACTCCCCTACCTGCCATGTTGGTGGCAATGGTTACCGCATGAGATCTGCCGGCCTGAGCAATGATTTGGGCCTCCCTTTCATGATGTTTAGCGTTCAATACCTGGTGGGGAATTTTTTTCTTCTTGAGCATCTTTGAGAGGAGTTCGCTTTTTTCTATAGAGGTCGTGCCTACAAGCACAGGTCTGCCTTTTTTATAGTTCTCCTCAATTTCCTCCACTACCTTCTCTACTTTTTCTTTGAAAGTGCGAAAAACCATATCTGGAAAATCCTTTCTGATCATCGGCTTATGGGTGGGAATTACCACCACATCTAAATTGTATATCTCTTTGAATTCTGCAGCCTCTGTTTCAGCTGTGCCTGTCATTCCAGCTAATTTTTCATACATGCGAAAGTAATTCTGAATGGTAATGGTGGCAAGGGTTTGGTTTTCTGCTTCAATGCGCACCCTTTCTTTAGCTTCTACAGCCTGATGGAGGCCATCACTCCAACGCCTACCAGGCATGAGTCTGCCAGTAAACTCATCTACAATTATGATCTTGCCATCCTTGACCACATAGTCCACATCTCTTTTAAATAGATGGTGTGCCCTGAGAGCTTGGTTTATGTGATGAACAAGGCGAACATTCTTTGGGTTGTAAAGATTCTTAACATCCAGAAGCCTTTCACACAGGAATATGCCCTCCTCGGTAAGGTGAGCACTTTTGTTCTTTTCATCAATGGTAAAGTGGATATCTTTCTTCAGTTTTCTCACTATCTCGTCAACATAGTAATAAAGATCGGTTGATTCCTCTGATGGTCCTGAGATAATAAGAGGGGTTCGGGCTTCATCGATTAAAATGGAGTCAACCTCATCTATAATAGCGAAGTAATGGCCCCGCTGAACCATATCTTCAAGGGAATACTTCATATTGTCTCTTAGATAATCAAACCCGAACTCAGAGTTTGTGCCATAAAGTATGTCAGCCTGATAGGCTCTCTTCCTCTCGCTATCATCCATGCCATTAAGGAGATAGGCTACTTTCAGACCAAGAAAGCGATAAATAGGGCCCATCCACTCCGCATCTCTCTTAGCAAGATAGTCGTTTACTGTAACAATATGAATACCCTTTCCGGTAAGGGCATTGAGATAGGCAGGCAGGGTGGCAACCAGGGTTTTCCCCTCGCCGGTTTTCATCTCAGCGATTTTACCTTGGTGAAGGACAATACCACCCATAAGCTGAACATCAAAGTGACGCAGGCCAAGAATTCTACGTGATGCCTCTCTTACAACAGCAAAGGCCTCGGGAAGAATCTCATCCAAGGAAGCTCCCTTGGATAGCTTCTCTTTGAACTCCGAGGTCTTCTGTGCTAGATCAACATCAGAGAGTTTTTGGACTGATTGTTCTAAGGAGTTTATACGTTCTACAAGAGGTTTTAGTTTTCTCAGTTCTCTCTCATTTTTAGTTCCCACTATTTTGGTAATGAGTTGCGTAATCATAACCTTTTATTCCTCTTTGTAAAAAAGACTTTAAGTTTATATGTAAAATTTAATATCATTTGAGTTAATAGCAAGCTAAGGAGTTTAAAACCTCTTAGCTCCTGATCTTACCTGCCCTCTCTTCTATCATGGATATGTAGGAATTTAGCATCCTTTTTAGCTCTCCTTCATTGATGACTTCTAGATTTTCATTAACGAATTCTGATAGATTAAGTGCTAGGTTGTACTTTATCTCCCTTTCCATGTCTATGTCAAATAGATCCTCTAAAATACTTCCTAAGGCACCTCCATATTTCAACTCTCCCTCAAACTTAAGATAGAGCTTCCCCCCAGATCTTTCTGCTTTGATGTCGAGTTCAGTCAAAGGGCTACCCGGTTTGTAAAACTCCATTTCATGCACATCCACACCAAGGTTAACCTTTTTTGGCTTCCAACCCAAATCCTCAACCATTATGTGATAAATGGCCGAAACTAAGACATTGTCCTTTTTAGCTTGAACCATCTGTTTGTCAATGAATTTTTTTATCTTGTCGAATAAGCCCATAACACACCTCCTTTGATGGACCCTTTGAAACTAATATATTTTCTCTTTTCTATGGGGAAGATATCTCTCCTTTTCGCTAAAAAGGCATCCACAGTATTTTTGACGGTATACACCAAGCTCCATAGCTTTAGCCTTACCCTCCTTATATCCTCTACGCCAATCCTCATAGAAAAAGGTGATTTTATAACGATCCTCAAGTTCCTCTCCAATTTCCTTGATTAGCTCATGAAATTGAAAGGGGCTTTGAAGTAAGGTGGTGCTAAAGGCCTCTGCTCTAAGCTCAAGGGCAACCTCAACTGTCTTCTTTAGGCGCATGTAATAACATCTCTCACATCTCTTGGGCTTTTCCCATTGAAAGAGAGTCTCCTCTAAAAAAAACTCTAAACCATAGTCTTTAACCCAGAGGATTTCAACTTTTTCCCTCTTTGACACCGTCTCTAATGCCTGAATTCTAGCCTTAAACTCCAAATAGGGATGGATGTTGGGATTGTAAAAGAGGCCTTTAACAGGATAACCCCTCTGTTTAAGTTGTTCAAGGGGATAAAGTGCACAGGGGCCACAGCAGATATGAAGTAGCAACATGCCTATTTCATCAACTTAAAGCCAATCTCTGCAAGGCGTCTGCCAAAGGCTCTAAGAATAGCCCTTTCGTCTGAGTCCAGATCTCTTTGAGAGTTATCTCCTGCTACATGACCTGGTCCATAAGGTGAGCCCCCTCCGGTGGTGGTGAAGAGATTTTTTACAGAGTAGGGCACACCAACAAAGATCATCCCCAAATGAAGAAGAGAAGGAAGCAAGGAAAAGATGGTCATTTCCTGTCCCCCATGAAGGGTAGCAGTTGATACAAAGATGCCTGCAGGCTTTCCCTCCAAAGCCCCCTCTTGCCAAAGCGGAGATAGTCTATCAATTTGGTTCTTCAACTGGGCAGAGACAGAACCAAAACGGGTTGGTGTGCCAAAGGCGATGGCTCCAGCTGAACGAAAGTCATCTAGTGTAACTAAAGGAACATCCTTTTGAAGTTCTTTTCCTCTCCTGATGTCCTCTCTTGATTGAATTATCTCCTCAGGAATTAGTTCTGGCACAGTTCGAATAATAGGTATAGCTCCAGGCACCCCTTGGACCCCTTCTGCTATCTCCAAAGCCATTTTATAGGTATTACCAAAGGTGCTGTAATAGACAATTAAAACCTTCATGGGTTTGTCTCCTAAGTAGCATACTCTTTTATTTTTTCCAAAATGGTTCTCATAAAGAAGGGTAAATCCGCAGGCATACGTGAGGTTATGATATTCTCATCTACGACAACCTCTGCATCTTCATAGTTTGCACCTGCCTCCTTTAATTCCTTAGCAACACTTTTATAGGCTGTGGCCCTCTTATCTTTCAGGAGTCCTGCAGAGATTAAAATCTGTGGCCCATGACAAATGGCGCCAATTACCTTATTCTTATGATAAAAATGCTTCACTATTTCTAAGACTTGCGGCTCCTTACGTAGCACTGCTGGAGCTTTTCCACCTGGTAATATTAAAAGTTGATACCTCTCGGGATCTACTTCCTCGAGAGACAGGTTGGCAGTAACTTTGTAACCATTTTTGCCATTGAGATCTCCTTTTTTGAGTGAGGCTATGTCTACTTCAAACCCTTCTTCAATGAGTCTATAAAAGGGATAGAGAAGCTCTGTATCCTCAAAATTGTCTGCACTTAGTATAAGAGCTCTCATATCTTTAACCTCTTAAGTAACCTTAGATAGCTCCTCAAAGGCCCTTTCATAGTCGGGATGATTTGTTACTTCAGGCACTATCTCTATGTATCTGATGATATCATCTTTATCAACAATCAGCACAGCTCTGCTAAGTAGTCTGAGTTCCTTGATCAAAAGGCCGTAGGCAAGACCAAAGGAGGCCTCTCTGTGGTCTGATAAAACCTTGACCTTTTCAATTCCTGCAGCGGAGCAAAATCTTGCAATGGCAAAGGGTAAATCCATACTGATGTTAAGTATTACAATGTCCTCTGAGAGCTTGCTTGCCCTTTCATTGAAGGTTCTTGCCTGAAGATCGCAAACTGGTGTATCCAAGGAGGGAGTAACACTGATTAGCTTGATCTTGCCCTTAAAGTCGCTTAGCTTCACCTCTTTTAGGTCCTTGTCCAACACCAGGAAGTCAGGAGCCCTGTCACCAACCTTAACCTCGTTACCAATGAGGGTTACAGGATTCCCAAAGAGCGTTACCTTTCTCTCCATAGGTCACCTCCTTTGTATTTTGGGTCGTATGTAAAGTAATTATATCAAATTTTAATTTAAAGTCTAATACTTTTATATCTTTTCTTTCAAAAACTTACTTTAAAACTCATCAGAGATCTAGACTTTCAACTGTTTTAATGGAAAAGGATTTAGGGTAAGGGCTTTAGACGATGAGATAGACGGAGATGGGTTTTAGGAATGAGGTTAAAAACATTTTACACATCTGTAAGGCTTAAAGTATGGTTTAAAATTTAAAGTAAATCATCGAGTTTGCCATAGGCAGAGTATGGGTGCCTACACTATCTTGACAAAAATTTTAAATTTTGCTATTTTTTCTAAAATTTACAATGGAGGGGCTTATGGCGGCAAAGCCATTTATTCTCTGGTTTGATGAAATAACCTATGACGATGTGCCTTTGGTTGGTGGGAAGAATGCGTCTCTTGGTGAGATGTATTCTAAGCTTACCTCAAAGGGAGTCAATGTCCCTTATGGATTTGCGGTAACTGCCGAGGCCTATAGATACTTCATTCATGAAAACCACTTAGATGATCAGATTAAGGCTGCTCTTAAGGGCTTGGATACCCATGATGTGCATGATCTACAAAAGAGAGGAAAAAAGGTTAGAAACTTAATACTTCATGCAAAGATGCCCCCAAAGCTAGCTGAAGAGATCCTCAAAGCCTATGAAAGAATAAATGAAAAATATAGAAAAAAAGATTTGGATGTGGCAGTACGTTCCTCAGCAACTGCTGAGGATTTGCCAGATGCCTCCTTTGCAGGTCAGCAGGAGACCTATCTCAACGTGCGCGGTGCTGAAAATGTTGTTCATCACGTGCAACGCTGTTTTGCCTCCCTTTTTACCGACAGAGCCATTTCCTATAGGCAGGACAAGGGTTTTGATCATTTTTCCGTTTATCTCTCCGTTGCCGTGCAAAAGATGATCCGCTCCGACAGGGCAAGCTCTGGTGTTATCTTCACCTTGGATACGGAGTCAGGGTTTAGAGATGTGGTTTATATCACAGGATCTTGGGGATTAGGAGAGTATGTGGTACAGGGGAAGGTAAACCCAGATGAGTTTTATGTCTTCAAGCCGACGCTAAAAGAGGGATTTAGGCCTATTCTTTCCAAGAAATTGGGAAGTAAGGATATCAAATTGGTTTATGGTAGGAGTTCAAAACAGCCTCTAAGGGAGTTAAAGACGACTAAAGCGGAACGAGCATCATTTGTTTTGAGCGATGACGAAATCCTAAAATTAGCTCAGTGGGCTATGATCATCGAAGATCATTATGGAAGACCTATGGATATAGAGTGGGCCAAAGACGGTGATGGAAGGGAAGTGGGCACAGGAGAGCTCTTTATTGTTCAGGCAAGACCTGAAACCGTTCATGCTATAAAGGAACAAAAGTTCTACGAAATTTATAAACTCAAAGGAGAAGGTAAGGTTCTGTGCACAGGTAAGGCTGTGGGAAGCAAAATAGGACAAGGAAAAGCAAGAGTAATCCTTGACGTGACTGGCATATCTGAGTTCAAGGCCGGTGAAGTGCTAATTACCACCATGACAGATCCTGACTGGGAACCAATTATGAAAAAGGCCTCTGCTATCGTTACAGACAAAGGTGGTAGGACCTGTCATGCTGCCATCGTTTCCCGTGAATTAGGTATCCCCTGTATTGTGGGAACAGAGGTGGCAACTAAAATTGCTAAGACAGGACAGGATGTAACCGTTGATTGTACTCAGGGGGAGGAGGGTAGACTTCTTGAGGGACTAATTCCCTTTGATGTGGAAAGGATTGACCTTGAAAATATTCCAGCAACCAAAACCAAAGTGATGATGAACGTAGGAATTCCTGAGCAGGCTTTCGCCCAGGGCCAGATTCCCAATGATGGTGTGGGACTTGCCCGTCTTGAATTCATTATTGGGTCTCATATAGGTATCCATCCTATGGCACTTCTCCAGTTTGATCAGTTAAAAGAAAAGGCAACAGGTGATAAAAAAATTGCCAAATTGGTTAAGATCATAGAGGAGAAAACCTACGGATATGATAACAAGGCAGATTTCTTTGTGGATAAGCTTGCCCAGGGAGTGGCAACCATTGGAGCTTCCTTCTATCCAAAGGATGTCATCGTAAGGTTATCAGACTTTAAGAGTAATGAATATGCCAACCTCATCGGAGGCTTTCTCTATGAGCCAGAGGAACACAATCCTATGATAGGGTGGAGAGGGGCCTCTCGTTACTATGATCCCAAGTTTGAACCTGCCTTTGCTTTGGAATGTAAGGCCTTGGCTAAGGTAAGAAACGAGATGGGACTAACTAATGTCAAGGTGATGATACCCTTCTGCAGAACTCCTGAAGAGGGGAAAAGGGTCTTACAGGTTATGGAAAAATATGGTCTCAAAAGAGGTGAGAATGGTTTAGAAGTCTATGTGATGTGTGAGATTCCAAGTAATGTGATCCTAGCGGAGAAATTTGCTGAGATTTTCGATGGATTTTCTATCGGATCTAATGATCTAACTCAGCTGACCTTAGGGCTTGACCGTGACTCTGAACTTGTCGCCCATCTTTACGACGAAAGAGATGAGGCTGTTAAAAGGATGATAAGACAGGTCATTGAAACAGCCAAAAAAATGGGTAGAAAGATCGGTATCTGTGGACAGGCACCTAGTGATTTTCCAGATTTCGCTGAATTTTTAGTTGAGTGCGGTATTGACTCCATGAGTCTAACCCCGGACACTATTGTTAAAACAAGGCTCTTGGTAGCTGAAAAGGAAAAGGCTCTGAAGGGTGGAGAATCTAAGGATAAAAAGTGTTAAAATTCATCCCTTTCTTGCTTTTACTATGGTGGGGGCTTGGAGTTGCAGCTTCCCCCCACTATATTGGGATACTTCCACCTGAGATTAAACCTGAGAGAGAATACGGTTATCTAAAAGGTTCTCTTTACAACTTTCTTCTTGATCGTCTCAATAAAGGTCCAGACCTTGTTTTCATCCATAATGAGCAAATTCAAAATTCTGGTCTAATAGCCCGCTTAAGGAGTAATTTCATCTTCCCTTCTCCATCCAAAGCTCAAATAGAACTTTATCTCCTTGATCCTAAGGAGAAAAGGACACTCTGGCAGACTATTCGAGAAACAACACCAGAGCATTTTTGGATGGCTTTGGAGAGGGAACTTGAAAATCTGCAGATCTACCTTCGAGGATCACTCAAGGGGTCAACCTCAAAACCTCATTCTGAAACTGTTATGAAAGATGAGAAGGTTTCCCTTGTTTCACGCCTTAATCCTCTAAAGGCGATTTCAAAGTTGTTGCCCAAGAAGGATGATCCTTTGAGGGTGAAGGTACAGGTTCCACCACCACCGCCACCTCCAGGGGTTGAAAAAGCTCCTCAACCACTGCTTTTTGATCGCAAGATCACCGTGCCTTCCAAAGGAAATGAACCCTTAACAGATATCCCCTCTCCGATTAAACCCACTTATACCTCTTCTCCTTGGCAGTGGTATTAGTATAATACATTATGAGATGAAAAAAGAACCCAGTATTTACATCAGACCCTACTCAAAAAAAAAGAAAAAGAAAAGGATAAAGAGGATTTTGCTGGTGGTAATATCCCTTTTGGTGTTCTTCGCTTTGACTATCTATCTTTTTCTCCATTGGTTAATAAAGAAGGAGAGCAAGGAATTGGAAAAATTAAAGCTTGATAATCAAATGTTACGCTCTGAGATTAAAAAATATCAAAGTAGTGAACAGGCCTATGAGGAGCTTCTCAGAACCAAGTTAGGATTCATAAAGGATGGAGAAAAGATCATAATATACAGTGAAAGCAAGAGGAAATAGGTATTCTTAGGAGGTAGGGGAGATGCATGGTTACCATGTATTGGAGGGATATTTTGAGGGAGAGAGTTTTCGCTTTGCACTTGTTGTTAGTAGGTTTAACGTTTTTATAACGCAAAGGCTTTTGGAGGGAGCCGTTGATGTCTTGAAGAGACATAAGGTGAAGGAGGAAGATCTATATGTGACTTGGGTGCCCGGGGCCTTTGAAATACCCCTGGTTGCCAAAAAATTAGCATCCACTGGGAAATTCGATGCGGTAATTTGTCTGGGAGCCATAATAAGAGGCGCTACACCACATTTTGAATACGTAGCAGCAGAGGCCTCAAAGGGAATAGCACAGGTTATGTTAGAAACTGGAATACCGGTGATCTTTGGCATCCTAACCACAGATACCATCGAGCAAGCCATAGAGAGAGCTGGCACCAAGGCAGGAAATAAAGGTGCAGAGGCAGCCTTCACAGCCCTGGAAGTTGTTAGTCTATTAAAGAGAATATCTACCCTCTAAGGAGGTGGGAAGCTATGAAGACCATACGAGACTTTGATTTAAAGGGAAAAAGGGTTTTCCTACGGGTCGATTTTAATGTGCCCATGGATAAGGGGACTATTTTAGATGATACCAGAATTGTAGAGGCTATGCCTACTATTGAGTATGCCCTTAAGGCCGGTGCCAAGGTTATCCTTTGTTCCCACTTAGGCAGGCCAAAGGGTAAAAGGGTTTCAGAGCTATCTTTGAGTCCGGTTTTTGAGTATCTGCAAAGGAGATTGAAGGCCTCTGTCAGATTCCTTGAAGACATTACCTCTGAAGAGGCAAAGAACTTTGTATCTAATCTAGGAGAGGGAGAAGTATTGTTGCTTGAGAATATCCGTTTTTATGAAGGAGAAAGCAAAAATGACCCTCAGTTTGCTCAACTTTTAGCAAGTTTCACCGATGTTTTTATTAATGATGCCTTTTCAGTGTGTCACAGGGCCCATGCCTCAGTGGTGGGTGTGGCAGAGCTTGTGAAAGAAAAAGGTGTGGGATTTCTTACCGAAAAGGAATTGAAATATCTAACCAAGGTAATTGGCAAACCAGAAAGACCATTTTATGCCATTATCGGTGGTAGTAAAGTTTCCACAAAGATTGGCATCCTTAAAAATCTCCTTCCCCGAATCGACAAACTAATCATAGGTGGAGCTATGGCTAACACCTTTCTTGCAGCTTTGGGCTACAAAGTAGGTGCCTCTTTGCTTGAAAGTGAATACTTGGATATAGCAAAGGAGATCATTCAGGAGGCAAAAGAACAGGAGGTAAAGATCTATTTGCCTGTTGATGCAGTGGTGGAACGAGGGGAGGAGGCCTGTGAGGTCCTTTTAGAAGAGATTGAAGAGGGAGATAAGATTTTCGATATAGGAGATGAAACTGTTGATTATTTCTGTTCAGCCTTAGAGGGTGCAAAAACTCTCATCTGGAATGGTCCTTTGGGATATTTTGAAAGGATTCCCTATCACTGGGGAACCATTGGAGTCGCAAGAAGGGTTGCTACTCTAAATGCCGTCACAGTTGCTGGAGGGGGAGATACCCTCTCAGCTCTGAAAATGGCAGGAGTACTCACAGCCTTTTCTCATACCTCCACAGCAGGGGGAGCCTTTTTGGAGTACTTAGAGGGTAAGGAGCTACCAGGTCTTGCAGTGCTGAAATAAAGTCTCATAGGAGAACTTTTATGAAGCCTTATATCTTTGCCGGAAATTGGAAGATGAATCACACCCTTAGGGAGACGGAAGAGTATTTTAAGGTCTTTCTTAGAAAGCTCGCTGGAAGGGACTTTGTTGATAGAGAGATAGTTATCGCGCCACCCTATACCTCCTTAGCACTTACCTCATCACTGATCAAGGATACCCCAGTAAAACTAGCCAGTCAGAATGCCCATTTTGCAACGAACGGTGCCTTTACTGGAGAGATATCTCCTGTAATGCTAAAGGAACTGGGAGTGGAGTACGTCATATTAGGTCATTCTGAAAGGAGGCATCTATTTAAGGAAGACGATGAATTAATTGGGAAGAGGCTTGAGGGAGTTTACAAGGAAGGGCTTATTCCCATACTCTGTGTTGGAGAAACCTTGTCAGAGAGAGAGGCAGGTCATACTCTGTCGGTGGTAGAAAGACAGGTAAAAAGGGGTTTGGAGAGACTCACAGAGATTTCCTCAGAGAAAGTAGTCATTGCCTATGAACCTGTCTGGGCCATTGGCACTGGAGTAAATGCTACCCCTGAACAGGCAGAAGAAGTGCATTCCTTTATAAGGAAGACTCTTTCCACTCTATATGGCAAAGATGGAGAGGCTATAAGGATCCTCTATGGTGGAAGCGTAACCCCGGATAATGTGGCTTCCTTGATGAGTAAGCCAAATGTTGAGGGAGTATTAGTGGGTGGTGCATCCCTTGACCCGGAAAAGTTTTTTAAGATTGTTGAAGTCAAAATTGAGAAGGAAACTCTAACGGAATGTGCCCTTCCTGATTATTCAAATTTAGATCCCTCCATCCTTGAAATTCCCAAAAATTACAAACGATTACTCATCGTCGGAGCAAGTCCAAAGCCTAATCGACCAAGTAACATAGTAATGGATTATCTCCTAAAGGCTGGCTATGAAGTTATCCCAATAAATCCTGCCTATGAAGAAATTTTAGGAGTAAAGACCTTACCAAACTTGGAAAGCGTTCCCCTAGAATTTAAGCCAGAGGTGGTGATAATCTTCAGGAGGAGTAGCGAGGTTTTACCAGTGGTTGAAAAGGCCTTAAAGTTAAAACCTAAGGTCATCTGGATGCAAGAGGGAATCGTAAATAACGATGCCAAGACCTTAGCAGAGGCTTACGGTGTAAAGGTGGTGATGAATCTCTGTTTTAAAAAGGTACATCAATTGACCAAATGGAAATAGTAGAGAGATCCTTCCCTTTACCGGAAGTATACGATCAGCTAAGGAAAATACTTGCTTACAAGAGAGATAATCTCTTAGATTTCAGTCTGGCACAAGTTGCAGAAAAACTAAAATATAGCCTTCATCTGGAGCCGAAGTTATTTCTCAACGATTTATACTTAGAACTACTGAAGAAGCTCTCCTATGCCATTTATGTAAAAAGTGCCTGTATCTTAGATACCCCCTTTGATAGAGAAGAGGAGCAAGAGGATGAGGCAAAGACAAGGGAACGGCTCTTTACTTACTTTGAGAACATTCCTTTAGGGCGTATTCTCAATGAGCAGGTCTTTGTTCCTCAGCTTGAAGGTGCGATTGGCTCTCAGTTTCAGCCTGGATCAGGGGATCTGAGTCTGTTGATTTCGACATTTATAGACCTACTGGACAGGCAAGTTGCCGACAGATCAATAACCCTTGAATTAACTCAACCCTCTATTGAAGAATACATCTCTAAACTGCAGGATTTTTTGGAAAAAAAGAGAGTGATTAAATGGGAGGAGATATTAACTCATTTTGAATTAAAGGACCTTCAAGATGTGGTATTCTTTTTCTTGGCGGTTCTTTTTATGGTCTTTGAAGGTCTTTGCGGAGTCTATCAGGGAGAGGAAGAGACCTTTGAGATTTTCATAAAAGATTAATAACTTGTTAAGATTAAAAAAAGATTTGTATTTCAGTAAAATAAGAGAAAAAAATCCACATTTTTAGTAAAAATTCCTCTTTACCTGATTTAATTTATAGATACCATAGTTGACAATTGAGCGGTCTTAACTTAAAAGAGAGTGTTATGAATTATGTCCTTTCTCATGTAGTTGAAAAGTGCACTGGGTGTGGGGATTGTGTCAAAGCCTGTGCTGAAGGGCACGAAGGCCTTGCCAATTGTAGAATCTTTGCAGTGGGGAAGAGTTTTGCATATTTTTCCTGTATGCAATGTAAAAAACCCCAGTGTGCCCAGGTTTGCCCTACCTTTGCACTTGAGAGGCAGGGTGAGGTAGTGCTTTTTCATCGAAGCTTCTGTGTGGGATGCAAAAACTGTATTGAAGGTTGTCCCTGGGGTGTGCCAAGATTTAACAGTGATGTGGGAATAATAGGCAAATGTGATCTCTGTGTGGATAGAGTGCTAAGTGGCGAAAGACCTCTCTGTGTGGCTAGTTGTCCAAATTCTGCTCTGGAAATTAAGGAACTAGGAAAAAAGGAGTAATTCATGGGAACTCTTTTACCCTTTTTGATCTTTGCGGCTCTTGTTTTAGGCATGGGTATTTCTATGTTAGTTGGTAACAGAATCCTTGCCCTTAGGAAGCCATCTACGGAAAAGCTAATACCCTATGAATGTGGTATCGATCCCTCAGGGGACACCAAGATTCCTTTCAGGGTAAAATTTTATCTAATAGCCCTTATCTTTCTTATCTTTGATGTAGAGATAGTTTTCCTCTACCCCTGGGCAGTGGTCTTTGAGGAACTATCATGGTTTGGTTTCGTTGAAATTTTTATCTTTGTGGTGTTGCTACTTGTTGCCTTTGTGTATGCCCTTCTTGAGGGAGGTCTGAAGTGGGAATAGAGACTTCAACCGTTGAGTTAGCTCCTTCGATCAGACAAATTCCGGGCACTCCTGCCTTTATCACACCTGTAGATAAGATTTTGAATTGGGCAAGAGCTTCTTCCATTTGGCCTATGACCTTTGGACTTGCCTGTTGTGCTATAGAGATGATGGCAACGGGTGCTAGCCACTTTGACCTTGATCGGTTCGGAATCATATTCAGGGCTTCCCCAAGACAGGCGGATTGTCTTATTGTGGCAGGAACAGTAACAAAAAAAATGGCTCCTATTATAAAGAGGGTCTATGATCAAATGCCTGAACCCAAGTATGTGATTGCCATGGGAAGCTGCGCCTGTTCCGGAGGTATCTTTAGGACTTATTCAACGGTTCAGGGAGTGGATGAGTTCCTACCTGTTGATATCTACCTACCTGGTTGTCCTCCAAGACCGGAAGCCCTATTATACGCCATGGTAAAGTTGCAAGAAAAGATCAAGGGAGAAAAAGGGAAGTGGGGTTTTTGGAGAAGATAGCCATGAAAGATCTCCTATCCGTGATCAGAGATGAGTTTGGAAAATTCATTTTAGAGGTTAGAGAGGAGGATCTCCCAACGGTTATCATCAAAAGAGATGGCTTTCTTGAGTTCATAGACTTTTTAAGAAAAGAAGGGTTTAATCACCTTCTTGATCTCTGCGCTGTTGACTATTTGAATTACAAACCTGAAAAAAAGATAGAACGCTTTGAAGTAGTCTATCATCTGTATAGCATTCCAAAGAGAGAATTGTTGAGGGTTAAGGTTCCCATCGCAGAGAGTGATTGCTGGCAGTATTCTCTCACCTCCTTTTGGAAGGCAGCTAACTGGTTTGAGAGGGAATGTTTTGATATGTTCGGAATACGTTTTAAAGGTCATCCTGACCTGCGGAGGCTTCTCATGCCAGAAGACTGGGAGGGCCATCCTTTGAGAAAGGACTATCCTGTAGAACTTCCTGAAGAGAAAGAGTGGAAGGCTTACAGAAAATTCAAGACCAAAGCTAAGGGGGCCCAATGAGCTCTCCACTTATTGAGATAACAGCCAAAAAGAATTCTTCTGAAGCCATCGTCGAGCCCTTTTATCTGAATCTGGGGCCTCAGCATCCTTCAACTCACGGTGTCCTGCGCTTGGTCTTGGAGCTTGACGGAGAGACCATTTTGAGATGTGATCCCGTGGTAGGATATCTTCATAGAGGTGTAGAAAAGCTTGCTGAGAACTTGAATTACAATCAAACTATTGTGCTGAGCGATCGTTTGGATTACATAGCCTCGGTTGCCAACAACATAGTCTTTGCTCTTGCCTTCGAAAAACTATTTAATCTAAAGGTTCCAAGGAGGGCAAGGCTACTTAGAACCATAGTTGGAGAGATGGCTAGAATTTCCAGTCATTTACTCTGGCTTGCCACCCATGCCCTTGACATTGGGGCTATGACGGTCTTTCTCTACTGTTTTAGAGATCGTGAAAGGCTTTTAAATATCTTTGAAAAGATCTGTGGTGCAAGGCTAACTCATAGCTATGTCCGGATAGGTGGAGTAAGATTGGATTTTACCGTGGATATAGTAGAAGATCTCTATAAATTTACTGAAGAGTTTCCCCATCTCATCACTGAATACGAGACGCTAATAGATGTAAATAGGATCTGGCTTAAACGCACTAAAGATATAGCAGTTGTTACACCAGAGGAGGCTATTAACTTGGGGTTAACAGGCCCTGTTTTAAGGGGTTCAGGGATTCCATATGATGTGAGGAAATTCAGACCCTACGATGCCTATGATGAGGTGGAATTTGAAGTGCCCGTGGGGGAAAAAGGAGACACCTACGACAGATACAGAGTGAGAATGATAGAGATGAGACAATCGAATAAAATCATCAGGCAATGTTTAGATAAGCTGAAGGAGACAGAGGGGGAACCGGTCTTAGCGGAAGACTCTCCGGATTTGCTTATTCCTGAAAGGGTAAGGGAGCCTGAGCCCAAACCTCATCCCAAGAGAGGTTTTATCTTTACAGGAAGGGAAGTTTCCGTCGTTCCTGTGGGTGAGGCCTTTGCAAGTATTGAATCTCCCAAAGGAGAACTTGCAGTTTATGTGGTGAGCGATGGCTCAAACAGACCCTGGCGCCTTAGGCTCAGAATGCCCTCTTTTGTGCATATCTCCGCTATACCTGAATTAACAAAGGGGCATATGATAGCAGACCTCATTGCCATCATTGGGACCTTGGATGTGGTCTTAGGGGATTGCGATAGATAGGTTTTAGTTTTTAACCTCTTGGAGGGGGAGATGGATTTATCTTTATTGCCAGCCTTCGTCATTATGCTTATTATATACCTGGTGCTTCTCCTCTTAGCCCTTCTCCATGTTGCCTACCTTACCTATGTGGAAAGAAAAATCATAGCTAGGATGCAACAGAGGCTTGGACCAAATAGAGTAGGTCCTAGGGGATTACTTCAGCCTATTGCTGATGTGTTGAAACTGCTTCACAAGGAGGATATTATCCCATCGGCAGTCGATAGGCCTGTGTTTTTAATAGCTCCCCTTATTGCCCTGGTTTGCGGTGCTTCAGGACTTGCCTTTATTCCCCTCTGGGATAAATTCGTCCTAAGTAATCTCAACGTTGGTTTACTTTTTATTTTAGCCTTGAGTTCTCTTAGTGCATACGGGGTTATTCTCTCTGGATGGGCATCCAATTCAAGATATGCCTTTCTTGGGGCCCTAAGAGCCAGTGCCCAGGTTATCAGTTACGAAATTGCCATGTCCTTGGCTTTACTCTCTGTGGTCCTTATGGCAGGGTCCTTTAATCTTCAAGAAATTGTCAGGGCACAGGCAGAAAGTCCCTTTAAAGCCTTTGTATTTCCCCAAATTATAGCCTTCTTTATTTTTATGGTTTCGGCTATAGCAGAGACCAACAGGGTTCCCTTTGATCTTCCTGAAGCGGAGACTGAGCTTGTGGCAGGTTATTTTGTGGAGTACAGCGGAATCAGATTTGCCCTTTTCTATTTGGCGGAATATTTTGGTATGGTTATAATGTCTGGCTTAGCGGCAACCTGCTTTTTAGGTGGTTACCTTGGTCCCTTTGAAATCCCTGGCCTTCCCTTTTTCTGGTTTTTGTTAAAGCTGTATCTGTTATTGTTTTTCTATATTTGGGTTAGAGCAACCTTGCCGCGCTATCGTTATGATCAGTTGATGGGTCTAGGGTGGAAAATTTTAATACCTCTAAGTTTGGCTAATCTATTTCTCACAGCCCTTTTTAAGTTATGGCTTTAGGGGGATTATGATGTCTCTTCTTAAAAAGGTTCTTCTTATCGAGATACTTAAGGGCTTGGCCCTTACTTTAAGGAAGCTTCTTTTTGACAGACCTGTAACCATTCAGTATCCGGAAAAGGATAAGGTTAAGCCAGAGCCTGGGTTCAGAGGACGACATGCCTTGGTTAGGGATCCTCAAAGCGGAGACACCTTTTGTATAGCCTGCCTAAGGTGTGTCAAAGTTTGTCCCTCAAGGTGTATATACATCGAATACGAAGCGGATAAAGAGGCAAAGAAAAGGAAGATAACAAGATACGACATAGAGGCACTGAGATGTGTTTACTGTGGTTATTGTGAAGAGGTTTGTCCGGTTAATGCTGTAGTATTAACTGAGTTCTTTGAGTACTTAGGCTTCAGTAGGGATGAGGTTTACTTTGACAAAGAGAGACTTCTTCAAAACTGGGATGAGTTTATCGCCACTCAGAAAAGACCATACCTGAATCCCTTTTGGAAACCAAGGGGTATTCCAGAAAAGATCCTACCTATTAGAAAGAGAACCTTCACAGGAGTATAGCTCTATGGATTTGCTTGTTTTTCTGTATTTAGCTTTGGGTATGTGCATACCAGGACTTCTTGCGGTTTTATCAAAAAATCCTGTGCATGCGGTGCTCTGGGTTTTAGTTCTAATCATACACCAGGCCTTTTTGCTTTATACCCTGGGGTCAGAGTTCTTAGCAGCTGTTCAAATTATAGTCTACGCCGGGGCTGTTTTAGTCCTTTTTCTCTTTGTGGTTTACATGATCAATCTCAGGATGGAAGAGAGATGGAGGGTATTTGTAAAGAGGAGCTCTCTTGGCTTGTTGATATTGTTATTCTTTGCCTTTTTCTTCTTTAAGTCTTTAGCCTTTCTCACAGCCCTTTCACCTCATTTTAAGGCTAATCTCCACTATGACCTTTCTCAGGGCACCAATCTGTGGTGGATTGCACGCTACCTCTTTACTCATTATCTCTTTCAATTTGAGCTCATTGGGGTATTGCTCTTGGTTGTGGTTTTGGGGGCTGTTTTTTTGCTTAGAAAGCTAAAGGAGGTTGAAGGTGATTCCCTTTGAATATTATGTTCTTTTAACTCTACTACTCTTTTGTATCGGCCTTATAGGAGTTTTATTTAGGAGAAATCTCATCATTTTACTTGTCTCCTTTGAGATAATGATGAATGCCCTGATGATCCTTTTTGCCAGTATTTCTCACTACACAAAGGATGTGCAGGGCTATATTATTGTCTTTTTTCTTATAGCCTTGGCTGCAGCTGAAGCGGGAGTGGGACTAACCTTGGTGGTTTTACTTTATAGGAAACTCAGAAAGGTCTATGCCGATGAGATAAATTATTTCCGAGGTTAAGAAGATGGAAGGTGTATCCTTTGAAGTGGTTAGGAGCTTTAACTTAAGTGTATTCTTAGTGCCTTTTCTACCTCTTTTAGCAAGTGTTATAACACTCATCTTTGGTAAGAGATATCTTCGTGAAAAACCCTATATCTTACCAGTGTCTGCACTTCTCTTAAGCTTTTTAATATCTTTGAAATTACTCGTGGATGTTCTTTCCGGGAAGATCTACGAGTTTGATCTTTACCAATGGATGGTGGTAGGAAGTCTAAAGGTAGGGCTTGGTTTCCTAGTTGATCCCCTATCAGTTATGATGCTCTGCATGGTTACCTCTCTTTCCTTTCTCATACATGTTTACTCCATCGGCTATATGAAGGGGGATCCGGGATACTATCGCTTTTTCTCATACATCTCCCTATTTACCTTTTTCATGCTTATTCTTGTACTTTCAAACAATCTTATTCAGTTGTACTTAGGATGGGAGGGTGTTGGCCTCTGTTCCTATCTACTGATTGGGTTTTGGTATGAAAAGAAAAGTGCAAGCGATGCTGCTAAAAAGGCCTTTATCATCAACAGAATTGGTGATTTTGGCTTTGCTTTGGGGATATTTGCAGTTTTTTACTATCTTGGCACTCTTTATTACCATGAGATCTTTCCAAGGCTTCCACAGATTGCTCAGACTTACATAAATATAGGAAGTTATGAGGTGCATCTTCCCTTCTTGATTTCCTTCTTACTATTTTGCGGTGCCATGGGGAAAAGTGCCCAGGTGCCTTTACACACCTGGCTTCCCGATGCCATGGAAGGCCCCACACCTGTCTCTGCACTGATACATGCTGCTACTATGGTAACAGCAGGTGTTTTTATGGTCTCAAGGCTCCACCCTCTCTTTGAGCTTAGCCCCCATGCCATGGCTATGGTTGCCCTAGTAGGTCTGATCACCTGTTTCATGGCTGCAACCATTGCTCCCACCCAGTTTGACATCAAGAGAGTTGTTGCCTATTCAACCCTCTCGCAGCTTGGCTATATGTTCATGGCCTGTGGAGTCGGGGCTTTCGCTGTGGGGATGTTTCATCTCTTCACCCATGCCTACTTTAAAGCCCTTCTATTTTTGGGTGCAGGAAGTATTATCCATGCTCTTCATCATGCCTCTGATCCCAATGATATAAGGATCATGGGTGGATTAAAAAGGTTCATGCCTATAACCTTCTGGACTTTTTTGATAGCCAGTCTCTCCATCGCTGGAATTCCAGGCTTTGCTGGTTTTTTTAGTAAAGATGAGATCTTGGTCTATGCCTATTTTTCTCAATATCCTTGGGGAAAGTTGGTCTGGTTTGTGGGTCTTTTAGTTGCTGGTATGACTGCCTTTTACACCTTCAGGATCTTCTTTAAAGCCTTTTTCGGTGAATTCAAAGGAGTAGAGGCCTTACATGGACATTACCCCCATGAATCTCCAAAGGTGATGACCATTCCACTGATTATAATATCCTTTGGTGCCATTTTCTCTGGTTGGCTTGGTATTCCAGAGGCCCTTGGTGGTGGAGCTCATTTTCAGAGATTTCTAGAACAAGTGTTGGGCCATCCTAAACTGCTACCTGTGGATCATGCCGTAGAGTATCTTTTGATGGTGCTTTCTATCGTAGCTGGCCTTATGGGAATAGGGATTGCCTATTTGGTATATGTAAAGAAGCCAGCCTTAGAGGTATTTTTTTCCTATAAGTTTAAAGTCATCTACAATTTCCTCTATAGAAAATGGTATTTTGATGAGCTTTATCATAGGGTTTTTGTAGTGCCCACCCTTTGGTTAGCAAGAACTGTGGTGAACCTCGTACTCGACAGCTTTGTAATAGATCACACTGTAAATGGCTCAGCAAAGACAACGGCCTTCAGTGCAAGCCTGTTTAGAAAATTGCATAGCGGAATTGTCAATTACTATAATTGGTTCATTCTTTTGGGAGTAGTTATATATCTTATCTATATTTTTATAAGATAGGGGGTTTGAAGTGGCTGATTTTGGCCTTCTTTCGGCAATCCTGTGGTTTCCACTCCTGGGCATTGCAGCCATTATTATTACCAATAGGTCAAGACCAGATACCATAAAGGTGATAGCCCTAATCACTGCTCTCATTGATTTTATTCTCTCGATCTTACTGCTTTATAGGTTTGATTTTACCAACGCAAACTTTCAATTTGTAGAGAAAATACCTTGGCTTGATGTAATAAACAGTTTTTATTTTCTTGGGGTAGATGGAATAAGTGTGCTCTTTGTGCCTTTGTCTACCTTGGTAACCTTACTTTGTATTCTCATATCTTGGTATTCTATTGAGGAAAAGGTGAAGGAATTTTATCTTGCACTGCTATTTACCAACATAGCCATGGTGGGAGTTTTTCTCTCACTTGATTTGCTCCTCTTTTATGTCTTTTGGGAGGCACTCCTAATTCCCATGTATCTTATCATAGGCATCTGGGGAGGTCCAAGACGGATCTACTCCACCATCAAATTTTTTCTTTACACTTTTTTTGGCTCCATATTTATGCTTGCCGCCATAATTTATCTCTTTTTGCAGTTTGGGACCTTTGATTACACCCTTCTCATAGGAAAGACCTTCACTCCACAGGTTGAAAAACTTCTATTTCTCGGATTTCTCTTAGCCTTTGCTGTAAAGGTTCCTATGTGGCCTTTTCATACCTGGTTACCTGATGCTCACACCGAGGCCCCAACTGCTGGATCAGTAATCTTAGCTGGTATTTTGATAAAGCTTGGCGGCTACGGAATGGTAAGATTTTTGCTTCCCCTTTTCCCACAGGCAACTCTCTTTTTTGCTAAACTTATCCTTGTTCTTTCAGTTATTGCCATAATATATGCAGGCCTTGCCTGTCTATGGCAGGACGATCTTAAGAGGCTTATTGCCTATAGCTCTGTAAGCCATATGGGATTTGTCACCTTAGGTATCTTTTCACTTAACCCCATAGGAATTAATGGAGCAATTCTACAGATGATCAATCACGGCATCGTCACCGGGGCACTCTTTATGTGTGTTGGGGTAATCTATGATAGAACCCATAGCAGAGCTATAAATTACTACGGTGGTTTAGCTACCACCTTTCCCCTTTATGCTGCCCTTTTTATGATCTTCACCTTAGCAAGTATTGGGCTTCCTGGAACCAACGGCTTTGTTGGAGAATTCTTGATTCTACAGGGTGCTTTCATGAAGGATAAAGCCATGGTTATCTTTGCAGCTACAGGGGTCATCATTGGTGCAGCCTATATGCTCTGGCTCTATCAGAGGGTCTTTTTTGAAAAACCAGTTAGTGGTGTTTTTAACCTTCCTCCTTTGAGATGGAATGAGCTTCTTTCCTTAATACCTATGGTCCTGTTGATATTTCTTATCGGTCTTTATCCCAACCCGTTCCTAGATTTTATGAAAACTTCCGTATCAAAAATACTTGCTAATATTCCCTAAGGAGGGATATCTGTGGTCACCCTCAGTCTAAACTTTGGATCTCTAGCCTTAGAGCTTTTTTTTCTGCTTAGTGGGATTTTTATCTTTATGATTGATCGCTTTATAAAGAGCAAGAGCTATGCCTTTTGGCTCTCGTTTTGGGTCATCTTAGGTTCTATGGTTTTTATCCTATTCATTCCCTTTGGAGACTTCACCAGGGCCTTTAGAATAGATTTTTTCTCCTCTTCTATTAAGTTTCTACTATTAATTGGCTTTTTCTTTGTTCTTCTTTTATCCGATACCCATTTAAATAACTTTCCAGGTCTTAACTTTGGTGAGTTTTACGGTCTTCTCTTCTTTTCCTTATTCGGAATCTTTGTGGTGCTCTCCTCTCAGGATTTTTTGACCCTATTCATAGGTTTGGAGCTAATGAGTATTCCTCTCTATTTTCTCATTGCTACACAATATGTTTATAGGAAAGAATCCTTAGAGGGAGCTCTGAAGTATTTTATAGCTGGTGCTTTATCAGGAGGGCTTTACATACTTTTTTTAGGGATTGTTTACTATGCCACAGGAACGATTTATTTTGAGGAGGTATCCAAAAGGTTAGCTCAGGGGTTGCTAAAAAAGGAGCTTTTATTGGGAGCTGTGTTTTTTATCAGTGCTTTATCAATAAAACTCTCTTTGGTTCCCTTCCACATGTGGGCTCCTGATGCCTATGAAGCCTCACCTTTGCCTATCACCGCCTTTCTTTCGGGGCTTATCAAGTTTGCAGTTATGGCTGTTTTAATCAAAGTGTTAATCTTAGCCTATTCTCCGCTTAAGATCGAAATTGGTAAAATACTTATTCCTATTTCACTTTTGACAATTCTAATAGGTTCTCTTCTGGCCATAAGACAGGATAATTTAGTAAGATTATTAGCCTACTCATCCATCGCCCATGTTGGCTATGCCGTGCTTGGTCTAGTGAGTGGAGATTTTGCAGGCTACGGTTTTTCTCTTTTTTATATGTTTGTATATCTCTTTACGACCATAGGTAGTTTTGGAATCATGATCTATCTTGTCAGAGCTAACAGAGGATTTCTTGAAATTCCAAATCTTGCAGGCATATGCCAGAATCTACCTTTTATAAGCCTTTTGCTTTTAATCTTTTTATTTTCTTTGGCTGGAGTTCCTCCAACGGCAGGATTTATGGCTAAATTTTACATAT
Source organism: Caldimicrobium sp. (assembly GCA_025060015.1). Lineage (GTDB taxonomy): Bacteria > Desulfobacterota > Thermodesulfobacteria > Thermodesulfobacteriales > Thermodesulfobacteriaceae > Caldimicrobium. Next base: position 15,777 of record JANXDB010000066.1, on the reverse strand, counting down.
TCCTAATGCTTGTTAAATCTCAATACATAGGTGTGGCAATACTTGCACTGTTAGTCTCAGTAATAGGTGCCTATCCTTACATAAGGGTTATCAAGGTAATTTATATGGATAAAGGTCACTTGGGTTACTATAAACCCACTTATCCTATTTTTCTGGCTTTCTCTTTAATTGTGGCCACTTTTATAGTCATCCTCCTCGGTATATACCCAAGGCCTATGTTAGACTTCATTCAACGAACCCTCTTTCTTTACATCAGTCTCCAGTTTCTACAACTTTAAGGTTTTATGAAAGATTAAATGAGTAATAAAAAACAAATTACAGAAAAAATTAAGGAAAATTTTGTTATCTGGTCAGAAATTCCTATAATTGACTTTGACTTTAATATAAAATTTATAAAATCTTGGTAAAGAAAAAACCCAACAACATACAGGAGAAGGAGGTGTAGGATGTCAGAGCTTTATTTTAAGAGGCCTATGCCGCATGGCGGAAAGCTAGTAGAGCGGGTTATCACCGACAAAAAGATTGCGAAAAAGTTTGTTGATTCTCTCAAGAGAACCGGAAAGAGTTTCGAGATTAAACCCACTCTTCATTATAAGAGAGGGGTTCCTGTAAGAAATGTCTATCGTGAGATCATGTCTGTTTGTTATGGCTTCTTTAGTCCTGTGGAAGGATCAATGACCTCTGCTGAGCTTGAAAGTGTTCTCTCTAAGAGAAGGCTTCTTTCTGGATGGATTTTTCCTTATCCCATTCTTTTTGACATTTCCAAGGAGGATTATCAGAAGCTTGGAGTTACAGAAGGGGATCGTTTGCTTTTAACCTTAAAGGGAAGGCCCTTTGCTATTCTTGATATAGAGGAAATATATGAAATAGATCCAGAGGAGCTTGCCAACAGAACCTTTGGAACACCAGAGACAAATCCTGAAGTTGTGCGTGAGAAATTTGACGACAAGCACCCTGGATGGGTGATTTACAGATCTCATCAACCAATCATACTTGCCGGAAAGTATACCATTATCAATGAACCTGTCTTTAGGCCACCTTTTGATAGGTTTTGGTGTCCTCCGAGAAGATGTAGGGAAGAGTTTGAAAAAAGAGGATGGAGAACAGTTATTGCTCACCAGACAAGAAATGTGCCTCACGTAGGCCACGAACACCTCATGAAAAATGCTGCTTACACTGGTGATGTGGAGCCCTGTCATGGAATTCTTGTAAATGCCATTATAGGAGTCAAGAGAAGGGGAGATTATCCTGATGAGGCAATTTTAGAGGCACATGAGGCTGTAAATAAGTACGGCTATATTAAGCCGGAGAGACATATGGTCACTTTTACTCTCTGGGATATGAGATATGGAAATCCATTAGAGAGTTTGCTCCATGGAATTATCCGTCAGAATATGGGTTGTACTCATCACATGTTTGGCCGCGACCATGCTGCCGTGGGTGAGTACTATGATCCCTTTGCCACACAAATTCTATGGCTTAAGGGAATCCCCAGCTACGGGTTTGATCAGCCAGTTAATCTTGTAGATGGGGGCTTGACTATAAGGCCTCAGAACATGAGGGAGTTCCTCTACTGTCCAGTTTGTAAGGAGATGGTTTACAATGATACCTGTGGTCATAAGAAAAATTGGCAAAAGTTGTCAGGCAGTTTGATCAGAGGATTGGTTGCTGAGGGTGTGCAGCCACCAGTTATAATCATGAGGCCAGAGGTATTTAAAGTAGTTGTTAAATGGTGGAAGAAGTTCAATTATCCCTTTGTAAATGAAAAGTATGTCATGATTAAGGAAGAAGAGCTTGAAGTGGATATCCCCGAATTAGACTAAAAGAAAAATAAAGGAGGTGTTGAGATGGAATATATTATCGAGGTTTTCTTAGATGAATACAGGCTGAATAAGTTAAAGGGAACTCCAGTTGAATCTCAAATTGATGCTGTCTTTGGTGGAGAGTTAAAGGTAGTGCGTGTAAAGGTTGGAGAAGAGGTTAAGGGTGAGGTATTGAAGGCCTTTGAAACTGCAAGAATAGATTCTCGTGCCTGCATCACCGATACACCTGTTGCTTTTAAGAGGGCAGTTTTCGATGAAATAGCCAAGCAGAAATCATTGAATGAAGATGTTGTCAAAGCTGTGCTTGCAAGGATAAACGAGATAAAGGATTTAGCAGCTAAGGAATCTGAGTTCTTGCCAGCTCCGGAAATTGAAACAGATTAATAAAATATAAACAACAGGAGGAGGTGCACTATGCCAACTTATGTAAATCCTGAGAAGTGCGATGGGTGTAAGGGTGGGGACAGAACTGTTTGTATGTATATCTGTCCTAACGACCTCATGATTCTTGATCCTGAGGCCATGAGGGCTTACAACCAGGAACCAGATCAGTGCTGGGAGTGTTACAGCTGTGTTAAAAGCTGTCCCCAAGGTGCCATCTCTGTAAGGCACTATGCAGATTTTGCTCCTTTACATGGCACCTGTCAGCCCATGAGAGGAACCACAGACATTATGTGGACCATCAAGTTTAGAAACGGTGTAGTGGTAAGATTTAAATTTCCCATTAGAACCACACCTGAGGGTTCTGCTGATCCAACCCTTGGTGGTAAAGAACCAGATCCCGCTAAGCTTTCAACCAATCAGCTTTTTACTCAGGCAGTAGATGGAGTGGAGCCTAAGAAACCTGAGGCAGTGTTAAATAAGGTCTTTCCTTGTAGTGACAAAAAGATGACCATTTAAAATTTTAAAATAAGAGGGAGGTGTAGCTATGCCTAAGATTCACAGTTATAACTTTGGATTACCCTTAGCTGAGCCTGAAATAGTTGAAAAGGAGACAGATATTTTAATTGTTGGTGGAGGAATGGCAGCTTGTGGTGCTGCGGTTGAGGCAGTTCGTTGGGCAAAGCCTCATGGATTGAGAATACTTCTATGTGATAAGGCAGCCATGGAGAGATCTGGAGCTGTGGCTATGGGTCTTTCCGCAATTAACACCTATATCGGAGAAAACAAGCCCGATGATTATGTGAGAATGGTTAGATGTGACCTTATGGGAATAATTCGTGAGGATCTCTCCTTTGACGTTGGAAGACATGTTGACGATACAGTGCATGCCTTTGAAGATTGGGGACTTCCCATCTGGAAGCAGGATCCTAATACCGGAAAGACCCTTGATGGTGCAGAGGCCAAGGCCAGAGGCTTAACTCTTAAGGGAGGAGCCAAACCCGTTCGTTCTGGTCGTTGGCAGATCATGATCAATGGTGAGTCCTACAAGGTAATTGTCGCAGAGGCAGCTAAGAACGCTCTTGCCAGTTATGATAAAGCTGAAATTATCGAGAGATGCTTTATTGTTAGGCCATTGCTTGATGCGAATGAGAAAAACAGATGTGCAGGTGCAGTTGGATTTTCTGTTAGAGAGAACAAGATCTTCATCATCAAGGCTAACGCTACTCTTCTCTCTCCTGGTGGAGCAGTTAACATTTATCGTCCTAGATCCATTGACGAAGGAAAGGGAAGGACTTGGTATCCAGTCTGGAATCCTGGGTCTGGGTATGCCATGTGTGCTATGAGCGGAGCAAAGCTCGTTCTTATGGAAAATAGATTTGTTCCCGCAAGGTTTAAAGATGGTTACGGACCAGTGGGTGCCTGGTTCTTGCTATTCAAGGCACGTGCAACCAATGCCTTTGATGAGGACTATGTTGCTAAACACAAGGATGAGCTTAAGAAATTTGCTCCTTATAGTGAGGCCTCTGTAGTAGGAACTTGCTTGAGAAACCATGCCATGCTCATTGAAATGAAAGAAGGGCGTGGTCCGATTTTCATGCATACTGAATGGGCTCTTCAAGAAGCAGAAAAGACCATGGACAAGAAAGAATTTAAGCATCTCATTGCTGAGGCCTGGGAAGACTTCCTTGACATGTGTGTTGGTCAGGCTGGTCTTTGGGCCTGTTTAAACATAGAGCCTGAGAAGAAGCCCTCTGAGATAATGCCTACTGAACCCTACTTCCTTGGATCCCACGCTGGATGTGCCGGGGCATGGTGTGCTGGTCCTAATGAAGATTGGGTCCCTGCGGAATACAAGAAGCCTTGGGAAGGTATGCACTACAACAGAATGACTACAGTTAAAGGGCTTTTCTGTGCCGGTGACACAGTGGGTGCCTGTGGACATAAATTCTCCTCAGGTTCCCATGTGGAGGGAAGAATTGCAGCCAAATCTATGGTTCAATTCTGTCTAGACAATAAAGACTACAAGCCAGCTATTAGTGAAAGTGCAGAAGAGCTTAAGAAAGAGGTATATGGACCTTGGTATAGATTTGAACAGTTTAAGAATGCTACTACAGCCTATGAGGTCAACCCCAACTACCTAATACCACGCCACATTCAGGCAAGGCTTATGAAACTAATGGATGAGTATGTAGCTGGGACCTCCACATACTATATTACTAATAATATCATGCTCCAGAGGGGGCTTGAGCTTCTCAGAATGCTTAAGGAGGATATGGAACTTGCCGCGGCAAGAGACCTTCATGAGCTAATGAGGGCTTGGGAGAATAGGCACAGAGTATGGACTGCTGAGGCACATCTACTTCATATACTCTTCCGTGATGATTCCCGTTACCCCGGATATTACTACAAAGCAGAAAATATGCAGAATGATGACGCTAATTGGAGATGTTTTACCCTCTCCAGATGGAATCCTGAGACCAAGCAGTGGGAATTGGAAACCTATCCATACGTTCAGATAATTCCTGATCCTTTAGGACCATAAGAATTAAATGAAGCTTAAGAGGGGGCCTATATAGCCCCCTCTTTTTTTATTTTTTCGGTATAGGGTTTCACAGAATAGCGTGCAGGAAGCTCTATACGGAAAAAATGAGGTAACAGGAGGAGGTTAATATGGCAAATTCCAGTATATTGGTTGTTGGTGGTGGTATTAGTGGTATAACCTCAGCAATAGAAGCAGCAGAGATGGAGGTTGATGTTTATTTAGTTGAAAGTGAACCAACTCTTGGGGGTCGAGTTGGTCAATTAAGATATTACTTTCCCAAGCTTTGTCCACCAACCTGTGGATTAGAAATCAACTATAAAAGGATGAAGGCAAATCCTCACCTAACGATTTATACCATGACTGAGGTCTTGGAAATCAGTGGTGCCCCTGGATCCTACAAAGTCAAACTTAAACAGAATCCTCGCTTTGTAAACGACAACTGTACTTGCTGTGGTGAATGTGAGAAGGTTTGCGAAGGAGAGAGAATAAGTAGGTTTGATTTTGGACTTGGCAAAACTAAGGCTATCTATCTTCCATCGCCCATGGCCTTTCCTGCTAGATATGTCTTAGATAAGTCAGCTCTTGCCCCCGGAGATTTAGAGAAGATAATGTCTGTATGTCAATACCATGCCATTGATCCTGATATGAAAGAGGAGGTTTTTGAGCTTGAAGTGGGTGCTATTATCTGGGCAACAGGCTGGCAGCCCTACGATGCCACAAAAATAGATAACTTAGGTTACGGAAAATTTAACAATGTTATAACAAATATGCAGGTAGAGAGGATGGCCTCCCCTTGGGGACCTACCGGTGGAGAAATTAAACGACCCTCTGATGGAGAAGTTCCCACTAAAGTTGCCTTTGTGCAATGTGCTGGATCAAGGGATGAAAACCATCTTCCTTACTGTTCTTATATATGCTGTCTTGCAAGCCTAAAGCACTCCCTTTACTTTGCAGAGAAGTATCCCAATACTGAGTGTACCATCTTTTACATAGATATTAGAACCCCAGGGAGGTATGAAAAGTTCCTAAACAGAGCAACTAATGAGGCCAAGATCAAGTTTGTAAAGGGAAAGGTAGCTAAAATTGAGGAAGACCCCTCAACCAAAGATTTACTTGTTACCGCTGAGGATACCCTTTCTGGAAGGAGAGTAACAGAAAGGTTCAACATGGTCATATTAGCCCTTGGGATGCAGCCAAGCACCATTGGTAAAACCATTCCGGGCCTATCACTTGATGAGAATGGTTTTGTAGTTGAAACTGATGGAATAATCCCTGTTGGTTGTGCTAAAAAACCCCTTGACGTGATGACTTCTAATGAAACTGCTACCGGTGCGGTTCTTAAGGCCTTGCAAGTAATTAAAAGAGCATAAATAGGAGGTAAAAGATGGATAAGATTGGAGTATTCATATGTAAGAGTTGCGATATAGCCAATAGACTAAGCATTGATGAGCTTGAAGCAGTAGCTAGAGAACAGGGAGTCACCTCGGTCTACAGCTCTGACTTTCTTTGCTCCAAGGAGGGAAAGGAGTTCATTAACTCTAAGATTCAGGAAGATGGCTTAGATGCTGTATCCATTGCCGCCTGTTCATTTAGAGTAAACTACGATGTATTTAACTTTGGTAAAACCGCAGTGGATAGAGTGAATCTAAGAGAGGGAGTGGTTTGGAGCAGATTTCCCTTGGGAGAAAATGGCGAAAGATTAGAGGATACCGCCGAGATAGCAAGTGGTGTGACCTTTAAAGATGAATTGATGGCTTTAGCCAAGGATTATATTCGTATGAGCGTTGCAAAACTCAGGTCCTATAAGTTACCTGAGCCTTTTAAACCTGAGGAGGAGCTAAGTCAGACCATTTTGGTGATTGGTGGTGGGGTTGCAGGATTGACTGCTGCTATTGAGTCTGCAAAAGCTGGATATGAAGTTGTGCTCGTAGAAAAGGAGAAGGTATTAGGTGGTTTTGCTGCCCAAATGAAGGCCCATTGTGAAACCAAGGCACCATATAGAAATCTGGTTGAGCCCGTGGTCAAAGGTCTAATCCAGGAGGCGGAGTCCAATGACAAGATCAAGATATACAAGGGTGCAGTAGTGAGTAATATCTCCGGAGGACCGGGACTATACAATGTGAAGATAAATCAAGGTGGCAAAGAAGAGGAGTTAAAGATTGGAGCCATAGTTTTAGCAGCAGGTTTTAAGCCTTATGATCCCACAAAGTTAGAGCATCTTGGGTATGGAGTGATCCCGAATGTTATAACGAATGTGGAATTTGAAAAAATGGCAGCCCATGGAAAATTAGCAAGACCCTCAGATGGGGCACCGATTAAAAGTGCCCTATTCATTCTTTGTGCTGGTCAAAGGGATGAAAATCACCTTCCCTACTGCTCATCATACTGTTGTCTTTCCAGTTTGAAACAGGCAAGTTATTTAAGGGATGCAGACCCCGAGGCCAAAGCTTACATCATTTACGAATATATCAGAACTATGGGGATCTACGAAAATTTCTATAAAACCCTACAAGATGACCCGGGGGTTTTCTTAACCAAAGGACAGGTCTCTAGCGTGAAGGAAGGAGAAAATGGTAAGGTAAGGGTAACAGTTGAAAATACCCTATTTGGAGAGTCAATAGAGATTGAGGTTGATGCTGTTATTCTTGCCGTTGGAATGGTGCCTGTGACTGCAGAGGAAGCGGTGCTTAATCTTGAGTATAGACAGGGACCAGCTTTACCCGAACTTGAGCTCTTTTATGGATATGCTGACTCCAATTACATCTGTTTTCCCTATGAAACAAGGCGCACAGGTATTTATGCTGCTGGAGCGGTGCATCAGCCAATGACCATTGATCAGGCCATAGAGGACGCCAGAGGAGCAGCTTTAAAGGCAATTCAGTGTCTAAAAGCTATAGAAGTAGGGCATGCAGTTCATCCCAGGACCTGGGATTACGCTTACCCAGAATGGGATCTCAAGATGTGCACCCAGTGTAAGAGATGCACAGAGGAATGCCCCTTTGGAGCGCTTAATGAAGATGAAAAGGCCTTTCCCATTCCCTTCATCACACGCTGCAGAAGATGCGGAACCTGTTTTGGTGCTTGTCCTCAGAGGATCATAAACTTCAAAGATTATTCTATAGATATGATTGGTAGCATGATCAAGGCAACGGAGATGCCTGAACAAGGTTATGAACAGTACAGATTTGTAGCCTTTGTATGTGAAAATGATGCCTATCCAGCTCTCGATATGTTAGCTTACAAAAGGATGAGTATACCTGTTTCAATTCGCGTTATTCCAGTTAGGTGTTTGGGTGCTGTTAATGTCTCTTTCGTGAAGGATGCTATGAGTAAGGGCTATGACGGAATTTTGCTTCTTGGTTGTAAATACGGAGAGAATTATCAATGTCACTTCATCAAAGGCAGTGAACTTGCCAACAGAAGGATGGAAAATGTTCAGGAGACTTTACAGCAATTGGCCTTAGAGATGGAGAGAGTGACCATAGATACTGTGGCCATTGATGAACTAGAAAAGATCACCCATAAGTGTCAGGAATTTGCAGAAATAATTAAGAGCTATGGTGAAAACCCCTTTAAGGGATGGTAGGAGGAGGTAAGATGGCAGGACACAGAATAGAGGGAGATTTAAGTGCTGTAAAAGAGATCCAGAGTGTTGGTGGTGACACCGTTAAAAAATGTTATCAATGTGCCACCTGTTCTAGTGTTTGTCCCTTGGCACCAGATGAAGCCCCCTTTCCCAGGAAACAAATGCTTCTTGCCCAGTGGGGCTTCAGAGAAAAACTCCTCTCTGATCCAAGTGTATGGCTTTGTCATCAGTGTGGAGACTGTACAAAGTATTGTCCTAGAAACGCAAGACCTGGAGATGTGTTAGCCTCTCTGAGAATCATGGTCACCAAAGAGCTATTGCCCTTTAAATTTTTAAATACCTTTTTTAATAATCTATGGGGTTTACCAATTCTCATTCTTATTGCCTTTGCCTACATAATGTTATTTACTCTATTTACCTTTAAGGGCACCCCTAACTTCTTTGATGCCACTTCCTTCCCTTACAATGATGAAATTCATTACAAGATTGGTTTTATGAAGCTTCCTGCAAGGGTTGTTATGATAGATCTTGTGTTTCTCTCTTTAGCTGCCTTTGTTATCGTTCTTATGGCAAATGCCGTAGGAAAGCTGTGGAGGACTTATCTTGATTATTATAAAGTGCCTCAAGCTTATCGTTATGGGGTTGGCACAATTTTAGCTAATTATTTTATTCCAGCTTTAAAGGAGATTCTCGATCACAGCAGATTTGAAAAATGTGGTGCTAACTCTTGGAGAGCAACTCCTCATAAGATGTTGCTCTTTGGTTTCATAATTCTCTTTATTACCACTGGCACAGTTTTTATTCTGGCTGATTTTCTCGGTATGCATACCCCTTGGAATCCATTTACTCATCCTGTTAAGTGGTTAGGTTACATTGGTGGAATACTTCTTTTATATGGAGTTATTGGTCTTATTACTGGTAGAAACAGGGCAGAGTTAGAAAATTCTTTAAAGACCTCTTACAGTGATAGTTTTCTTCTATGGTTGATATTGCTTGTTGGTATTACAGGTTTTGCCATAGTGGTATTCCGCACTGTTCCTGTTCTTTACAATCTCACTGGTGTTGCTTACCTTGTTCACCTAATTACCGTATTTCTTCTATTCCTCAGTGTTCCCTATTCTAAATTTTCTCACCTCGTCTTCAGAACAACTGCAGTAACCTTTGATTATTACTACAAGGACGTCCTTAAGAAAATGGGTTCTTAAACAGTTAAACAGAATGTCCCGCTGGGCAAGTCCCAGCGGGAGGAAGATTAATTAGTTTTCTTGAATATCAATTTTACCATTTTCAAATTTAACTCTCGCATCTAAATATTGAGAATTGATGCCCAAATTCTTAAGAGCAGTATAGCCCATTTCAGCCCTTATGCCTGTTTCGCAATAAATTAATATTCGTTTATCTTTTGGAAGCTCCTGGGCTTTTTCACTGAGGATTTCAACGGGGATGTTTAAGGCGCCTTTGATGTGTCCAGCCTTGAATTCATCGGGAGTCCTAACATCTATGATAAGAACATCTTTCGGGATGGCTTTGATTATCTTTTGAAACTCTTCCACAGAAATTGTCCCAGGTTTAGGCTTTGGAACAAAAACAATCTTTGTTCCAGGTGTTCCTTTATCAACAGGCAACCCTCTCTTAGCCCACTCTTCAAAGGGAATGGGAAGATAGGCTGTTTTTTTATATCCCCAACTGTGAATTAGTTGAGCTCCCTTTTTAGCCTCCTCAAGGTTGTCACTGTAAACAATAATAAAAGCTGTCTCTTTTTCTGGGAAGAGTTTAGATGCTTTTGAAAGCTCTTTAAAAGGAACAGAGACAGCGGTAGGTATGAAACCATCTTTTAATTTCTCTTTATCTCTCAGATCCACAAGGACATAACCAATTTTTTCTTGAAGGGCTTTGTTGAGGAAATCAGTGGTAGTGGTAGTAGGATTAGTTTGAACCCAGTCAGGAAGTCCTGCTAAGTAGAGTTTCACATTTTGATAACCCCTGGCTTTAGTTTGAAGGTAGTTGATAGGGCTTAGACAACCACCAATGTCGTAGAAGACTATTATGGTCTCTTTATCTTCTGGCAGGACTTTTGGAGCCACCTTCTCAAAGGCAGGGGCAGGTAAATTTTTGGCATTTGGAATGTGATTTTCCTGATAAACATGTGGTGGTCTTGAATCTAATACCAAGACCTTTTTACCAGATGTCAAAAGATTTTCCACATCCTTTTTTGTTAGCACATCTTCCTTAGGAATGATTTTCATCACGTCAAAACGATTGATAGCACTGGCATGTTTTTCCCCTTTCTTCTCTTCGTAAACAATGGTAAATCCCCGTCCCCTATACATTCTTATTTCATCTAAGTCTTTTAAGCCAGATAATTTCACATTCTCAGAAAATTTAACAAGTTCTTTATGGGTGCCCACATCAAGAAGAATTACCCGATTTTTGTAAGATATCTGGTCCAAAAAGCCCATCATAGTGTTTGGTTGTGGGGCATGACAGCTCTTGCAAAGGGGATGCATTGGTGGAGTAGGTGCCTGTGCCTTAGCTTCTGGCTGCAAGAAAAAGATTAGTGGCACACCCATTAACAAAAAGCCTTTTACTTTACTCATAAGTCCACCTCCATTGTTTTGTTAGTATGTATTTTTTTAATGCTTTTATTAATTAAGTCAAGGTCAAGATTAATAGAAATTCTGTGCTAATTGTTCTTCACTAAGATTTAAGTTGTTTTTTTTCATCAATTTTGAAGGTTTAGTTCCTTAAAATCCTCAGACATAAACGAAAAACTATATCCAGTTGAGGTGAATAATCACAGGGATATCACTGTTATTGCCTTGAAGTAAAAGATTAAGTAGAACATAAAAGGTTGCACCCCCTTGCATAAGTTCCAAGTGTTAGTAAAATGTTGAAAAGAAGAAATTTTAATGGATAGTGGTGGTAAAGAGGAAGAGGCACAAAAGCAGTTGAGAGTAGAGAGTACAAATGGGTAAGGAGAAGCTTAAGTCACTTGTGGATAAATTTTTCGAAGAGAGGGGAATAATAAAGGTTTCAGTATTGGGGATAGGAAGAATAATAAGATATATGAAAGATAGGTAGGTACTACAAGTGGAGGGAGAGTGAGATTAAGCTTATATGCAAAGACAGGGAGGCTTGTAGAGAGGGTGAAGAGGAATAAGAGGAGATATAGGAGCAAAAAGGGGGAAAGCACCTGTGGGGTTAGTGCAGATAGATAACATCATAGTGTATTTTTTGAATGGAATTAAGAGGGATAATAAAATAGCTGTGATAGATACACATACGAGATTTGGATCTGTCTATGGGTATTGTAATTTATTTTGAACTACCAAAAAATAATTAAAACCTCTTTCAGTCATTACTTCATTTTATCTTTAAAACTGGTGGTTTCTTTCAGGGCGCCCTTCTCAAAAAGAAGGAAAGACTCCTTTAAGATCTAACTCATAAAGCTCACTTGTATTTTCAAAGGATAAAAGAGGATATAGAAAAAACTGATCATTAATTTCTCCACTGGTTAAGTTTGGTTTAATTAATTTTTAATAATGCTTTAAGAAACAAGGTTTAATTTTTTTAAAGTAAAAAGTGGCTAATGTTTTTTGGCGTTTATGTTGAATTTAATTAACGCTAAACCAAAATTTCAAGGAGATCTCAAGGTATGGCTGTAACTGCAAAAGAGGCATTTTTTTTGATAAATAATATGGAAGATCTTTTAAATCTAAGTAAAGAGTATACTGAAATTGAGTCATTGTATCAACCAATTTATCTATTATCAGAGCAAAAACTTCTTGGATATGAGGTATATACTAAACCTAAAAATGGAAAAAACATTTTAGAGCTGATAAATCAAGCATCCAAGGAAAAAATTTTACCGTATTTTGACATATATTGCTTATTTAAAGGATTAAGCAAAGCCCGGGAATTAGGATATTTTGGTGAATGTAAATTATTCTTTAATCTACATCCTAAAACGGTATTGTATCTAAAAGAATTAGCACCCTTCTTTGATCTATTATTAGATTTCTTTAATCTTCACCCCTCGGCTATAGTATTTGAATTGACTGAACATGAACAACCTCTTGATTTTGAAACTTACCTTGATGGTATTTCCGTCCTTACTTCAAGGGCCTTTGAAATAAGTTTAGATGACTTTGGTTCAGGATGTCTATCCTTTAAAGCTTTTTTTGAAGTTTTGCCTACCTATGTGAAACTTGACAAATATTTTGTAAGGGATCTTCCTTACAGTCCATGTTTTAAAAAATTTACCCAATTTCTTCTTGGCTTGGCTGAAGACTATAGAATAACAATCATTGCAGAGGGAATTGAAGATTCACTAATTTTAAAAGAGGTTCTTGCTCTTAACATAAAAGCTGGTCAAGGTTTTTTTCTGGGGAAGCCATCGGAAACCCTTCTCCATCTTAATAACCACTATTTTCAAAATGAAAGACAAATTAGTAAAAGTCTATTTTCTGCCAATTCAATAAGCTAACCTCAATTACCCCATAGGGTAGATTGTCTCTACGCTATTACCTTTTGTATAAGAGCTTGTATGTCAAAAACTTATTTACCAAGGTTAGCTAAGTTAAATAATTTATAGTGAGAAATCACTTTTTTTAAAATGCCTAATAGGAACAACTGGTTCCCTGACTTTAGATGGAATATAATTTGGGATTTAAATTAGCGAAAGAGATCTCACAGGTTAATAGATAAAATTATATGGAGATGAATAACCCCTTGGTTTATTACTTTTTTGTCTGTATAATAATGTTAACCCCCATTACAGAACAATAAAACTTCTCGTGTGTTTTCTAATAAAAACAAAAGAGTGCTCTTCATGAGAGGTATATTTTTAAGTTTGTTCCTGTTATCCTTCTTTGCCACTGCAGAAGCAAAAGATGAATTAACTTTTCTAATTTCTCCTATGACCTCACCTATAAGCACTCTAACTAAATTTCACCCTCTTGTAGATTATTTAGAGAAGAGATTAGGAAAAAAGATTAAATTAAAACAAAAGAAAACATACAAAGCGGTTAATGAGCTTCTGATGCAGGGTAAAGCTCATTTTGCCTATTTATGTACTGGCGGATACTTAATGGGAAGAAAGGAGTTTAATATTGAACTTTTAGCCATTCCTGTAATTAAGGGCAAAAAAACCTACAGGGCATATATAATAACTCATCAAAAGTCTTCATATAGATCAATTGAGGACCTTAAGGGGACGGTATTTGCATTTACTGATCCCCTTTCCCTCACAGGCCATCTTTTTGTTAAAGCCTATCTAAAACAAAGGGCTCAAAGACCTGAGGGATACTTTAAAAAATTTTTCTTTACAGGAAGTCACGAAAAGTCCATTGAAGCCGTGGCTTTAGGTTTGGCTCAGGGGGCAACCATTGACGGTCTTGTCTATGAGGAAATGATGGAATATGATAATCCCTATGCCAAGAGGGTGAAAGTCATCTACAAGTCACAGGAATTTGGTATGCCTCCCTTTGTGGTTTCTGCAAGTTTATCTCAAAGGGATAAAATGAGGTTACTTAGGCTCCTGTTAAACATGCATAAAGATCCAGAGGGAAAGGAGGTCTTGAATAAAATAGGCATTGATCGTTTTGACCCCCCTGATCATTCACTATACAGAACAGCTTGGGAGGTAATTGATAAGGCTGAGTGATGAAATTTCAAAATTTGGGGAATAATCTCACCTTTAAGCTCTCGCTTTCAATAATCTTGATAATAATACTAACCTCTTTTCTTATAAGCTGGATAGTATTTAGGGAAAGCCGATATTTTTTTGAAAAGGAACTTCAGAAAAAGGGTCTATATTTAACTAAAATGCTCTCAGAACAACTAATAGAGCCATTACTTTATGAAGAGAGACTCTCTGCCTATAGAATTATAGAAGCAGCCTTTACCGCAGAGCCCAATTTTTTCTTTTTTAGCGAGGTCTACTCCCCAGAAGGAGAACTTTTTCTAACCCTGATAAAGGATCTGGCCTCGCAGCCACTAAACCCTGAAATTTTAAGAAACACAAGGGAAATCCAATTCAAAAATTACACCGATCATTACGAAATAATAGCCCCTGTTATAGCTAAAAATTTTGGTATTATTGGTTACCTACGTTTAGGCGTAAGTTATAAAACCTGGAGAGATAGTTTTGAAAAATTGAAAAATCAAGTTTTAGAAATACTCTTACTTGTAATAATAATGGGTATACTAATAGCTACTTACATTACAAAAAAGGTAATCTATCCAGCCCAGGGTCGTCTAATTAGAGCTGAAAAGCTATCAGCTTTGGGACAACTTGCGGCAGGACTTGCCCATGAAATTAAAAACCCTCTAACTTCTCTAAAAATGTTGGTGCAAACAAGCCTCCAAGAGGATACACCCCTTGAAAAGAGGGATCTACAGATTATGGAAAAGGAACTTAATCGAATAGATAAAGTGGTGGCAGATTTTTTAAACTTTTCCCGAGTTAATCGTAGGGAGTGGAAACCTATTGAAGTAACAACTCTTATAGAGGAATGTGCTGCACTATGTAAAAGCAAGTTCAAACTGTCTGGCATAGAATTGAAAATAGAATTAGACGAGAGAAAAGCCTGGGTTACCGGAGATGCAGATGCCTTGAAACAGGTCTTTCTTAACCTGCTCTTAAATGCCTATGAATCTTTCAAAGAGAGAAGTGGAAAAATAGAGATCAAGCTTAAGAAATTTGAAGGGGAGGTCAAGGTTTACATTAAAGATAATGGGAGTGGCATACCAAAAGCTATTCAATCAAAGATATTTGATCCTTTTTTTTCAACAAAACCAGAGGGAACGGGAATGGGGTTAGCCATCGTATACAACATCCTAAAAGAACATCAGGGAAAAATTAACATTACATCAGAGGAAAGTAAAGGAACTACTGTAGAGATCACCTTACCCTCTGAAGGGAGGATGCCCTATGAAGAGACTTTTAATAATTGATGATGAACTTTCAGTTCTTTATGCCTTTGAAAAGGCCTTTTCTAAGGATTACTTAGTAATCACTGCCGAAAGCGGAAAGAAGGGTATAGAGGGCTTTCAAAAAAATAAACCCCATGTAGTGCTGCTTGATCTTAAATTACCTGATATTTCTGGATTGGAGGTTTTAAAAAAATTAAAGGAGCTTAATCCCGAAGTCCCGGTTATAGTTATAACAGCCTTTGCCGACTCTGAAACGGCAACCACAGCCATGAAAGAGGGAGCCTTTGACTATGTAAGCAAACCCTTTGATATTCAGAAGATAAGAGAGATAATTAAAAGAGCAAAAGAAAGTCATTCAGAAGAGGTTATAGAATTTTCCAATTTCCAAGAAGTTTCCTTCGTAAGACGACTCATTGGGAAAAGCCAGGCCATTCTTGAAATTTCCAAACTTGTTGGTCAGCTAGCAGATCATGATGTGCCTGTTTTAATTGAAGGAGAATCAGGGG
>JANXDB010000062.1 GCA_025060015.1 Caldimicrobium sp. | reverse complement strand
AGAGGGCAACTGGAGAGCCAAGTCCTCCAGTGCCAATTATAAGAACCTTTGAAGCCTTAAGTCTCCTTTGCCCCTTTATTCCCACCTCAGGAATCAAAAGATGCCTGCTATATCTGTAGATTTCCTCTTTACTAAGGGTGATCTCACTCATAAATAACACCTCACTCTATGATGTCTCCGGTAATAGGTTCAACCTTGATTTTGAGCCTTTTCAAATACTTAATTGCCTTTTCTAAGGCCTCCTTTTTGCCACTGAGCTCCAAGACTACTTCTCCCGTAGTTTCGGTAACATTAGCCCGGCGTATATTGGGAATAACCCCATATTTCACTGCCATCCTATAGATTACCGGTTTTTTAATTTGCTCTTCAGGAAAAATGAGATGTAACCACATCTTAGGCATATTCTCCCTCCTTTTTTAAGGATTTAATCCACCTGCAATAGCAGGCACAATGGAGACCACATCTCCATCCTTAAGAGAAGTCTTAGCCCCCTCAAGAAAACGCACATCTTCATCATTCACAAAAAAATTCACAAAGCGCCTCAGATTACCCTCTTCATCGCATAACCTTTCCTTCATCCCAGGGTATCTCCTTTCCAGATCCTCAATAAGATCCATTAAAGTAGAGCCTTCTGCTTGCACCTCCCTTTGACCACCAGTCAAAGAGAGTAGCGGAGTGGGAATCCTAACTATTACTGCCATAGCTATGCACCTCCTTTTAAGTGTTTTTTAAATTCTTCCAAAGAAGGCTTAATCCTAATCACTTGCTTTAGATGATTTTGAACCGCTTCTTGGGTCTTAAGTCCATTTCCAGTTATACAGATTACTACCTCTTCGTCTCTCTTTATAATACCTTTGTCGATGAGTTTCTTTGCGACCGCAACGGTTACTCCTCCTGCGGTTTCAGTAAAAATTCCCTCTGTTTCTGCTAAAAGTTTAATACCTTCAACCACCTCCTCATCGGAAACCGCTTCCCCATAGCCCTTGGTCTTTCTAAGGATATCCAGGGCATAAATCCCGTCTGCAGGATTACCTATGGCAATAGATTTGGCAATAGTTTTAGGTTTCACCGGTTTAATAATAGTAGACCCCTCTTTAAAGGCTTGAACAATGGGAGAGCAACCCTCTGCTTGAGCTAAGAAAAAGCGGGTCTTGAATTCTGGGATTAAACCAAGTTGATAAAATTCCTGTAAGCCCTTATAAATCTTTGTCACCAGAGAGCCTGAGGCAGCAGGTATAACTATGTTTTGAGGGGCTCTGAAACCCAGTTGTTCCGCGATCTCAAAACCGTAAGTTTTAGACCCTTCCGCATAATAGGGCCTCAAGTTTACATTTACAAAGGCCCAGCGAAGATTCATAGCAATCTCCGCACAGAGCCGGTTCACATCATCATAATTACCTTCCACTGCAACTAAGTTTACCCCGTAGATAAGAGAGGAAACTATTTTAGATAGCTCAAGATCATAGGGCACAAAGACATAGCACTCAAATCCACTGGCACGGGAATGGGAAGCAACTGCATTTGCTAAGTTACCTGTGGAAGCGCA
>JANXDB010000019.1 GCA_025060015.1 Caldimicrobium sp. | reverse complement strand
CCCACTTTGCCTCTAAGGCTCATTGAGCTTTACTTGAGGATTTATAAAAGATACGGGGCCTATCCTTTACAGGTTTTACTTTGGGTAGGGGACGGAAAGTGTCCCTACAGAGAGAGGTATCGTTTGGGAAGACTTGAGCATCGAGTTAAGGCTGTGGAGATGAGGAAGATTAGTTGTAGGGAGCTAGTTGAGAGTGAGGTGGAGGAGGATCAGTTGCTTGCTATTTTGTGTAAGAGGGAGAGGGACTTTTGGGATAGGCTAAGGGAGAGGGTTGAGAGGTTAGAGGAGGGAAGGAGGGTAGGGAGAAAAGAGGGAAGACTTGAAGGAAGACTTGAAGGAAGACTCGAAGGAAGGCTTGAGGGTTTACTTGAGGAGGCTCAGGAGATGGTGCTTGAGGTGGTGGAGGTAAAGCTTGGAAGAGTGCCAAAGCAATTAGAAGAGCAGATCAAAGCAGAAACTGACCGAGAGAAACTAAAGAGGCTTCTCAGGGAGCTTATTCTTGCTCCAAACCCCCTGGAAGTAATCCAACAATTTGGCTATAGAGTTAATGAAAGCTAATCAAAAAACACCCTCCAGTTAATCCCTTAAACAAACGGTTCTCTTCATCCCTTTATAAATAAGCCTTAAATCAATCTTAAGCAGGACTCTTAGAGAAAAAAGGAGAAACGAGTGAAGTGTGGGATCTTCATGCTTCCATCAAAGACTTAAAAATGTTGCAAAGACTTTAAGCAAACAAAGATGCATCCCAAAGAAAAGAAGTCGCCTTTAGACTAAAGGTCATCGAATTTCATAACTCTTTTGGCACAGAAGCCACTATGGACTAAAGAGGAAATGCTCAAAGAGGTGGCGAAAGGAGGTAATAGAGTTTATTCTGAGTTACAGGAGAGAACATCCTCTCAAGGAGAAGCTTAAGCCTTTGGTGGATGGATTTTGTAGGGAGAGGGGTATAGCTTTGGTGTCAGTATCTACGATTGGAAGGATAATAAAGTATTTGAAAGAAAGGGGGGTAAGTTTGAGGAAAGGCACTGAAGAAGCTTTAGTTTTTATGAAAAGACGGGAAGGTTTATTGAGAGGGAGAAGAGGAGGCAAAGGATGTGGCAAGTAGATTCGCCTATGAAGAGTAGTCATTTATCGAGCAGGAGTGGGAGGGACTTTTGGAGTAAGTTTTGGTCTTGAGAATGTATCGCCTTCAGTCTAAAATCCTATGGACTCATACATACTCTTGACAAATGGGTATTTTAGTAGAAAGATAGATTTTTTAAAAAAGATGGAAGGATTGCGCAATGACCTGGAGAGATAAGCTTAGACCAGCCAATCGCACAACCGGTGTAGAATACGCTATCCGCGATATAGTGGAAACCTCAAAGGAGGCTTTAAAAAAAGGCTTTGATCTAATCTACCTTAACATTGGCGATCCGGTCAAATACGGTTTCAAAACCCCGATGAGCCTCATAGAGGCAGCCTATGAGGCAATGCTTAAAAATCATAATTCCTATTCGGACTCTATAGGGATAAAAGAGGCAATTGATGCCATTTCAAATTATGCTCAGAGGAGAGGGATTAAACCAATTGATATCTTTATCACCCAGGGGGCAAGCGAAGCCATTGAATTTGCCATCGCTGCCCTTCTTGATCCAGGTGAAAAGATACTTTTACCCTGTCCCTGTTATCCCCTATATCAGGCAATAGTCTCTAAATTGGGAATCCTACCAAGCTACTACTATTTGGACGAAGAAAAAAACTGGAGTCCCGATATTGATTCTCTTGTCTCTTCCATAGATGATAAAACAAAAGCTCTGGTGATAATCAATCCAAACAATCCAACTGGTGCCGTTTATTCCCGTGAAACCTTACTTGAAATTGTAGAAATAGCAAAAAAATACAATCTGGTTATTTTTTCTGATGAAATCTATGATCAGTTTCTTTTAGATGATGGTCTAGAACATCTATCTATAGCCTCTCTTACAGATGAAGTACCTGTGGTAACTTTCAATGGCCTATCTAAGTGTTACTTTGCTCCTGGATGGAGGGTTGGCTGGGGTATCGTCTCCGGTCCCGAGGTCCTGCTTGAGGATTACATAGAGGCTATCCATAAGCTTGCTAGAGCAAGGCTCTGTGCTCCTCATCCTCTTCAATATGCTATCCCCGTTGCTTTGAATAACAGCAACTTCTATATTAAAGAAGTTATGCCTATCCTTAGGAGGAGGAGAGATCTGATAGTGCGGGGGCTAAATTCTATTCCCACCATGAGTTGTGTTAAACCCTTGGGGGCCTTCTATGCCTTTCCTAAATTTGATATTCCAGGACTAAGTGACCTCGACTTTGTGAAAGGTCTGATCATAGAAGAGGGTGTAGTGGTTGTCCACGGAAGTGGCTTCGGCCAGAAACCAGGGACAAAGCACTTTAGGATCATCTTTCTACCAGAGGAAGATCTCTTAGAGAAAGCCCTTCACAAAATAGAGAGGTTTGTAAAAAAAGTTCTCTCTTAGAATGAGAATACCCTCTGTTCATCAGTTAAAGGAGAGATTAGCCAAACTGCACCCTAAACATCCCTTCTCTCTCTTTACCATCCCAGCAAGAAGAGTTGCTCAACAACTAAGGGAATTAAAGCAAAGGGGTGAGCTTGAGTCCATCTCGGAAAAAGATCTCGATGGTCTTCTCACAAAGGCCTTCTTAGAGTATACCACCCCTCATTTAAGAAGAGTCATCAATGGCACAGGTGTCATTGTTCACACAAATTTAGGAAGGGCACCTTTGGCAAAGGAGGTAATATCACAACTCTTGGAAGTGGCCCTAAAATACTCCAACTTGGAGTTGAACCTATTAACAGGAAAAAGAGGCAGCAGATACTCCCATGTGGAGGAGCTCTTGTTGGAGTTAACAGGAGCAGAGGCTGCCTTAGTTGTCAACAATAACGCCAGTGCAGTTCTAATTTCGCTAAATACCCTTGCTCAGGGACGGGAGGTCATCGTGTCCCGTGGTGAAATGGTGGAAATAGGTGGATCTTTTCGTATTCCGGAGGTCATGGGTTGGGCAGGGTGCATCTTAATAGAGGTAGGCACAACTAACAAAACCCATCTCTTTGATTACGAAAGGGCAATAAACGAAAAAACTGCTCTCC
This sequence comes from Caldimicrobium sp., assembly GCA_025060015.1. Taxonomy (GTDB): domain Bacteria; phylum Desulfobacterota; class Thermodesulfobacteria; order Thermodesulfobacteriales; family Thermodesulfobacteriaceae; genus Caldimicrobium. Next base: position 23,352 of record JANXDB010000019.1, on the reverse strand, counting down.
TGCTAAAGGTTCATAAAAGTAATTATGCCATAGTTGGCTTTACCAAAGAGGTAACTGCTGAAGCTCTTGTAACCCTTGGACACAGCCGAGGTATCCCTGTAATGGAGGACCTCGGCAGTGGATCCTTTATCGATTTCTCTAAGTATGGCTTAGCCAAGGAACCAACAGTTCAGGAAAGTATAAAGGCTGGAGTGGACGTTGTTACCTTTTCAGGAGATAAACTTCTTGGTGGTCCTCAAGCAGGAATCATCCTTGGTAAAAAGGAGATTATCGAAAAGATCAGAAGGAATCCTCTGAATAGAGCCATACGAATCGACAAGCTAACCCTTGCTGCCCTTGAAGGCACCTTAAGACTGTACAGGGATGAAAGCATAGCTATTCAAGCCATACCAGTGCTAAATATGATGCTATGCCCTGTGGAGAAGATCAAAAGGAGAGCACAAAGACTTGCGAGAGAACTAAAAAACACAAGCCCAAGTTTTCAGGTTAAGCTTATCAAGACTTATGCAAAGACAGGTGGTGGAGCTCTGCCACTTCTTGATATTCCCTCCTACGGTGTTGCCCTTAAGATTGAAGGTGTATCTCCGCAGATCCTATCGGAAAAATTACGCATGGCAGACCCACCTATTTTAGGCATCACCATGGATGATTTCTTAGTTTTGGATGGTAGAACTCTCTTTGATGAAGACCTTCAATATATCAAAACAGCCTTCATGAAACTCAGAGATGAGCTTGGCTTACCCTCCTAAGACTGAGCGACTGATTCCCCTCTTGAAATCCTATCTCTTCAAAAACTTTGACCTTACCTTTGATGGAGATTATGAACCCTTCACGGAGGATACCTTAGAACTTTTATCAAAGCGCGACCAAAAGAGAGAGGCATTTATTTATCTAGAAAGAATAATTCTTGAGAATTACAGACAAGGGTGTTACAGTCAAAAACTGCTGGAAATTATCCTCTCTCTGGGAGAACCACTCCCAGGATATGTGTTTTACCTCGCAGAGAGGCCTAAATTTGATTATCCTTTTTTCAATTTAGGTGAGAGGATTTACTTTTATCCACTTCTATTTGGTGATATTACATCCCTATACTTAACCCTATGGAGAGAGTGTGGTCTTTTTAACTCTTATTACAAAGCCCTAACTCAAGGTTTGGATCTTGATCATATTAAAAAAGACCTAAAAATTGTCAAAAAATTGGGCTTTACTAGGTTTACTCCAAAGTCGCAAAGTGATCTAAAAGAAATCTGGGAGCTCCTTATGACCCCTGAGGGTGAAGTTTGGCAGGAGACAATTAATCACAAAGAAACCTTTATCCTTGTTGGTAAAAGACCATTGAGTGAAACTAATATGCTCAAAGGTAAAATCAGGGTTTTTGGATCAGAGATTTTTTATCATCTATTAGAGGAAACAGATACTGAAGATTTGATAAATTTCTTAAAAAGAAGTAATTCAACCTGGGGTGTTGTGAACAGTAAAAACCTAAGAGAAGATCCTTTTCAACACCTTAACCCATTTCTGTTAGCCTATGCTAGTCTCATCCATGCAGATAGGGCAAAAGCGAAATTTCATTTTCTTGATACCTTTACTCTGCACGTGCTTGCAGACCTCTTCTTTGAGTGGGAGGACCTCGGAAAAGCTTCAGAACTATACGAAATAGCTAGACCATACACGCTTCAGCCTATTGAACTAACCCTGAGTAAGGCCTCTATTCACTATGCCTTAGGGGACCTGGAGAGTGCAGAGAAGCTTCTCAGAGAGAAACTCTGCGGATGTTTAAGGGAAGATCCCCGTGTTCATTATAACTTAGGAGTGATCTACTTAGATCTTGGTGAAAGGAGTAAGGCTGAGTATCATCTGTATAAGGCTTATCTTTTAAATAAAGAAGAAGTGTTGTTTCGAAAGCGCCTCATGGACTATCTTTGGGAGGAAAATCGTATTCAAGAGATAGAGGAAATTCTTAAGGATCTCTCCTCTCCCGAAATACAAGATAAGATATATTTAGGAAAATGTGCCTTCCTCCGGGGAGACTACTCCAAGGCTTTGGAGATGCTACAGGAGATACTCTCATTCGAGGAGCGAGATGGTTATGCCCTGTATTTCTTAGCCTGGCTATATCTTTACTTTGGAAAGGACAGAGAAGCCTCATCTATTCTCCTTAAAGAGGCGCAGGATAAACTACCGTCTGAAGTTATGATGAAACTCAAAGAGGAGTTCAGCCTACCCTTATGAAGTTAACGGTGCTTGGTTCAGGAACTGGCTGGTTAAGCCTAAGAAGGAGAGCCCCTGGATACCTTGTATCCCTGAAGAATTTTCATATGGTCTTAGATCTTGGTCCAGGAACTCTTTACCAGATCCTTAAGATAGGTATAAGCTTGGAGGATATCTCGGCTATTTTTCTATCTCACTTTCATCCAGATCATGTCACAGACATCATACCCTTTTTCTTCGCAACGAGATATAATTTGGGGTATCAAAGAAGAGATCCGATCTATTTGGTGGCCCACAGAAATTTCCATGATTTTTACAATGGACTCAAGGGAGCCTTTGGTCAATGGGTTTCACCACCAGAGGACCTTTTAAGCTTAAGGCCTGTGCCAACTTCCGATTTTTACAGTATAGAGCTTAGTCCTTTTAAAGTGACCACCGTAGGAGTCAATCATAATCCTGAATCCTTAGCGATAAAGCTCGAGTATAATAGAAAAAGTCTTGTGTATTCAGGGGACACTGGCTGGTGTGAGGCTCTGATTGAACTTGCAAGAGGGGTTGATCTGTTGATTGTTGAGTGTTCTAATTCCAAGGAGTCTTCAGTTTCAGCTCATCTTGGTCCAGATGAGATTGCAGAGATTGCCAAAAGGGCAAATCCAAAGAGAATCCTCATAAGTCACTTCTATCCCCATAGCGAACATCCAGATATTAGTAAATGGCGTTTTGAATACCGAGGAGAAATAATTTTAGCAGAAGACCTGATAAGTGTATCTCTGTAGTGAGTTTTATAGTAATTGATCCTTACGCTAACTGTGTTAGTTTATATTAGTCAAAATTATATCACATTTCGGAAATACTCTCGTCTAATGCAAAAAGTTCAAAACATATCGTTTGTTAAATCACTTTTGGGTGAAACACACTTCACCTTTCATGTTGTTATCTTCATTTTGAATTTAAAATACAGTCTAAGGGATCAATTTTTCTCCTTAGAAAAGACTTAAGCTTGTATAGTAGTATTGTAAGGCTTTTATAGATAGAGCTCATTTTACCTTTTTGTGATTTTGGTAATTGGGAGTAAAATAAAAAAATTACAACGTTCAAACATAAAGGCTACCTAACTAAATTACTGGCTATGTATCACAGCATCCGGTTGGTTATAAATTGGAGTTTTCTAATAATATCAAATATAGGAGGAATAAGGTGGAAGGTATCGATCCTAAAGTTTTACAAAAGTTAAAGGAGAAGGTTCAGAGAGAGTTATCTCAAAGGGAGAGAGAAACGCTGGAATATTGGTTAACGGAGATTCAAAGGGTTTATCAAAAACAGCACCGAACTCTAGAAGAGCTGAAAAGTGACTTGAGAACATATATTGATAAGATGAAAAACAGGCTTGAGATCTTGAAAACGAAAGGCTATTAGGAGGTTTCATGAGATATCAAAGCACTAGAGGAGTAGATCACAGCTATACCTTTACAGAGACGGTTTTCGAAGGGCTTGCTCCTGATGGAGGCCTAATAGTACCAGAAACTATCCCAAGACTTTCAGGAGAAACCATTGAAGCCTGGTCCAAATTAGACTACCTAAGTTTAGCCCTTGAAATATTCAAACTCTTTGCTACAGATATTCCCACTGAGGCCTTGAGAGATATCATCAAAAAAAGCTACTCATCCTTTAGACATGAGGAAATTACTCCTGTGGTAAAGGTTGGTGATCTTTACATTTTAGAGCTTTTTCATGGACCAACCTTTGCCTTTAAAGACATCGCCTTACAGTTTTTAGGCAATCTCTTTGAATATCTCCTGAGCAAAACGGGAAAAAAGATAAACATCCTTGGTGCTACCTCTGGAGACACTGGGGCTTCTGCCATATACGCTGTCAGGGGAAAGCAGGGTATCGCCATATTCATTTTGTATCCACATCAGAGGGTTTCTCCCATCCAAGCTTTAATGATGACCACTGTTATCGAGCCAAACGTTCACAACATAGCAATCGAAGGCTCCTTTGATGATTGTCAAAAAATAGTCAAGGATCTCTTCATGGATCTCCCTCTTAAAAGATCCTATGGTCTCACAGCCATAAATTCCATAAACTTTGCCAGAATACTTGCTCAAATAGTTTACTATTTCTATGCCTATTTTAAGGTAAGTAAAATAGAAAGTAAAAGAGAGGTCCGCTTCGCAGTTCCAACGGGAAATTTTGGAGATATCTTTGCTGGCTATCTCGCAAAAAGGATGCTCGGCAGAGGAATTGAAAGACTTATTCTTGCCACCAATGAAAATGACATCTTAGCACGTTTCGTAAATTATGGTGACTATTCTGTTGGACAGGTTATTCCAACTATTTCACCTGCTATGGATATTCAGGTTGCTAGTAACTTCGAGAGATATCTCTACTATCTCTTTGGAGAAGATACTGAAAAAACTGCCCTTGCTATGAGGGAGTTTCAAGAGAAAAAGAGGCTCTCATTTACCAAAGAGGATCTCATATCTGTGAAAAAAGATTTTCTTGCCAGGTCAGTAACCCAGGAGGAAACCTTAGAAACCATAAGAGACTTTTACCACAAAAACGGCTATATGCTCGATCCCCATACCGCTGTAGGAGTAAAAGCAGGTCTTACTTTTAAAGAAGAAGGAATCCCTCTCATATGCCTCTCAACGGCCCATCCAGCTAAGTTTCCAGAAACAGTAAGTAAAGCCATTGGAAAAGACTTCCCCTTACCTCCCGAGATCGAAGCTCTTAAAAATAAACCCCAAGGCTTCCATATACTAAAAGCCAATATCGAGGAGGTGAAGACTTACCTACAAAAAAATGCCCTTACCTAAGATTAGCTATTTCTTGACAATGTCTCTAAAAAGGGTTAACCTTTATTCAAAAGGAGGAGGGTGCAATGCAAAAAGTAAAACTTCTAAGAAATAAATACCCTATAGTAGAGAGGGAGACACCAGAGTTATACAAAGAATTCTTTCCCTATTCAGAACCACCGAAGATCTATTTTGATGGGAAGTATATCCCACCTCAACCACCTGAAAATCTCTACATAACCGATACTACCTTTCGCGATGGTCAACAAGCCAGAACCCCATACACACCTCAACAGATTGAGACCCTTTATAAGTATCTACATCGCTTAGGTGGTCCCAAGGGTATAATCAGAAAAACAGAGTTTTTCCTCTACACCGCAAAGGATCGAGAGGCCCTTGAGAGGTGTTTAGCTCTAAATTTCACCTATCCCGAGATAACAGGCTGGATCAGGGCTAATAAAGAGGATGTAAAGCTGGTTAAAGAGGCAGGTCTTAAAGAAACAGGCATGCTTACCTCTTGCTCTGACTATCATATTTACTTAAAACTAAAAAAAACCAGAAAGAAGGCCTTAGATGATTATTTGGCAGTGGTAAAGGAGGCTCTATCTTATGGAATAAGACCTCGTTGTCATTTTGAAGATATCACGAGAGCAGACATATATGGGTTTGTCATTCCCTTTGCCCAGGAGCTTATGAAATTGAGAGAGGAGAGCGGCATTGATATCAAGATTAGGCTCTGTGATACCCTTGGTGTAGCTGTTCCTTTTCCTGAAGCAGCCTTACCAATTAGTGTGCCTAAATTAGTTAGAGCATTTATTGATGAAGCAGGTGTTCCCGGCGAACTCCTTGAGTGGCATGGGCACAACGATTATTATAGGGGAGTAATCAACGCTACCTACGCCTGGTTATATGGATGTGCCTTCGTCAATACCTCACTATTGGGGATTGGAGAGAGGACTGGAAACACTCCCCTGGAGGCAATGGTTTTTGAATACATTGCCCTCAAAGGAACTGCAGACGGCATGGATACTACCATTATTACCGAGATAGCGAATTACTATAAAGAGGTTCTCCACGAAAAGATACCACCAAGACAGCCCTTAGTTGGGGATGATTTCAATGCCACCAGAGCTGGTATTCATATCGATGGTCTAATTAAGAATGAGGAAATCTACAACTCCTTTGATTCCCTGAAAATTTTAAAAAGGCCTATTCAAATCATTATCACCGATAAGAGTGGCACTGCCGGTGTTTCTTACTGGATTAATACCCATTTCAATCTCAGCGAAGACAAAGCCATTGACAAAAGACATCCAGGAGTGGTGAAAATCTACAAAAAAATTCAAGAACTCTATGAAAAGGGCAGAATTACTTCTATATCAAATGAAGAGATGTTAGCTCTTACGCGCAAATACCTTCCTGAACTCTTTGAATCTGAATTGGATCACCTAAGAAACTTTGCCGTTAGACTGCTGACACAGTTTATTGAAGATCTAGTGCTTGATGAAGAGATCAGGGGCTTAGAAATTGAAAAGGCTAAACCGGTTTTAAAACGTTTTCTCTCAGAACACCCCTATGTGCAATTCATTTACATCGTTGATACCGAGGGTAAACCCCTCTTCGGACTTACCGATGATCTGGAATACAAGAGAAAATTCGAAGAATTATTATCCACTTCAACTTTCGAGACCAGAGATTGGTTTTTGAATCCCATGAAAAATGGAAAAACTTTTGTATCACCCTTTTATACATCTAAGATCACCGATAGATTGTGCCTCACCGTCTCTGCCCCCATTAGGAATGCAGATGATGAAATTTTGGGAATCTTAGGCATGGATATCCGCTTTGAGGATCTGGTCAAAATGGAAAGAGAAGATGATCTTTAGGCTTTTCTTTCTTCTCTTTTTACTTCTCTCAAAGCCCCTAAATGCCCAAACTGAACCCTCAACCATAGTCGTAACCCCTCAGGCCTACACGAAAACGGTGATCAGAATCCCTCCTCTAGAGGGGGACATTAGGGATGAAATCACCAATGCCATTAGAAATCTAATTAATCTTCATCTATTCTGCGTTGCCTTAGCAGAACCACCACTGCCAGGCTTAAAAAGTAAAGAGTATTATCTTAAGGGCAAAGTGGAAACAAAAGAAGGTAAATATCAATTCCTTGGTGAGCTCATAGATACCTTCGATGGTAGATTAATAAGGGGTTATAAGATAGAGAGTTCCTCAGTGGATAAACTTGCAGGCACTATAACAGACCAAATCATCAAAGCCGTATCCCCTTACCAGGGAGTCAGTGTTACCCGATTGACTTTTGTAAAGAGAGAATCAACCGGAGACCACCTCTACATCATGGATTTTTCCAAGAAAAATCTTAAAAAAATTCGTTCTTCCGAGCTCATTCTCTTTCCCAAATTTTCACCAAGCGGAAAGAAACTTGCCTATCTAACCTTCGATGGCAGAGACTACTATTTAGAGATTCTAACCCTGGCAACATATGATCTAAAAAAAATCAAAATAGCCGGGTTAAGCTCAGCCCCTCTTTGGTTACCTAATGAACGGGAACTCCTACTAACCTTAGGACGAGAGGGAGAGATTAACATCTATCTATTTTCCCTGGAGAGAGAAGAACTTAAAGCCATAACCTCTGGAAGGGGTGTTAATCAGGGTGGTAGTGTCAGCCCAGATGGAAAGTGGTTAGCCTTTGTAGGTGACAAGAGTGGCAAACCACAGATATATCTTCTTGACTTAGACACAAAGAAAGTTAATAGAATTTCTGAGGGTGGTTACAATACCTCTCCTCGTTTCCTCGCTAGGGGAGATCTCATATATCTCTCTCAAAGAGGGGGTAAAAATGAACTAATCCTCTATAGTCCTCAAAGGGGCGAGAAGAAAAGATTTAGCCTTCCTTACTCCCTCAATGATCCCGCTCCATCTCCAACCGGTGATTACCTTATCTTTGAAGGCAAGGGAAAAACAGGAAAAGGTCTATATCTTCTTCACTTAGACTCTCTCATCGTTCACCATTATCTCCCATTCGGCTCGGTTCACTATCCTGACTGGGGAAGGAGCAATTGAAACCATATCTACTATGAATAACTCACTAATTGAAAGTATAAGAAATTACATATACAAGCACGATCGACTTTTTGAGTTCTTAGAAGCTGAAATAACCTCCTTTGGTGAGGGTTATGCAGAGGTTGCTATGGTGGTTAAGGAGAGGCATCTCAATGCTGCCGGAGTCTGTCAAGGAGGAGTTCTTTTTACCCTAGCAGATCTCGCCTTTGCCTTAGCCTCAAACTCCTATGGAACACTAGCTCTTGGCATAAAAGCCTCCATTACCTATATTAAACCGGCAAGACTTGGAGAAAGAATCTTTGCCAGAGCTGAGGAATATACAAAGGGAAAGACATTAGCAACCTATCACATACACCTGATGAAAGAAGAGACTAGAGAAAGGATAGCCTTTTTCGAGGGAATGGTTTATTGCTTTGATAAGCCTGTATTACCTTAAGGAGGTGTCAAATGCCCATTGTAAAGATTTCTCTCTTTTCAGGAAGAAGCAAGGAGATAAAGAGGAAGATAGCCAAGGAAATCACAGAGTGTATGGTCAAGAATTTACAGATACCACCAGAAGCTGTGATTATCATTTTTGAAGACATTGAAAAGCACAATTTTGTTCAAGCAGGAGTAAGTGCTGAAGAGAGTTCGTAAAAGTCCTGTCCCAAGGTATCAATACCAACAATAGCAGGAAAATCTTTGACTTTTATTCTAAATAAAGCTTCTGGTCCAAGATCCTTCCAGGCTAAGTATTCCATTTTCTGGACGAATTGAGATAGATATGCACCCACTCCACCAAAGGTTATAAGATACACGGCTTGATATTGTCGATGTAGTTCACGAAGAGCGGAAGCCCTCTTACCCTTACCCATGGTGGCTGCAAGCCCGAGAGCCAAGAATTCTTCTAAATAAATGTCCATTCTGCTTGCAGTTGTAGGGCCACAGGAGCCAATTACCATCCCAGGGGGGGCAGGGGTCGGCCCTAGATAGTAAATAAGTTGATTATGAAAATCAAAAGAAAAGCTTCTATCTTTAAGGCTACTAAGTATCTTTCTATGAGTAGCATCACGGGCGCAGAGTAACCATCCATCTAAGGTGATAAAATCACCAACTTTTAAATCTCTTAAGACCTCCCTATTCTCAAGGGGGAAGGAGAGCTTTGCTACTGGCTTCAAGTTGTTAACCTAGAGGATTTTTAGAAACATCTTAAGGTCACATTCTCTGCATAATGCTCTTTTTCTTCAGGATTCATGTTTTTAATAAGGTCTCCGAGTTTAACATTTTTGAGGATACACTCTATATAGTTTGCTAATTTCTTCCATATCGGATAGGCAACACATTCATCAACTTCGTCACAACCTTCAGCTGGATCAATACAGGATGCAATGCAAAGAGGTCCCTCAAGGGGTTCAAGTATATCGTAAAGATTGATCTCCTCTGGAGGCCTTCTTAATACATAGCCACCACCAGGCCCTCTGGAAGACCTAATCAAACGGGCTTGTCTCAAACGATTGAGAATCTGGGCTAAGTAGACCCTGGAAATCTTTTGTTTCTCTGAAATTTCATCAAGGGTCACTCCTTGAGGATAGGCTTTTGCTATTTCATACATAGCTCTAACAGCATACCTACCCTTTGTTGATAGCTTAAACATATCTATGCCTCCTTAGAAATAAATTATATTAATTTTATATTTCATAATCATAATTAAATTTAAAAAAATATCAAGAGTCCCTCAAATTCTCAATAAACTGCAAAATACTAAGGCATCAATGGATCACCATTATCAATTCAACAACACCAGAGCGTCAGATAGATTGTTCCTAGGCCTCTTTAGAAACCTTTATGGACTTTCTTTTGAATATTATTAATCTTTAGAAGCAAATCTGGACAAGATTAATTGCCACAGACAAAACAACTCCGCACATGTCTCTAACCCAAAAATGAAAGGTATTATTTAACACATTTAGCACTTAGCTTTAATAATTAACCGCGACAAATTCATTTAGCCAAATGAAATATAAAAATACTCTTGACTTTTTTTTAATTTAGATTATAGAAAATTAGAAAAAGGCAAAATTAGAAGAAAAATGTTTTTTATAGATAAAAAGAATATATTAATATTAAATTTTCTTTTCTTTTTATCTTTATTTATCTATTTTGATTTCTCCTTTGCCTCTCCACCCCAAAAGGACAGAGCCTTGAAGAAAAAAAGAATTTCGCAGGAAAAATCTATTCAAAATAACAACAAACAAAAAGGAACAGCTGTCGCCCAAAAATCGCAAAATAAAACCAAAGTGGCTCTTTCAACTCGTAAGATTAAACCCTTACCATCCAAAGGGAACATAACCAATGTCACAAGACCTATACAGGAGGCAAACAATCAAAGTTATGCTATTCATATCGTTTCAAAGGGAGAAAATCTATTTCGCATTGCCAAGAAATACAACATCCCACTTGAAGAACTCAAATCCTTAAATGGCATATCCGAAAGAAATTTAAAACCTGGGATGGAGATAAAAATTCCCACCAAGGAAATCAAGCTATCAAAATCAGATAACAATTCACCATCTGATCATTCCCGGGAAAGTATCTCTTCGTCAGGGTTAAAATATCACGTTGTTCAACCAGGGGAGACCCTCTATAGGATATCATTAAATTACAACGTTCCTATAGAGGAAATTCAACAGATAAATAATTTGGAAGGCAATTTGATTACAGTTGGCCAAAGAATAAAGATCCCCCAAAGAGAGACACAAACTGAGAAACCCTTTGTATTGGAAAGGCCTGCCCAGGATCTAAAAGTCAAAGAGGACAGCCTCCCCTCAAAATTTGAAAAGAACATCTTTGCCAAGAACAGGATTCTCACACCATCCATGTTAAGCAAAGAAGGGGAGCTAGCCTTAAAGAGAAAATTCGTAGAAATCTCTACAATCTATGCAGATTCAAGATACAAACTAGGTGGAGCAGGAAATGGTTATCTGGACTGCTCGGCATTTGTTAAGTATGTCTTTGAAGAGTTTGGCATAAAGCTTCCACGGAGCTCAGCACAGCAATTTCAGGTCGGGCTCTCGGTAGATGAAAATGAGCTTATCCCTGGAGATCTTGTCTTTTTCAGAACTAGGGGCAAAAATATATCGCATGTGGGTATTTACATAGGTGACAACAGGTTTATTCACATCTCCTCCTCGAGAAAGAGAATTAGTATAGATTCTTTAGAGGATCCATATTTTAAGAAGAGATATGCAGGAGCTAAGAGAATTCTTAATGGTGAAGTATTAGATTACTTCCAAGACTATCTTCAGAAAAACAGAAACGACTTAGAGAGAGAATCTTCCACAAATAAGAAAAGTTAATACTTCAGCATCTCTTTAAAATTAGCCCAGCCCACTCTTTCAATGATTGTGCCCAGTCTTTCTCCCTTTATATTAAGGTTCTTATATAATCTAAGAACAGCTTGAAAAACTCTAACAGCTTCATCAGGCGTAGCATAGGTCAGAAATGTGGCAAGGCGGGGATGCCTTCCTAATTTTCCTCCTAAATAGATTTTATAACCTCGAAATACCTCCTTTAAAGCCTCTTCTGGACATATTTTTAAACAGTGACCACAGCCAACACATAAATCCTCATTCACAATGGGTCCGTAATCGTTGAGCACTATGGCAGACTCTTCACAAACTTCTGTACATGACCCGCAAAAAGAACACTTCTTTGGATCTACCTCAAAGAGTGTAACTCCATGAAGACAAAAGTCCGCAATTTGAATCTGAGAACAGCAGTTGGGACATTCTGAAAATCCTACTTTAAATTTATTATGTGCTTTGAGCGGACCTTTCACTTTCTCTTTAAGAAACTCTGTAATTCCCTCCTCTTCGAGGATCCTCTCAATAGCCTCCATAAGGTCCTTAGAATTAACAAGGGCATTAGCACAGCTTTCCATCCCGAAACATCCGAATACTTCATATCCTTTTTCAGCCTTAGAGATCCTATCCATTAGAGCCTCTTTTGCATCCATTAGATCTGCCAGGGTAATTCTCTCTAAACCCTTCGATGATAAGTACTTCTCAACCTCTCTTCTCACCTTTCCCCTTACGAAAAAGGGAATTCTCTTTAGATATTCCTCGGCATCTCTATCCCACTTCATAATCTTCAACACTCCTCTACCCTTAAAACTTCTCCTTTTACACCAATTATATATACCTTAATGGGTAATTCTCTATCTGCAAGTTTCCTTGCTTCTTTTAAGATATGGACCAGCCCCTTGCAGCAGGGCACCTCCATTATAGCCACTTCCACGCTCTTCAAAGGCACCCTTTTAAAGATCTCCTTGAATTTATCAACATAAATATCCAAGGGATCAAACTTAGGACATCCAATCATGATTTTACGATCAGGTAAAAGTTCGCTATGTAACCTAGGATAGGCAACGGGAACACAGTCTGCACAAACCAATACTTTTGCATCTTTCAAAAAAGGAGCGGAGACAGGGATCAGCCTTATTTGAACAGGCCAATGAGTCAAAGCTGAGTTCATTTCCAAGGAAAACTCCCTTAACTGAGAAGAGGGACAACCACAAGGCAAGGAGGCACTCTCCTTGGGAGCCTCCTCATAGGCCTTTAACCTTTTTAAATGTTCCTCAACGGCATGTTCGTCAAATTCATCGGCCTCTCTTTCCACAAGCCTCAAAGCTCCAGTGGGACATACGCCTAGACAGGCTCCTAAACCATCACATAAAAACTCACCCACCAATTTGGCCTTACCATCAACTATAGCTAAAGCACCCTCCTGACAGGCCAGAAGGCACTCTCCACAGCCATTACAAAGCTCTTCATCAATCTCAATTATCTTTCTCAATACCTTACTCATCTTGTAGCTCCTCCCTTTTTATTAAGTATTCTCTTAACTCATCTGGACTCAATCCTTTAGGTATGCGCTCTAATTCTGCCTTTAGATCCTCCCAGGGTAAATGAGGAAGACCCAATGATTTGTAGAAAGTCTCTTCCCCTTTTTCTGGTAAGTAGTAGATTAAAAAAATTATTAAAGAACTTCCAGTTAGGCCTCTTTTACCACTTAAAGCCTTCTCTAAAGCAGCTAGATTTTTTTCTACCCTTTGAAAGAGATCCCTTGAAATCCTATTTTCTAAGGAAGAGAGTAAACGCCCCTTTAATAGATTAGCTTTTTCTTTTATCAGTTCTTGAGGAAGTTCACCTAAACAAGCCTCCGCATACTTGCAATAAACCGCACAGCCAAAATCCATTCTTGGATTAGGCACAGGTTTCCCGCACTTTGAACACCTTCTTACAGTATCGTCTCTGAAAAATTCCATAGTCTCTTTACAGAAGGGACAAAAAACCTCAAATATGGCATCCTCTCTCCAGTATCTCAAATCCTGTCCAGGACATTTCATTTCCCTCCACCTCCACTTGTATAAAATAAGCACATTTTTATGAAAAACCTTGACTTAGATCAAAAATAATTTCCTTTATTTATGAAAAACCCTCGTGAAACAAATTTATAAAATGCTCTTGACTCATCTTTGAAATTGCATATACTTTTATAGTAACCGATGAAAAGAGCAAGGGTAATCATCTCAGGTAGGGTTCAAGGGGTCTTTTTCAGGGCTTACACTAAAGAAGAGGCACAAAGATTAGGTCTCAAGGGTTGGGTTAGGAATCTTCCTGATGGGAGAGTGGAAGCCCTTTTTGAGGGAGAACCCAGTGCAGTGGATGAAATGATAAAGTGGTGCCAAAAAGGGTCTCCTACTTCAGTGGTGACTAAAGTGGAAGTCTTAGAGGAACCCTTTAAGGGAGATTTAAATGAATTCGTAATTAGGTATTAGCTTATGATTAACGAAGAAAGATTGCTTTTAGAATTTAAAACCCTGCTCAGTATTGAAAGCCCCTCTAAACGGGAGGGTGAGATCGCCTATTACTTGGCAGATCTCTTTGAAGCTTTGGGTTATCCCTGTTTTTTTGACAAATCTGGAGAGCACACTGGTTCTGAGGTTGGAAATCTCATAGTGAAGATTCCGGGCAAAAAAGAAGTTCCCCCTCTTTTACTTTGCGCCCATCTTGATACCGTTGGCCCCTGTGAGGGTATAGAGGTAATAGAAGAGGAAGACCTACTTAGAAGTAATGGAAAAACTATATTAGGAGCTGATGATAAAGCAGGCATTGCTGTTTTAGTAGAATTAGCTAAAGCTCTCAAGGAAAATTCCTTCTCTCACGCTCCTTTAGAGATTGTCTTTACCACCTGTGAAGAAATAGGACTTCTTGGTGCCAAAAACCTTGATTTTAAACATATAAATGCCAAATGGGCCTTAGTGCTTGATTCGGAAAATCCAGAGGAAGTTGTCAATGCAGCACCTTCTTCATATCAGTTTTCTGTAAAGGTTTTTGGTAAATCCGCCCATGCTGGCATTGAACCAGAAAAGGGAATAAATGCCATAAAGATCCTAGCCCAAATAGTATCATCCCTTCCTACGGGTAGAATAGACTACGAAACTACCATGAACATAGGTAAAATCAACGGTGGAGTCTATGTAAACGTTGTTCCTGATTTTGCCTTCATTGAAGGAGAAATGAGAAGCCACTCTGAGGAGAAATTGAACTCCTTGAAGTCAGAGGTGGAAGATAAAGTAAGAGAGATCATAGAAAATCATCCCCATAAGATTGATACTTTGCCTTCTTATAAAATTAATTTTACCACCGTTTTTAAAGCCTTTCACATTGAGGAAGAAGATCCGCTTGCGAGAATGATTAGAGAGGCCGGATATTTAGCTGGCCTAGAGGTAAAGTTTAAGAAAAAAGAGGGTGGATCGGATGCCAATGTTTTCAATGCCCAGGGTATAAAAACTCTCATTTTAGGCACTGGTATGCAAAAGGTCCACACTACTGAGGAATTCATAAGAAAAAAGGACCTTTTCAACTGTGCTAGGCTTGTTAGTACCGCTGTTAAACTCTATAGTGAAAGGGCTAAAGAGTTTTTTTAATTTTCTATTTCCCTCTTTATGCCTTCGATGTAAGAAAACCCTAAGCCCAGATGAGGCCCTTTTTTGTAACTGCTGTGTAAAGACCTTGCCACTTGCTAAGGCCTACTGCAAGAGATGTGGCACCATTCTAAAAGAAACTTTACTAAACTACTTTACCCCGGAAAAACTCACCTACTGTGGACATTGTGAAAATAACACTCCTTTTTACGATAAAACTTTTCTTGGATTTAAATACGAAAATCCCATTAAAGAACTCCTCATAGAAGCAAAGTTTCGTGAAAATTACATGATTGCCTATCAGTTGGGTAGACTTCTGAGGAAGGTAATATCATTACCTCTCAAAGTTTATGATCTATACCTACCTATTCCTCTATCCAAGGAAAGGGAGAGAGCCAGGGGTTATAACCAAAGTTTGCTTTTGCTGTGGGGGTTTTTAGGCTTTCAACTTCCATGTGGCACTTTAAAACGTATTCGGCACACTACACCTCAAAGTCAATTATCTCCAGAGGATAGATTGGAGAATGTAAGGGGAGTTTTCGCAGTAAGCGAAAAGCTCAACGATTCCAGGGTTCTATTGATAGATGATGTTCTAACCACAGGGGCAACGGCAAATGAGGCTTCAAAGACACTAAAAAAGGCAGGGGCAAAGGAGGTGCATCTCCTGGTTTTATCCAGAGCCTAAACCCTTTGTATTGACAAGAAAAAAAATAGGATTAAAAGTTTAAGCATGTGGGAGTACAGACCAAAGTCTTTAGAAGAGTTCATTGGTCAAAGTAGGATCAGAGAGGAATTATCTATATATATATCCTCTGTTAGAAAAAGAGAGGGAATCTTTCCTCATACCCTTTTCATCGGTGCCCCAGGACTTGGTAAGACTACCTTAGCACGAATCATTGCCTTTGAATTGAGAAGAGATCTAAAAATAACCTCTGGTCCAGTGCTAGACAAGCCAGGTTCTATCGCGGGTGTCTTAACTGATATAAAAGAGGGTGATATCCTTTTTATCGATGAAATACACAGGATGCCCAAACCCTGTCAGGAGATCCTCTACTCTGCAATGGAAGATTATGCCCTAGATATTCTCGTTGGTAAGAATCAAAGTGCAAAGACCATAAGACTTGCCCTTGCAAAGTTTACTCTTATAGGAGCTACGAATAAACCTAATTTACTCTTAGATCCCCTCATAGACCGTTTTCAGCTAACATTTAAACTTGATTATTACCTGGATGAAGAGCTTAAGGAGATTCTCCTACTGGCAGGCCAAACCTTAGGGCTGTATCTTTCAGAAAAGGTGGCCATGGGACTTGCAAGGAGCAGCAAGGGCATACCAAGACAGGCCCTAAATCTCCTGAGAAGACTCCGTGAGTTCATGATACACAAAAGCACCCGTTTGGATATACCCTTACAGGTCACTATTGATGATCTGAGCGAGTTCATGAGACTCCTTGACATCGATGAGTGGGGCTTAACACCAGAGGATAGAAGGTGTTTGATGACCTTATACAAAGACTTTAATGGCGGTCCTGTAGGTCTTAACTCTTTGGCTCTGTCCTCGAGGATTAGTCCAGAAGAGCTGGAATGCATCTATGAACCAGCCCTCATTAGACTAGGACTTCTTGCTAGAACCCGAAGAGGAAGAGTTTTAACCCCGCTTGGAAAGAGGTATCTTAAGGAGAGTGTCCTTACAAATGTCACTTTTCAAAGTAAGTCCCACTGATCTCATTGGGAAGAAAGGTAAAGAGAAAATAGTAGGTATAACGGCCTACGACTACACCTCAGCAAAACTTGCTCAGGCAAGCGAAGTTGATTTCATTCTCATAGGTGACTCTGCCAGTATGATCATGTTGGGTCATCCAGATACATTTCCTATAACTATGGAAGAGATGCTCATCTTTTGTCAGGCTGTGGCAAGAGGTGCCCCTGAAACTCTCCGCATAGGGGATTTACCCTTTTTGAGTTATCAAGTTTCCACTGAGAAAGCCATTTATAATGCAGGAATGATGATAAAAAAAGGAAGATGCCATGCTGTGAAGATTGAAGGAGGGATGGAGGTGGCCTCCACTGTCTCAGCCATTGTGAAAGCTGGTATTCCCATTATGGGACACATCGGGTTGACACCGCAGAGAAGTATGGAAATGGGAGGACTCAGGGTTCAGGGAAAAGACTTAGAGACTGCAGAAAAAATCTTACACTCAGCCAAGGCCTTGGAAGAAGCAGGGGCCTTCTCCATCGTGTTAGAGGGTATTCCCTCGGATTTAGCTAAGTTGATTACTGAAAAGGTGTCTATTCCAACCATAGGTATTGGAGCAGGTCCTCATACTGATGGTCAAATACTTGTTTTTCACGATGTTGTAGGCCTTTTCTCTGATTTAAGACCAAAATTTGTGAAGAATTACGTCCAAGGATTTGAATTATTTAAAAAAGCTATAACTTCCTATAAGGAAGAGGTAAAAAATGGGGTCTTCCCAGGGAAAGAACATCAGTATACTATCAATCCAGAGCTGATAGAGGAACTTAAAAGAAGGTATGATTAAGGGGTTCAGAGGCACAAGTTTAGTAGATTACCCAGGTAAAGTTGCCAGCGTGATCTATACCTATGGCTGTAATTTTAGATGCCCCTATTGTTACAACATAGAATTAGTTCTACCAGAGTATTACAGAGATTTGCCTGATTTATCTGAAGATGAGGTTATTGAGAAATTAAGGTTTCGAAGGGACTTCATTCAAGGAGTGGTGATTACAGGTGGCGAACCTACTATATGGGAAAAGAGGTTGCTCTTCTTTATCGAACGCCTGAAATTTGATGTGTCTCTACCTGTTAAGCTTGACACCAATGGTTCAAATCCTAAATTTCTAAAACTTTTGCTGGATGAAAAACTTTTAGACTTCATTGCTTTAGATCTAAAAACCTCACCGGAGAGGTATAGAGAAATTGGTGGTAATTTTGAAACGATTAAAGAGACTTTGGATATATTACAAAACCATAAGCAGATGGTGGAGATTCGTCTAACCCTTTACCCTGGTTTAATAGACGAGGAGGACTTGAAGATGCTACTTCCCTATCTCAAACCCTTTCAAAAGATTGCTCTTCAGAGGTATATTCCAGAGAAAAATCTCTCTGGTAAACCCTTAACTCCATACACTCATGAAAAACATGAAGCCTTCTTTTTCATTATCAGGGACCTTCTTCCCGAGGAGTTCATTTTAAAAAGATATTAACTTGACAATAATTTTTGTTAGATTATCCTTAGGGCTATGCTTGACCTAAAGGTCATTAGGGAGAAACCATCTTTTGTCCTGGATAGATTAAAGACCCGCGGAGGGAATTACCCGATTGATGAGATCATCTCTCTTGATGACCAAAGAAGAAAACTTCTTCAGGAAACGGAAAATCTTAGACACTTAAGAAAAGCACAATCCGAAGAGATAGGAAGACTAAAGAGGGAGGGTAAAGAAAGAGAAGCTCAATCGCTGGCAGAAGAGGTAAAGAGATTAGGAGATAGGCTCAAAACCTTGGAAGAGAACTTAAGAGGGGTCGAGGAAGAACTTTTGAAAAACCTCTCTCTTTTGCCAAACATCCCCCATGAAAGCGTTCCCATTGGTCAATCTGATCAAGACAATGTTGTTGTGAAAAAATGGGGAGAACCTCCATCTTTCTCCTTTGAGCCAAGACCTCATTGGGAATTGGGTGAGATCCTTGGTATCTTTGACTTTGATAGAGCAACCAAGATAGCAGGAAGCAGATTCACTATATACTACCGTGAGGGTGCTTTATTAGAGCGAGCCTTGATAAACTTCATGTTAGACCTTCATGTGAGAAAACATAAATACCTTGAAGTTCTGCCACCCTTTATTGTTAACGAAGCCTCCATGTATGGCACAGGACAACTTCCAAAATTCAAAGAAGAACTTTTTAAAATAGAAGATTGGAAATACTATCTAATTCCCACGGCAGAAGTTCCGGTAACCAACATTCACCGGGATGAAATCCTTCCAGAGGAGGTCTTGCCGCTCTATTATACTGCCTATACTCCTTGTTTTAGAGCTGAGGCAGGGGCACATGGTAAGGACATCAAAGGAATCATCAGGCAACATCAGTTCAACAAAGTGGAACTGGTAAAATTTGTAGTCCCGGAAACCTCTTACGAGGAATTAGAGAGCCTGCTTTTAGATGCAGAGGAGGTGCTTCAGCTTTTGGGATTGCCATATAGAGTGGTCCTACTCTGTTCAGGTGATTTAGGCTTTGCCTCGGCTAAGACCTACGACATTGAGGTTTGGTCTCCAGGCCAGAATCGTTATGTGGAGGTATCATCCTGTTCTAACTTTGAAGATTTTCAGGCAAGAAGGGCAAACATTCGTTACCGTCCCAAGGGTGGTGGGAAACCCAGATTCCTTCATACACTGAACGGTTCTGGTTTAGCCATTGGTAGAACCCTTATGGCTATTTTAGAAAACTTCCAACAGGATGACGGATCAGTAAAGGTGCCTGAGGTCCTTGAGCCTTATATGTGTGGAATTAAAAAAATTGAACCCAAAAGAGACAAGATCTAGTCCCTTGTAAAGAGGTCTTTTGCGCACTCCCTGGAGGGACAATACCCTTCTCTTAAAGCTGACTCTAAATCCTTGAAGAGGACTTTTTTCTTCACCCTTTTTGCCTCCGAACAAGAAGGATGATGAAATCTCTTGCTAGCTCTATTTCCAATAAAGGAGATTTTTGCCTCTTTTTTGTCAACCATGGAAAAAAGACCTATTCGCCTATTCAAAGCCTCAATCTGCACAGGCAGGAGTCTTTCAAAGAAGGTGGCACTCCCCTCATAATAACAAACCAAGGCCAACCCCTCTGAGATAAGAATTGCTGAGATAGAAGTACCATTTGGTAATAGTAGATCACCTAAAGTTCGTCCATAGCGATCCCTCTCTCTTGAAGCCTTTTCTAAGCAAAAGGTTTTACCTTCTGTAAGTTCCTTATTCCTCTGATAGGCCTTAAGTGCGAAGGGCTCAGGCTTACCATCGACACCCTGTAGTTCAAGGGCATTAATCCCTGCATAACGCAATCTATCACCACTATCTAAGAGGACAGTATCTCCATCCAATGCTTTTTTGACCTCAACCTTAACCAAAGGTGGATCACAGTGCAGAGATTTTTCCCCAGTCTGACTCTCACTAAAGCTCTTACAAGCTATAATAAAAAGAGAGAGCACTATGAGGGATATACATCTTAAGATGGAATTTTGATCTCCGATCATGGGGTTTTTTTCTCTCACCTCAGATTATAAAAGTTGCATCTCCGTAGGAATAAAATCTATAACCTCTTTTAAGGGCCTCTGCATAGGCCTTCAGAATAAGCTCTCTCCCAGCGAAGGCACAAACTAATAGCAACAGGGATGATTTGGGAAGATGAAAATTGGTAATCATGCCTGAGATAACTTTAAAGGTGAAACCAGGATATATGTATAGATCACAGAGGCCAGAGTAAGGTTCAAAGGAACGTAAGGCTAGGAACTCTAAAGATCTGACCACTGTTGTTCCAACTGCTATCACTCTTCTTTTCTCCATAAGGGCTTTCTTAACTTCTTCAACGGTTTCACCTGGAACCTCTATATACTCAGGATCAACTCTGTGTAACCTTATGTCCCTACTCCTGATAGGTGCGAAGGTCCCGTAACCCACATGCAGGGTGAGAAAGCTCAATTTCACACCTTTATATTTCAATTTGGCTAAAAGCACCTCATCAAAATGAAATCCCGCTGTTGGAGCAGCAATAGATCCCTCCTTTTGAGCATACACGGTTTGATAGCGGTCTATGTCCCCTACCTCAGGTTCTCTCTTTATGTAAGGTGGTAAGGGGACTTTGCCAACTGAGTAGATGAGATCTTCAAGAGGATTCCCCAAAGATTTAAGTTGAATTCTAAACTTTCCTCCCTCAAGCTTTTCAAGAACTGTGATTTCAACCCGCTCATCACCTGAAGTATATAATTTATGACCAGGTTTAATCCTTTTACCCTTAAGCAAAGCCACGGTTTCGAAGATCAATCCCTTTGGTTTTTCAAAAAGTAGGATTTCAGCCTCTCCACCGCTACTCTTGATGGCCTTAAGCCTTGCTGGAAAAACCTTGGTGTCGTTCAAAATTAGAAGGTCTCCACTCTGCAGATAAAACTCAATATCGGAAAAAGTGGAATGAAAAGATAGGTTTCCGCTTTTTCTGTCGATAACCAATAGTTTACTTAAAGAACGTTCTTTTGGTGGGAAATAGGCAATATTTTTCTCTGGAAGTGGATAGTCATAGTTTTGAATATCAAAGTCAGGCGGAATAGAATTCATCAAAGATAGAGAGCCGGTATTTCTTCGTGAGATATCAAGTCATCGAGAGTTTCCCTCTTTCTAACGAGGAAGAATTGATCCCCTTCAACTAACACCTCAGCTGGTCTTGGTCGGGAGTTATAATTGGAACTCATGACAAATCCGTAGGCTCCTGCACTCATGATAGCTAAAAGATCACCTGCTTTCACAGCAGAGATCTTTCTATCTTTTGCAAAGAAATCGCCACTTTCACACACTGGCCCCACAACATCGGCAATAAGGGTCTCCCCATCTCTATCATATACTGGGATTATCCTGTGATAGGCTTGATAAAGGGAGGGTCTAATAAGGTCGTTCATTCCGGCATCAACGATGATGAAATTCTTTTCTCTGTTACTCTTTGTAAAAAGCACTCTTGTCACCAGGACTCCTGCGTTGCCTACTATTACCCTTCCAGGCTCTAAGATAAGAGTTAACTCTAGGCCCTTCAATTCCCTGATGAGAGCCGAGGAATACTCCTCCGGTAGGGGTGGTTCTTCCTGATCGTAGGGAATACCGAGACCTCCACCTACATCTAGGTATTTAAGATTAAATCCAAGAGAGAGAAGCTCTTCGTAAAGGGCCCTTAATCTTTTTATGGCGTCCACAAAGGGAGAAATGGTTATTAGTTGAGATCCGATGTGAGCGTCAAGACCAAGGGCCTCAAGATAAGGATTATCCTTAGTTTTTAGATAAGCAGGAATTATATCCTCTTCTGGGATACCAAATTTATTTTTTCTCAAGCCAGTGGAGATGTAAGGATGTGTTTTTGGATCCACATTGGGATTTGCTCTGAGAGCGAATGAAGCTTTGATTTTGAGGCTTTTGGCGATATCTCCCAAAAGTGAGAGCTCATCTAAACTTTCTACGTTGAACATGAGGATCCCTGCTTTAAGGGCCATTTCAATCTCATCGACAGTCTTCCCAACACCGGAAAAGACTATTTTCTGTGGAGGAAAGCCAGCCTTCAACGCTCTGTAAAGCTCACCCTTAGAGACTATATCAGCCCCAGCACCCTCTCTAGCAAGAAGAGCAAGAATAGCTAAATTGGAATTTGCTTTGACAGAATAGCAGGTGAGATGATCTATCTCCTTGAAGGCAGAGTCAAATACTTTGTAATGTCGACGAATTGTTTTACCAGAGTAGACGTATACCGGTGTGCCGAATTTTTCTACTATTTCCCTTATGGGAACTTCTTCACAATAAAGCTCTCCAGCATGATACGCAAAATAGTGCATGATCTAAATATAACATCAAGTTTTCACAAAGCAAATGCATAAGTCCATAGGATTTTAGACTAAGAGGAATTCTCGCAAAATTTGTAACAAATCAACTCCAAAGGCGATACATTCCCAAGCCCAAAACTTACTCCAAAAGTCCCTTCCACTCCTGCTCGATAAATGACTATAACTATAGTAGCCCGAAGGCGATTTCTTTCCTTTAGGATGCATCTTTGATTGCTTAAAGTCTTTGCAACGTTTTTAAGTCTTAGATGGGAGCATGAAGATCCCACACTTACCTAGTTTTACCTTTTTTCTCTAAGAGTCCTGCTTAAGATTGATTTAAGGCTTATTTATAAAGGGATGAAGAGAACCCTTTGTTTAAAGGATTAACTGGAGGGTGTTTTTTGATTAGCTTTCATTAACTCTATAGCCAAATTGTTGGATTACTTCTAGAGGGTTTGAGGCAATAATAAGCTCCCTGTGAAGCCTCTTTAGTTTCTCTCGGTCAGTTTCTGCCTTGATCTGCTCTTCTAATTGCTTTGGCACTCTCCCAAGCTTTACCTCCACCACCTCAAGCACCATCTCCTGAGCATCCTCAAGTAAACCCTCAAGCCTTCCTTCGAGTCTTCCTTCAAGTCTTCCTTCAAGTCTTCCCTCTTTTCTCCCTACCTTCCTTCCCTCTATGTAAAAGGGATCCCTCCTCTTATCAATCACTAAGGGCATCCTTGTTACC
>JANXDB010000055.1 GCA_025060015.1 Caldimicrobium sp. | reverse complement strand
AGGCTTGACATAGGGTTAGAGGGGTATGTCTTCTAAAGGGAATCCCTGGTTTGATAAGTGGGCAAAATTAGCAAAGGAGAAGGGATATCCTGCAAGATCGGTATTTAAGTTAATGGAAATTCAAAAAAAGTATAAACTTATTAGACCTGGATTTAGGGTTCTAGATCTGGGGGCAAGCCCTGGTTCTTGGTCTCAATATGCCTGTGAAATAGTTGGTCCACTGGGAAAGGTGGTGGGTGTTGATCTAGAACCTGTGAAATTTTCATCTAAGCTTTTTACCTTTATTCAAAAGGATATCTTTGAACTAACTATGGATGATTTCAGAGCCCTTGGGATAGAGGAGTTTGATTTGATATTGAGTGACATGGCACCAAAAACAACAGGAATAGAAGTAACCGATCATGTGAGATCTGTCGAGCTTGTGCATGGAGCATTAGAGCTTTCTAAAACTCTTCTAAGAAAGGGAGGATCTATGGTTGTTAAAATTTTTGATGGGTCAGAGCTAACTAGAGTGCGTAAGGAATTTGAAAAAATCTTTAAAAATGTTATAATTTTTAGGCCATCTGCCACCAGAAAGGGCAGTAAAGAGCTCTTTATCCTTGCCATCAACAAACTGTGATTTAAAATGAGAATAATTCTTACTTCAGACTGGCATCTGGGAAAAGCCTTATACAATCTTAAACTTCTTCCCTATCAATCCAAATTTTTCCATGATCAATTTCTCGGGCTTTTAAGAGATGTAAAACCAGATCTTCTGATTGTCGCAGGAGACATTCTTGATAAACCTTTACCCGATCAGGAGACTCTCTTCTACTTTGAAGAATTCCTGCGAGAGTTATCCTATACCAAAGTCAAATCCATATTTATCCTTGGCAATCACGATTCAAGAAGAACAGCTCTACATAAACACTTCATGGAATATGCAGCTATTTACATTATAGATGATTTGAAATACCTTATTGAGCCCTTTGTAGTGAGAGATTCCCAGGGCAACACCTTGAACCTGTATCTGTTCCCTTATCTACCTCCCTTTGAGTTGATGAATAAACTAGGTCACTACTACTCGAGGGCCCAAGAGGCTGCTAATCCATTGAGGGAGGCTCTTTGGGATTATTTTGCCGATAAAACTCTAAAAGATCCTGCCATACTGGTTGGCCATTTTGCCATTGAAGAGGCCGTTCCATCAGGTGAAGAGCTACTCTTAAGGGGATTTAGTAACGAATACTTATTTCCAAAGGATCTTTTCTCGCCCTTTAAATACCTCTTCTTAGGACATCTTCATAGGTATCAGACATATTCAAATAAGTTCATATACTCTGGTGCTCCTCTACCCTATTCCTTTGAGATCTTTTCTGAGAGAAGAGGTGTGCTTCTTGTGGAATTCAATGAGGGAATCATTTCCCATTTAGAACTCATCCCTCTTGAACCACCATATATTTTGAAAATTATAAAAGGGTCCTTCGAGAGCATTTGCTCCTTGCCTGAAGATGAGTCCTATGTGAAGGTCATATTAGAGGAGGACAAGCCCATATTTGATGTTCATGCTAAACTTAAAAAGAGATTTCCCAACTTACTTTACCTCGATTACGTGAGTCCCCAATCTGAAAGAGACGTGCATGAACTTTTTATTGAAGGCATGAGTCAGGAAGATACTCAGCTTGAGCTGAAGATCCTGTTTAGGGAGTTTTATCAACTCCTTGAAAAGAGAGGGCCAGAAGAGGAATTATGGCAAATCTTTGAGACCTACTTGGATTTATTTAATCAAAAAGAACAAAAGGAGGGAATGCTATGCCACTAAAGGTGATCTTGGCAGGAGCTGGTGGTAGGATGGGACGTATGATAGCTCAGCTCATTTTTCAGAATCCTGAATTAGAGTTAAGTTGTGCCTTTGAGGCACCAGATAGCCCCCTTGTAGGGAGAGACATAGGGGAGGTGGTGGGAGGTCCCTCTAGGGGAGTTATCATCGAAGATTCCCTTGAAAAGGTGATTGAAAGGGGGGATGTTATCATTGATTTCACCTTTCACAAGGCTAGTTTACAACATGCCCGAATTAATTCAAAATACAAAAAACCCATGGTTCTCGGAACCACTGGTTTCTCAAAGGAAGAGCTTTCTGAGGTTCATTCTCTTGCGAGGGATAATTTTCCTTTAGTTCAGGACTATAACATGAGTATGGGGGTGAACCTTCTCACCAAGATTGTTGAGCTGACAGCAAAGGTCCTTTCTGATGGTTACGATGTAGAGATTATTGAAGCCCATCATCGCATGAAAAAGGATGCTCCAAGTGGCACAGCACTTAAGCTGGCTCAGGCTATAGCGAAGGTCTTGAATCGCAGTGAGGACAATTTTAGATACTGCAGAGAGGGCATCATCGGAGAGAGGCCACCCCTGGAGATTGGCATCCAAACCATAAGAGGCGGTGATATAGTGGGAGAACACACCGTCCTCTTTGCTGGCATTGGCGAAAGGCTTGAGCTAACTCATAGAGCCAGTTCAAGAGAGACCTTTGCAAGAGGTGCCATAAAAGCCACTCTTTGGGTTGCCGACAAAAAGCCAGGTGTTTATTCCATGCTTGATGTTCTTGGTCTTAGGGATATATAACGATGGAACCCATTTATGAAGGGTTAACCAATTTAGCCCTAAGCCTTGCTAGAGCAAAAAAGGTAAAGAGAGTTTTGATAGGCCTAACATTTACATTTGCTGAGGTGGAGAGAACTGGATGTGGAATTGCCTACACACCAGGGGACATTCTTAAGGATTGCTGTGAACTCTACGAGGGATCCTTTTGGAGAGAACCTGCCGATTTACTAGTAAAAAAATACCTCTCTTTCGATACTTTAGAGTCAACTGTTGCCTTGGCTGTTATAAATTCTCTACTGAACAACCGTAAGGATATTGTAAAAGATCTAACAGAGGAAGATCCTCTTAAGATAGTCGAGCTATCCACTGATGATGAAATACTTATGGTTGGACATTTTGAACCCATATTTAAAAAGTTGGAGAGAAGGGTGGGCAGGATTTGGCTTTTGGAAAAGGATGATATGGAAGAGGGGCTTAAAGCCATAAAGGACAAAGGTAGAATATCTCTTGCAATTGTCACCTCTGCAACGCTTGCCAATAAAACCTTTCACAGGTATATTCCCATCTTAGAGAGGATTCCAGAGGTCATATTAATGGGGCCCTCTACGCCCATTGCCCCAGAAGTTTTCAAATTCAGCCCGGTGACCTGGCTATCTGGAGTAATAATTAAGGATGGAGAGCTTGTTTTCAAGTTGATCTGTGAGGGAAAAGGGGCAAGGGCACTCTTTAAGGCAGGGGCCTTACAAAAGGTTAATCTTAGGATAAAAAAGTAAATAAGGGTAATGACTAAAGAGAGACTCCTTTTCATACTGATCGGAATACTCTGGTTCCTCTTTAGTTTGAGGATATATCCATCAAGTATTGAAAAGACCATTGTTGAGAGTTCAAAGATATTTTTTGGCACTGCACTATATGCCCTTGGGTTAACCATTATAATAAATGGTTTAAAATTTCGCTTTACCAAAAAGTCTCTTAACAGGATTCAGTTCATTAAGTGGGTGCTTTTTATAGCTCTCATTACGGCAATTTCAGCGAGTTTTGAACATTACTTCAGGATGAGATGATCGGGGTCTTTGATTCAGGACTTGGTGGCTTAACTGTGGTTAAAGAACTACTCGAGAGGGTGAATCAATATAAGATTCTCTACTTTGGTGATACCGCCAGGACTCCTTACGGCACAAAGAGCGCTGAGACGGTGACTCGCTATGCCATAGAGAACACCAATTTTTTGTTAGAGAGAGGAGCAAAGATAATTGTAGTTGCCTGCCATACGGTCTCAAGTACAGCTATCCCCGTGCTAAAGAGTCATTTTAAAGGGGTACCATTTTTTGAAGTGGTCACTCCCTCTTTCAGAAAGGCTTTGAGTTTAACTAAAAACAAGAAAGTTGGGCTTATAGGAACTCGCACTACTGTATCAAGTGGAATCTATCAGAGGCTCTTTGCCGAGGCAGATCCAGAGATAAGCCTATCAACCAATCCTGCACCTCTGTTGGTGCCTCTTATAGAGGAGGGTTGGTTGAGAAAACCTGAGACACGAAGCATAGTGAAAAAATATCTTATACCACTTAAAATGAAAGGCATCGATACCCTCATTTTGGCTTGTACTCACTATCCGATTCTTAAAAAGATCATATCCGAGAAAGCAGGAAAGAGGATCAAACTTGTAGATCCTTCTGAAGAGGTGGCTCATGAGGTTGCTCACTTTATTGCCAATAATGTAGAGATTCAAAAATGTCTTGAATCTAACGGAGAGCCAGAGATCTGGGTTTCTGATCTAACACCCAATTTTGAAAGTATTGCGCAGATGTTTCTAAAAAGAAAGGTAAAGTTAAACAAGGTTATCTGGTAGACTTAGTTAGAAGCATTTTTTTGCTAAGAGCTATCTTCCGAACTTTCTGATGTAGTGAGTTTATTTAAGGGATGAAGCAGCAAGTCCTTGCCTTGGATCAAATTGACTCAGCAGAAATTTATGCTATATTAAGTTCAAACACAGATGGGGAGGGTTTTTTTATGATGCCACAGGTTAGAGAAGTAGAAAAACTCTATATGAAAACAGATTTACCCAAAATAGCACCAGGTGATACTGTAAAGGTACATTACAAATTAAAGGAAGGTGAAGAAAAGGAGAGAATTCAGGTTTTTGAGGGAGTTGTTATCAGAAGAAGGGGTTCTGGAACATCTGCAACCTTTACAGTGAGAAAGGTCTCCTTTGGTGTTGGTGTTGAACGCACCTTTCCTTTGCATTCGCCCAGAATTGAAAAGATCGAGATAGTGAAAAGAGCAAAGGTTAGGCGTGCAAGGCTCTACTATCTCAGAGAAAGGGCTGGAAAATCTGCAAGACTTAAAGAGAGATTTGATCAAAAGGTCATGGAATAACCTAAAAAGCGAGCCCCTGGAGAAGTTCTTCTGGTCCCAGGGGTTTCTAAGAATAGCAGGCATTGATGAGGCAGGAAGAGGTGCTATTGCTGGGCCTATATTTGTTGGGCTGGTGATCTTTCCAAAGGATTATTCAAATCCACTGATCAAAGATTCAAAAACTCTTACTGAAAAGCAAAGAGAGAACCTCTTTGAGGTTATAATCAAAGAAGCTCTTTCATATGGAGTAGCCAAGGCAGATACAGAAGAGATTAATAACTTAGGGTTGATGACTGCTCTCTTTTTGGCCATGAGAAGGGCTCTTGCCCAGGTAAGGGAAATAGACCTTCTTCTGGTTGATGGACCCATGGGTATTCCTGAATACAGGGGATTACAGCGAGCCATAGTTAAGGGAGACAGCCTGAGTCTATCCATAGCGGGTGGTAGTATTTTGGCCAAAGTAACGAGAGATGCTTATATGCGAGGGCTTGCAAAGTTATACCCCGACTACGGTTTTGAAAAGCACAAGGGATATGCTACTTCAGAACACTTAGAGGCAATTAGGCTCATTGGGCCATGTCCTGAGCATCGCATAGGATATAAGTGTTTTAAGAGTGGATAACAAAAGGCCATCTAAAAAAGCTATTGGAATCTCAGCTGAAAAAATAACTGAGGTCTTTCTCACAGACAAAGGCTATGAGGTACTTGCAAAGAATTTTAAAACCAAGTTTGGCGAAATCGATCTTATTGCCAAAAAAGGGGATCATCTCGTATTTGTTGAAGTAAAGAGTACCTCGAAAGAAACGCCTTATAATCCTGAAGAAAAGGTAAATCTTCACAAAAAACGTAGAATCCTTTGGAGTGCTAAAATTTTCTGTCTTAAAAATTCCCAGATTTTGAGTAGAATAAAGAGTATTAGCTTTGATGTAGTAGTGGTAAATCTCAAGGATGGTGAGATAAAACATTATGAATCAGCCTTTTTCATCGAAGGAGACTTCTCTATCTATTGATCTCGATAAGCTTTTCAGCCTCAGTGAGGCAGAACTCGAATCTGCTTTAAAACCTCTTAAATTTGAGGAACTCATGGAGATCCTACTTAGGGCTCCTTGGGAGAGTAAGGCTAGATTAATCCTTCTTTCTCCCTATCCAACTGGATTGGTCAGAAATCTTCCACTCATTGAATTCTTCCTCACTTTAAAGGCCTCTTCACTTGAGCAGGCAGTGGAGTTGTTAAGTCATGCCAAGGGAAGTCAAATACAGTTTCTCTTTGATTTTGATGCCTGGTTTAAGGACCGATTGAAAGCAGAGAGGATTTTGAGCTGGTTAATTCTCATATACGAGGCTGGTGAGGATCTGTTGAAGAGGTGGCTGGAAGTTGCTGATTGGGATTTTTTGATAGCCATGATGCAAAAGTTCCTTCGCATACATAAGAGATCAGATGAAGTGGATATACTCGAGGCCCGTGATTTTCTGCCACCCTTTACATTGGATGACTTTTATTTTGTGGAATTTAAAGACGAAGCAGTGGAATTTTACTTTAGAAGAATCATAGAAATTATACGAGACGAGTGGCCTGAAATGTATTTTTCGCTAATGGAGGCTTTAATTGCGGAGTTGCCTTCAGAGGTTGAAGAGAGAGCTTTCAGATTCAGAAATGGCAGACTAGCTGATGAAGGTATTCCAGATTATTTTACCTCTTTGGAGGTCTATTCCTACATTCATCCGAGAGGTCTCTCAACTGTAGTACGAGAGTATTTACCTGGAGATGTATCCGAGGGAGGGCAAATTCTCTATCTCCTTCCCTATGAAGGGGAGGGCAAACTTCCGATTTTTAACATACTAGGGATGATCGGAGATACAGATGTCCTGGTTAGAATTCAAAGAGAACTTGCATGGTTAGCCACCAAAGTCACTCTAGTTGATCACCCTGTTATTGATGGTATTGAAGAGGTGAAAGGGGGAATCTTTAAAATGTGGGCTGGTTTGAATTTGGGTATTGAGTATCTTGCTGGTTCGGATTTGGAAAAGGCTAAATCCATCCTGGAAAATCATTACCTAGAGGAGATTTTCAGGGTTTCAAGGACAGCTTTAAGAGAACTCAGAAGATTTGCCCTTTCCATTGTGACTGGAAAGGACTTCAATCCAGTTGTTTTAAAATACTTAGACCAACCATATGAGGGATATTTAAAGGGAGTGTTAGCCAAGAATTTAAATGAAGTAAAACTCTTTAATCCTGCTATGATAGGGACTTCTGAGGAGTATGTTGAGTTTTCCAGGGTTGGGGAGTTAAGAATGGTTAGAAGATATTTAGAGGAAATTGCCTACATTGCTCCTCTGTTGGAGAGGTCTTTAGGTTCTCCCTCTCACTGGATAAAAGAAGTTTTAAAGCCATCACGCAACTTTGATCATATGGTCTTGACTTGGAGTTCGTTGATTCTCACTGCAATTTCCTCTTATCTTTTAAATGGGGAATTTATTTTCAGGGCAGTTCCTCGGAGTCGTTGGCAAGAGCTTTTGCAGAGTCTCATAGATATAAAGGACGGAAATGGATACCTAAAGGATTCAATAAAGGAAATCCTTACGGAAAATTTCAAAAAATTGGCAAGATCCCATTACTATGTAGATGAAGATCTTCTCACTGGTTTTATGAACTTCGTTTTCAACAGATTTGAAGGAGAATTCAGGTATGTTGATCTGGAAAATCCACCAGATCCTCTTTATCAGAATCTCATTCTTGTTGAACTATGAAGAAAAAGGCCACAACTAAACTAAGAGATTCCGCACTTTTGGTGTTAAAGGCAAGATATTTAGCCCGTAACGAGGATAACGAAATAGTGGAGACACCGGAGGGCCTTTTTGAAAGGGTAGCCTTGGCGGTGGCTGAGGGAGAAAGGAACTTTTCCGCATCCCGTGATAGGTGGGAAGAG
Source organism: Caldimicrobium sp. (assembly GCA_025060015.1). Lineage (GTDB taxonomy): Bacteria > Desulfobacterota > Thermodesulfobacteria > Thermodesulfobacteriales > Thermodesulfobacteriaceae > Caldimicrobium. The sequence goes on along the minus strand of JANXDB010000055.1, from coordinate 30,801 downwards.
TACGGTGAAAAATTTTATAACCTAATGGCCAATCTCGATTTCTTGCCTAATTCACCGACATTGATGAACGCCGGAAGGCCTTTGGGCCAACTTTCTGCCTGTTTTGTCTTACCTGTGGAAGATTCTCTTTTTTCTATCTTTGAGACTTTAAAGCAGGCTGCAATCATTCACAAATCAGGTGGCGGAACAGGCTTTAATTTCTCCTCCTTGAGACCTAAGGGAGATGTAGTTTTTTCTACCTCCGGTGTGGCCAGTGGGCCAGTTTCATTTATGAGGGTCTTTGATGCCGCTACCGAGGCCATAAAACAGGGTGGTAAACGTAGGGGTGCCAATATGGGTATTCTGAACATAGATCACCCTGATATTGAAGAATTCATTAACTCTAAGAGTAAGCCAGGTGAACTTACCAATTTCAACATATCCGTAGCTCTGACAGATGATTTTTTTTATCACCTTTATAAGGGTGAACCCTTTCCTTTGATAAATCCAAGAACTAAAAAAACAGTCCGCAAAATTTCACCAGAGTGGTTATTCAACACCCTTTGTGAAAATGCATGGAAAACCGGTGACCCGGGAGTAATTTTTATCGATACCATCAATCAGCATAACCCCACCCCTCACTTAGGAAGGCTTATAGCTACAAATCCCTGCGGAGAACAACCTCTGTTAGCCTATGAGTCCTGTAATCTCGGGTCTATAAACTTGGCAAATTTTGTTAAAGATGGTGGAATAGACTGGGAGAGACTAAGGATTATAATCCACCTTGCTGTGAGGTTCCTTGATGATGTGATAGAGGTGAACAGGTTCCCACTACCCCAGATAGCAAAAATTACTACTTTGAATAGGAAGATAGGGCTGGGAATTATGGGATTTGCGGATATGTTGATAAAACTTAGGGTGAGTTATGCAGAGGAGAGAGCTCTTAGGATAGCAGAAGAGATAATGTCTTTTATAAATGAGGAATCCATGAAAGCCTCTATGATGTTAGCTGCGGAACGAGGGCCTTTTCCTGCCTTTCCTGGAAGTCTATGGGACCAATTGAACTATCCCCCTCTTAGAAATGCAACTACCACCACCATTGCTCCTACTGGAACCCTTTCCCTCATTGCCGGCGTTTCATCAGGTATAGAACCGCTTTTTGGAATCTACTATGAGAGAAAAACCTTGGATGGTGTTATAATTAAGGAGTTTCACCCCCTTTTTGATGAGGTCTTGTCCATGGAGATGTACTCCGAGAGGGAAATTGAGAGTTTAAAAGAGGAAATCAAGGCCCATGGTTTGGTAAGTAAGAGCACTTTGAAAGAAGAAATAAAGAAGCTTTTTCTATCAACCTTTGAAATTCCCCCTGAGGTTCATCTCTCTGTTCAGAGAGCTTTTCAAAGATATACCCACAATGCAGTATCAAAAACCATAAATTTACCCTCAACAGCTACAACCGAGGATATCAAGCGCATTTATCTCTTAGCCTATGAGTGGAAGTTAAAAGGGGTAACTGTCTACCGCTATGGCTCAAAGGAAGAGCAAGTAATTTACGTGAGAGCAGGTGAAAGTGAAAAGCTGCTCTGTCCAAAGTGTGGAGAGGATTTAGAGGTGCATGGCCAATGTCTTTTCTGTGGAAGTTGTGGTTATGATCAATGTCAATAGGAGGTGAAGTCTTGATTAGGATAAACATAGCTCTTTTAGGTTTAGGCACTGTGGGGCAGGGAGTGTACGAGCTTTGGCTGAGACATAGAGAGAGACTTAGAGAAAAAGTGGGAGTGGATTTGGAGATAAAAAAGATTTTAGTCAGGGATATTTCAAAAAGGAGGAACATAGGTGTTCCCGATGAAAAGATCACAGTGAATTTTGAAGAAATATGTCAAGACAGAGATATCAGCATAGTATGTGAACTTATGGGTGGAATTGAGCCTGCTAAAACTTATATAAGGAGATTACTAGAGGCAGGTAAACAGGTTGTCACTGCCAATAAAGCAGTTCTTGCGGAGTATGGTGGAGAGATCTTTGAATTAGCGACAAAGAGAGGAGCTTATCTTGGGTTTGAGGCCTCGGTGGGTGGAGGAATTCCAGTCATTAAGATTCTAAGAGAGGCTTTGATTGGAAATAGGGTTGAAAGCATTCTAGGTATAATAAATGGAACCACAAATTATATCCTCACGAGGATGCTGGAAAACAACCTTTCCTTTGAGAGGGCCCTTGAAGAGGCAAAACAAAGGGGATATGCTGAGGCAGATCCAACTCTTGATTTAACAGGATTAGACTCAGCCCACAAGATCTCTATACTTGCTAGTCTTGCCTTTGGGGTCTTTATACCTTCACATAGAATATACGTGGAGGGTATCAATGAAATAGATCTTATGGATTTAAAGTTTGCCAAACAGTTTGGATATATTGTAAAACTTTTAGCTGAGGCAAGGGAGAGCAGAAAGGGCTTTGAAATAAGGGTTTATCCTGCCTTGCTCCCAGAAAATCATATCTTGACTTCTATAAGATTGAACTATAATGCTATTTATATCAAAGGTGATTTCGTGGGCGATGTATTACTCTACGGGTTGGGAGCTGGTAAGGAGCCTACAGCCAGTGCAGTTATGAGCGACATTGTATCTGCTGTGGAATACCTTCGATTTAACAAATTTCCCCTAATAAAATATCCATTAAGGGAAGACAAAGATTTGAGACTTGTCTCCGTGAAAGATAGCGTTTTTAGATATTATTTCAGATTTTCTGTGGTAGATAGACCAGGAGTCCTTTCAAAGATTTCTGGCGTACTGGGCAACCATGGTATCAGCATTTCTTCGGTGGTGCAAATAGGAAGACAGATAAGAAAGGGAGCTGTACCCATAGTGATGTTAACTCATGAAACCAGAGAGGAACAGGTAGTGAAAGCATTAGAGGAAATTGATCAGTTGGATATCGTTAAGGCCAAAACCAAAAGATTAAGAATTTTTGAATAATCAAGAGGATAGATCATGATCATAAAGGTATCCAGGGGAAATTTTGAAATATTAGCAAAGAAGTCTCTCAATCTTAAATCAGATTGTCTGGGAGCAGGAATAGCTTTAGGCTTTATCAATAGGTCCAAACAGATTTATGGTTTATTAACGTATCTTTTTCCTTACAAGGAATTCGACATAGAGATCGATGGTGCCATTGTCCTTTCCGGTGAAACCATTCTAAATAAGTTTCAGGAGGAATTGGAGAGAATTAATGTTGATGTATCGGCTTGTAAATGGTTTTTAGCAGGAGCAAGTGTTTATAAAGAAAATCCAGAGAATCTAGACCTTGCTGAAAAGAATCTAAAGCTCGCAGAGTCATGGCTTAAGAAGATGGGACTTGTAGAGGGATCAGTGATTAAAAAGGTAAAATTATCAGAGCCTTTAGCTCTTGAAATCAATGGTAAAGAACTGATTTTCCTTTTAAGAATTCAAAACAGGATAGAAAGATATGAGTGAATTTCTATTGGAGAGGATTTTCAACAAGGTCGATACTATTCCCACTTTTCCAGAGACAGCGAGGAGAGCTCTGGAACTGTTGAGACGGGATGAGCTGGACTTTAGAGAGCTTGAGCAGGTTATAAAAAGCGATCCAGGAATAGCCGTTAATTTCCTAAAATTGGTGAATTCTGCCGCCTTTTCTCTACCTCAAAAGGTGGATTCCCTTCTCAAAGCCTTTATGTATCTTGGAACAGACCAAATTAAATTGAGCCTCTTAGCATCTGTATCGGGAAAATATTTTTCTGATAATTTAACCGGTTATGGGATTAGTGCCAAGGATATCTGGCTTCACTCTATAAATTGTGCTTTTATAACTGAGGAGATTGCAAATGAACTTAAACTCTCACCAGAAAAAAAAGAGAGTCTCTATATTGCTTCTCTTTTGCATGATTTAGGTAAAATCGTTCTTGATTTGTATACTAATCTGGAGGAGGTTAAATTTCATGAAATAACCAGGGAGAATCCTTCCTGGGATTTTTTACAGATAGAGTGGTTTGTCCTAGGAGTAGATCATGGGATGGTTGGGGGGTATCTTTTAAAGAAATGGGATTTTCCTGAAGACATCACCTTTGCTGTGAGAGCTCATCATGATGCAGACCTGATGATTCAAAAAAAGGTTTCCGCCATAGTTGGTTTATCCAACATCTTGGCTAACCTAATGGGGATTACTGGAGGGGTAGATGCCTTTAAGTACAAGATTTCATCTAAGCTTATTGAGACCTTAGGACTTACCACTAAAGATTTAGAGAAGATAATGTTTAAAGTCCTAAAAAGAAGCATGTTCCTTGAAAACTTAGTGGTATAAAAATCAAAAAAGACCTCTTGACAAAAGATAGAAGAGGTAGATAATTAGGCAAACAAAAAACAAGGAGGAGGGTGTAGCTATGAAGAAGTTAATTTCTCTTGTGCTTGCTCTTACGGTAGCTGGTGCCATGGGTCTAACAGCAGGTTGTAAGAAAAAAGAGGAAGCTCCTGCTCCACAGCCACCTAAGGTTGAACAGCCTGCAGCCAATCAAACCAATCAGACAGAAGCTCAACCAGCTAATCAGACAGGCGCTGCTCCTGCTGAGAAGAAGTAAGATACTAAAAGGAGGGGCTTCCCCTCCTTTCACTTAATCTCTTTTACCTTTCCCTTGATGTTCTCTGTCCTCGTAAAAAGGCTTATTATCTTTCTTCTTTTCCTTCTTACTATCTTTCAATTCATTTTTGTCAATATTGTCTTGATTCTTCTGTTTTTCTACTTTTCTATCCCATCTTTCTTCTTTTGATGGGTGATCTTTGAAGGGCCTCTCTTCTTGCCAATCTTGTTTTAATCTATTTTCCTTTTTCATTTCTCTTATCTCATAATTTATATCCACAAATCTGGGATATTTCTCTTTATACTTAATAATGACCTCTGGCTCCTCTTTATAATATTCTGAGAGAAACCTCATGTTTGATAAGACAATGATATCTCTATCTTCAAAAACTATTCTTCCCCTCTTTATGTGATAACCCCAGGCTTTACCATAGGGCGGACCATAGATAATGTATCTTTTAAAGAGAACCTCTGGATAGAGCTTAAACCGAATTAGTATATCATACCAAGAGTATCCTCTTCTTCTAAGTTCTATTATGACATCTGGATCAACTCCAGCTTCTCTCACTATAAGCAAAATAACTGGGAGTTCATCTTCAATTATTATTGGATAGCGTTTTTTAATAATGATAATCTTCTCCTCAGGGATTCTGTAATAGTCACTGAGTGCAAAATAAAAACTTCTTATTTTGCCATTACTCATGGAGATGCCAATATCAATATCTTGAGAATTTGCAGATAAGCACTGGAACAGGAGTATGAAAATGATTGCTAATAATACTTTTTTCATAGATATCACCTTTCTTTAGGTTTTTTTAAAAAAGTTTATTCAAAAATTATGCCTAGAAATTTAAGCTTTTGGTCAAAAATTGGTCTGTGAGATCTTACAAATTTGTCAATTTAGCCTAAGGGGAAAATACTTTTTTGTTTAAAAAAAGTTCTTTCCTCCCCAGAAAAATTCTCAAAAATTTTTACTTCCCCATAGACACCATCATATCCACCTTTTAAGAAAACTTGACCGTTTCTTACCTTATTAATGGCAAGGACGAGAGTTTCTGGCAATTTTGAAGCTAATTCTTGAAGGTCTTTTTTTAGTAGTATGTCAAACTCTGTTCCTACTCTGGTGACATATTCAACATAAAGCCTCTCAAGGGTTTTGCTATTTAGGTTTAAATCAAAAACCTGAGCCATGATCTCCATTAACGGGACCAGATGGACAGAATAGGGTTTATCATGTGGATGGTACTCTTCAGGTCTGTCAGCCAAGATTTCAACTCTGTGCAATACCCCAATAGTGAGGTTTTGACCGCACTTGGGGCATTTGTAGCCTAGTTCTTTGGTCTCTTTAGGTGTGAGAACTACTTTACAAGTTCTGTGTCCATCAAGGTGGTATTTTCCCTCCTCAGGATAGAATTCTATGGTGTAGGCGATTTGTCCTTTTTTGATAGATTGGTAAAGGTTTTCGAAGGAAAAAGGATAAAAGAAGGCTGTTGCCTCTCTACCAATTTTCCAGGGAGAGTGAGCATCTGAATTGGAGAGTAGGGTGATACCATCTAGTCGAGAGATTCTCCAGTTCATCTCTGGATCCGAGGAAAGCCCAGTTTCAATGGCGTATATGTAGGGGGTTGCCTCCCCAAAGGCCTCTTCGATGGAATCAAAGCCTGAAAAGGCTCCGAACAGGGAATACCAAGGGGTCCAGGCATGGGCTGGTATTATCAGTATATAAGGTGAGATGGATACAAGATCAAGGGTTAGTCTTTCCGCAGAGATACCAAAGGTTGGTCTCCCATCGGAACTCAAATTACCTAATTTTGATAGATACAGATTTATCTCCTCAACTACTTCAAAATCAGGAGCAAGGAGTATAAGATGCATTCTTCGATTACTCTTGTTGTCTTGAGAGAAGATAAGAGAGATTTCTGCAGAAGGAACAAATCTAAGTTCTGAATCTTCACCCTTAACAAAGTAAAATCCGCTTTCAGGCTCATACTCTAAGTATTCCTTTAATTCTTTCAGATAAAGAGGATGAGTGAAATCGCCTGTTCCTATGAGTTGGATGCCCTTTAATTTTCCGACCTTTGAAAGGGTCTTAGGATCCATGTTTTTTGAACTTGCACGGCTGAACTTGGAATGGATGTGAAGATCAGCAATGAATGACCTTTGTAAGATATCCAGGGAAGGAAGTTTTTGATTTTTCATGACGTTTTAAATGCCGGGAGCGGGAGTTGAACCCGCACGGGATTGCTCCCACTGGATCCTGAATCCAGCGCGTCTGCCTATTCCGCCACCCCGGCTAGATCTATTATAGATTTAATTTTAATTTCTTTTTTCCTCTTTACAAGAGAAAGATCTAATAATACGCCCTTAGATATTGTCTTTCAAAGTACTGATCTCTATCTAGCATATACAAAGTTCACTTTGGGATGTGGGATAAAAAAATGCATAAGTTCAAGGTCTTTTTAGCTTCTCACTAATCCTTTATCCAATCAAAGCATTAAAATGCTGCCAAGACTTGAAGCCATCAAAGAGGCATCCCAAAGAAAAGAGGTTGCCTTTAGACTACAGGTCATCGAATTTCACCACTCCTTTGGCACAAAAGCCACAGTTGAAGCTTCTCTGGTATCTGTGGAACTAACATAGAGCAGGAGTGGGAGGGACTTATGGAGTAAGTTTTGGGCTTGTGGACTCATACAACCTCTTGACAAAGAGACTTTTTGGGCTATTTTATTTTTACTTTTCTTGAAAAGTAGGCGCGTAGCTCAGTGGGAGAGCGCTTGCTTGACGCGCAAGAGGTCGGCGGTTCGATCCCGCCCGCGCCTACCATTAAATCATCTTTCAAAGGGAGAGCTTATAGAGAAATTGAAAATCCATATAAAAGAGTTTGGTGATTTTCATCTACCATCAGGTCAGCCACTTAAAACCTTAATTCCAGAACTAAAAAAAATCAAAACGCCAAAGGGATTACCCGTAGCCTTTAAGTTTAATTCAGATATTATAGATTGGCACACCCCTATTCCCGATGAAACAAAAGATCTTATCCTTGAACCGATTTACCCTAATGACAAAGAAGCTTTAGAGGTTCTTAGACACACAGCCTCACACATCCTAGCCCAGGCCGTAAAAGAGCTCTTTCCCGAGGCCCAACTTGGTATTGGTCCTACCATTGAAGAAGGATTCTACTACGACATCTCTTATCCAAGACCTTTCACTGAAGATGACCTAGCACTGATTGAAAAGAAAATCCAAGAAATCATCAAGAAAAATCTCCCGTTAGACCGCAAAGTTTTAAATCGCAAAGACGCCGAGGCAATCTTTTCAAAGTTGAATGAAAACTTTAAGTTAGAGCTAATAAGAGAATTTGATGACTCTCAAATAAGCATCTACACTCAGGGAGAATTCATTGATCTGTGCCGAGGGCCTCATCTCCTCACAACAGGGCAGGTCAAAGCTTTAAAGCTTTTATCTGTTGCCGGTGCCTACTGGCGAGGAGAGGAGAGAAATCCTATGCTTTGGAGAATCTATGGAACTGCCTTCTTTGATGAAAAGGATCTTAAGGCTTATCTTGAACACTTAGAAGAGGTCAAGAAGAGAGATCATAGAAAATTAGGCAAAGACTTAGAGCTTTTCCTGATTGATGAAGATATTGGCCCAGGGTTGGTCCTTTGGCTTCCAAAGGGCGCTCTTATTAGAAAACAAATTGAAGACCTTTGGAGGGAGGAACACCTTAAGAGAGATTATCAACTCGTATTTACTCCTCACATTGCCCTAAGAGATCTCTGGAAGACCTCGGGTCATTTGGATTTTTATGTGGAGAATATGTATCCCTCAATGGAATTGGAAAACAGAGTTTATCAGTTAAAACCAATGAACTGTCCCTTTCACATCTTCATATACAATCAGAAGAGAAGAAGTTACCGGGATTTGCCCATAAGACTCTGCGAGTTGGGAACAGTTTATCGCTTCGAAAGAAGCGGTGTGCTACACGGACTTTTAAGAGTCAGAGGATTCACACAAGATGATGCACACATCTTTTGTCGCGAGGATCAGTTAGAGGAAGAGCTGATCGGCGTCTTAGACCTAGTCATAACCTTTCTTAAAGTCTTTGGGTTTGAGGAGTATCAGATTTTTCTCTCAACCAGGCCTGAGAAATTCGTTGGATCTCCTGAGATCTGGGACAAAGCAGAAAGAGCTTTAAAATCAGCTCTGGAAAATAAAGAATTAGCCTATCAAATTGATCCAGGGGAGGGAGTTTTCTACGGTCCAAAGATTGATTTAAAGATAAAGGATACTCTGGGAAGATTTTGGCAATGTTCCACTATTCAGGTAGATTTTAATTTACCAGAGAGGTTTGATTTGGTATATGTTAATGAAGAAAACAAATTCAGCAGACCAATCATGATTCATAGGGCTCTCCTTGGCTCTTTGGAGAGATTTTTTGGGGTTTTGATCGAACACTACGCAGGGGCCTTCCCCTTCTGGCTTGCACCTATTCAAGTAAGAGTTCTAACCATTACCGATAGAAACGTTTCCTATGGAGAGAAGATTTTCCAGGAACTGAAATCTGCAGGATTTAGAGTGGACAAAGATTTTAAAGGTGAAAAGATAAGCTATAAAATCAGATCCGCCCAATTAGAGAAAATTCCTTACATGATTATTCTGGGTGATAAAGAGGAACAGGCCCAGACAATCAGCGTGAGAAAAAGAAATGGTGAGCTCTTACAAAATCTCAAACTCTCAGATTTACTTCAGCTCCTAAAGTCAGAACTATCTCCCCTTTCACTTCACTGATGAAAAGAAGTACCTTTTACCTACAAAGGGGGTGATCAAAATTTATAGAGGAGGTATATATGCAACAGGAATTGAAACACAAGTATAGGGTAAATGAAAAGATCAGAGCCAAAGAGGTAAGGCTCATTGGTCCAGATGGCAAACAAATAGGAATTGTCTCCCTTTCAGAGGCCCTCAGGCGTGCCGAAGAATTTGGCCTTGACCTGGTCGAAATTGCACCTCAAGCTGTTCCACCGGTCTGCAGAATAATGGACTTTGGCGAGTTTCTATATCTTGAAGCCAAGAAGGCTAAAGAAGCTAAGAAAAAACAGGTGCAAATCGAGGTAAAGGAAATCAAGCTCAGTCCAAAGACAGATAAGCATGATCTTGATGTTAAGATAAAACACATTTTGAGATTTTTAGAGGAAAAAAACAAAGTAAAAATCAGAGTTATCTTCAAGGGAAGGGAGATATCCCATCCAGAGATGGCTGATAGAGTTTTTCTTGCTATATTTCAGGCAGTGGAGGGTAAAGCTCAAGTCGAAAGCCCCCCTAAATTAGAGGGACGACAGATGATTGCTGTGCTCTCTCCACTGAAAAAATAAATTCATGGAACCCACTTGCCAAAATTTTTAAGTATCTCTAAACCAGGTCTTCCACTTTTTTCTGGATGAAATTGAAAGGCAATTAAATTCTTGTAGGCAAGGGCTGAAGAGAAATTGATACCATAGAAAGTCATCCCTAAAACTAGCTTGCTCTCTATCACAGGATAATAACTGTGAACAAAGTAGTATTCAAACTCCGGATCAAGATTGGCAATTACAGGATGATCCTTGACCCAGCTTACTTTATTCCACCCCATGTGGGGCACCTTTAATCTCTCTTCACCGTATAACAAGGGATCAGGGAAACGATAAACCCTACCCGGAATAAGACCTAAGGTTTTTGTTCCTTCATCTTCCATACTTTCTTCAAGGATTATCTGGGTGCCAAGACATATACCTAAAAGGGGAATACCTTCTTGAAACCTCTCTTTCAAAAAGACATCCAATTCTAATCTCTGGAGACTTTTCATAGCTGAACCTGCTGCTCCTACACCAGGAAATACGATTCTCTCACAACTAAATAGTACCTCTGGATCGGAACTTATAATCCACTTAAATCCTAAATAATCAAGAGCTCTGGCAACGCTGGTTAGATTACCTGCCTGATAATCGATAATACCAATCATATAACCTCCTCACCCTTTAATCTATCAAGTTCTTTTAGTGGTGGAAGATCATCTAGAGATTTTAACCCAAAGTATTCTAAAAAGAAATTGGTGGTCCCATAGAGGGCTGGCCTTCCGGGAATTGGTTTTTTACCAACAACCCTTATTAAGCCTCTCTCAAGGAGTATCTTAAGCAGAGGACCAACCTCTATTCCTCCCCTCTTGGCAGAAATCTCTGCTCTGGTAATAGGCTGATAATAGGCCACTATGGCTAAAGTTTCGAGAAGGGGCTTTGTCCATCTAAAACTCTTAGGATTTAGATAATTCCTTATAAATTCAGCTACCTCTGGTGCTGTCTCAACCCTGAAACCACCAGCAACTTCAACGATTCTCACCCCTCGATCCTCATAATCTCTCTTTAATTCCTCTATCAGAAGTGAAATCTCTTTGGAAGAAAGCTCTGGAATTAGACCTGAAAGTTCCCTTAATTTCAAGGCCTTCCCAGAGCAGAATAGAAGTGCTTCTAGAACCTTCTTATAATAGGAACCTTTCTCCATATTAGTGGACATAACCGTTGAAAGTAATTTTAAGAGAGATAAAAGATCTCTCCCTGATGAGAGAGTCTTTTCAGTTTACCTTGATCAACCAATTTCTCTAAGGAGTTTGAAAGCTTTTTTTCATTTTTAAAAACCTCAAGAAGCTCACTAAAAGGTGCGGGCCTTCTAGTCAAGTAATCAATCAAAAGTTCTTCTAAGTTCTCATAACCACCCACGGAGTTAATATATGTAACTTGAGATGTTGTTATTTCGGCTTTATCGCCAATTATGTCTCTCACTTTAACCAGTTCCTCCCAAGAGAGCGGTTTGGCCAGGGCATAGGCAGGAGGCCTAACAACGGTGTTTAATTGTACCCTGTGGGGGTTGATCTCTACGATAGCTTCTTTTAAACAAAATAGGTCCTCCTTGCTATCGTTAATGTCCTTTACCAACAAAACCTCAAGCCAAAGCTCACCCTTCATATTAATTCTTAACTCTTTAAGTCCCTGGATAATAGCCTCAAGTGAAACATCAGATACTGGTCTATTTACTAGTCTAAAGGAGGACTTTCTTGCAGCGTCAAGGGAAGCAAGAACAAGATCTACTTCACAGAGTGCCTCTCTTACCGAATCATCAACAACTGTGGTGCTATTGGTGAGAACTGCAATTGGTTTCTGAATAGTTCTTTTAGCTAACTCCACAACCCTCTCAAAATGTATATTCAGAGTGGGCTCACCACTACCGGTAAGCGTCAGGACATTGTACTCACCTTTAAAGTCTTTGGCCTGTAAGATAGCTCTTTCCAGGGTAGACCAGTCTGTATAATCAGCTCTTTTTATGGTATGAAGAGTGGTCTTTCCAACCTCACAATAGAGACAATCCATGGAGCAGATTTTTTTTGGAACAAGCTCCAAACCCAGAGATAAACCGAGCCTTCTTGATTTGACAGGTCCGAAGAGTACACCCATGGCAAAAATATAATTCAAGTGACAAGAGTTACAAGATTTTTTAGTGCCCTAAATTTGCTAATAAAAACCTTAAGAAAGCACCACAAATTTCATTGATCCTAGGTGTCAAGATAAGATCAGGCGGTACTCGTTAGGCTTTAGACGATCATAAAAGCTAGCTGATTTATAACAAGTATAAACTTTTCATTAAAGATAAAACGGCAGTCATTATAGGCAAATTGGGGAGTGTAATCTAAACCGGCTCTATATTTACAACCGATACCTTGTACTCTGGAGTCTCCATCAATTCATCAAGTCCCGGGCTTACCAAGAGATTCGTCAGAGCATCCACAAAGTGAAAATCTGTAAATACCAAACCCTTTGGAACTCTCTTATCTAACCTAGCCCTATAAAAAACCTCACCACGGTTGTTCCATACTCTTACCTTTGCTCCCTCTAAAATTCCAAGCCTTTCGGCATCGTCGGGGTTTATATCAACTAAAGGCTCAGGATAGAGGTTTAAAAGAGAAGAGGACCTACGGGTCATGCTGCCTATGTTGTAATGCTCAAGATTTCTCACAGTTACCAAGGTAAAAGTAAAGGCTTCGTTAGGCTCTTCTAATGGTGGCACATGTTTAGCTAGGGCTAAGTGAACTTTTCCTTTGGGAAAACCTGTGGTAAAGAGGATACTAGTGCCAGGATGATCTTCATCCAAACAGGGCCACTGGATACCCCTCTCCTTCAGTCTCGAATGATTGATTCCACCCCACCCCTGCCATACCTTACCTATCTCAAGGGCGACCTCTGAAGAGGAGGTATAATTCCAGGAAAATCCAAGCTTTCTTGCAAGCTCTGTTATAATTAACCAATCGGGCTTGGCATCTCCTGGAGGATTCACTGCCTTTTCAAAAAATTGAACCCTTCTCTCTCCATTTGTGTAAGTGCCAGACTTTTCGTAAACACAGGCGGAAGGTAAAACAACATGGGCATACTTTCCACTGAGTGGCATGAAAATGTCCTGCACTACCAGAAATTCAAGATTAGAAAGGGCTCTCCAAACCTCTCCTAGATTACCGTGGCTCATGGCCACGTCATAACCCATGGCATAGAGAGCTTTAAATTTTCCAGCAAGGGCATCTCTCAACATAGTGGGCAATGTCTTACCATCTACTACAGGTAGATCCTCTTTCCAAACCTCCTTAAACCTCATCCTCACGCCGTCATCCTTGTAACTTTGATATCCTGGAAGCACATAGGGTAGACCTCCCATATCACAGGCACCCTGAACATTGTTCTGTCCTCTAAGCGGCATAGCTCCACATCCAGGTTTTCCCCAGAACCCACAGAGCGTTGCTAAATTGGCTGCTGCCATTGCACCATAGGACCCAGAACGATGCTCAGAGAGACCTAAACCCCATAGGATCAAAGCCCTTTTTGAGGTGGCATACATTATAGCTGCCTGTTCAATTAAGTAGGGCTTTATTCCAGTATATCGGCTTACTCTTCCTAAATCCCATTCACTTAAAATGTAATGCTGATAGGCTTCAAAGTTATCTACATAATTCTCAACGAATTCTTTGTTATAGAGTCCCTCCCTCACAATAACATGTGCTATGCCATTTAAGAGAGGCACATTGCTTCCTGGTCTCAAGGGTAAATAGACATTTGCCCTATCAGCAAAGGCTATCCTTCTTGGATCTGCAACAATGAGTTTACAACCCCTATCCAACGCTCTAGATATCTTCTGAGCAACAATGGGGTGTGCATCGGTGGAATTAGTTCCCGTTAGGAAAAGGAGTTCGGCATTTAAGATCTCTTCAAAGTGAACACAGGCAGCTCCGGTTCCCACTGTGGCCGCAAGACCTGCGACCGAAGGTGCGTGTCAGACACGTGCTGGACAATCAACGTTATTGGTCTTAAAAATCGTCCGGGCTAGCTTCTGCATAAGGAAGTTTTCTTCATTACTGGTCCGTGCAGAACAGAGAAATCCAAGGGCTTCAGGTCCGTATTTGTCCCTGATCTTTAAAAGATTTTCCGCAACATAATCTAAGGCCTCTTCCCAAGATACCGCTCTGAAATCGTCATTAATGCTCTTTCTCAATAAAGGCTGTGTTAAACGATCTTTACTTTTATAGAATTCCCAACCAAATCTTCCCTTTACACAAGTATACCCTCTATTGGGCGGTAAATCCCTACCTGTCACCTCAAGAATGGTTCCATTCTTTACCCATACGGTAAGGTTACAACCTACTCCACAGAAGGTACACACCGATTTAACAGGTTTAGACTGATTTCTGCTGTAAGGTATCAAAAGCTCCTTTTTCGTAAGTGCTCCTGTGGGACAAACATCCACACAGGCGCCACAGTTAACACAGGCCTCGGTAAATCTGAAGGTTATTACTTCTTGGGGTGTACCCTTATTGACTACACTAAAGAAAATTGCAGAATATGGACAGCTCCTCACACACTTTGAACAAGCTACACATTTGTTTGAATCTACTTCGATAAGAGGATGGTCCTTTTGAATGGCATATTTCATCTTTTTGCGAGATTTTGCAACTCCAACATCCTCTTTGATAAGAATCTCTCTAAAATCACACTTATGAATGCCTAAGCAACCACACTTGAGACATCTATTGGCCTCTTTAAATGCCTCCTCTTCTGTGAAACCTATTAGGACCTCTTCAAAATCTCTCACCCTTTCCACTGGTTCTCTCTCTTTAAGATGCATCCTTTCACTCGGGACAAAGAGATCAAGGAAATTGGAGTCAAATTCCTCAGCTCTTTTCCCTCTGGAAAAGTCAAACTTAACTGTTACAGCTGCCCTCTCAAAGGGTTTACTCTCGAGATAGGAAGCAATCATATTTGCCGCTCTTCTTCCAGAAGCTACAGCTTGGATCACGGTTTTTGCACCGTGAACAAAATCACCTGCTGCAAATATCCATGGTTCTGAAGTTTGCATGGTTTGGCTGTTTATCTTAATTGTTCCATCGGGATTCAACTCAAGCTTGGCTTCAATATCCCCAAAGGCCTTGAATTCATCACTGGGTAACTCTCCCCAGGCTCTAAAAACCAGATCATACTCCCTTTCAAAGGCCGTCTCAGGAAGAATCTTTAGCTCTCTTTTCTCAGAGAGAGTAGTTTTGGCAAGAGTTAAATGAAAACCTCCGCCCTTAATCAGTTTTAAGGGTGCTGTAACATAGGTAAACTTAACCCCTTCCCTTTCCGCATAACCTATCTCTCTTAAGGGAACAGAGACCTCTGTCCTTGAGCGAGGATAAATTACCTCTACTTCGCAGTCTAACCTTCTCAAAACCCTTGCTAATTCAATAGCAGTATAACTACAACCTAAAATGCCTATCCTCTTTTTGGTATAGGCCTTATTGTCAACTTCCCCTCTACCAAAATCTAGGAGAAATTTCAAAGCACTCTCAGCAAGGCCTTCGCCCTCAAAGCCATAAAGTTTTTCCTTTCTTGCTCCAATTGCCAGCAATACCGCCCCATAACCAGCTTCTTTCAGATCCTTCAAAGAAAAATCCCTTCCCCAAATCTTTCCACCTTGAAACTCAACACCTAAGTTTAATATTCCCTCTACCTCTTTTTTCACCACGTCCTTAGGTAGTTTAAAGGCAGGAATTCCGTACCTCAGAAGACCTCCTGCCTCTTTTTCTCTATCAAATATAGTTACCTCAAAGCCCTCCAATCTTAGAAAATAGGCCGCACTTAAGCCCGCAGGCCCTCCTCCAACTATGGCAACCTTTTTGCCATTTAGTGGAGGAACCTCCAAAGGCAGTTCACCATTCTCCATACAATAGTCTGCAACAAACCTTTTGAGATTGTTTATAGCCACGGCCTCATCTACTAAGGCGCGTCTACAGACAGGCTCACAAAACCTAGGGCACACCCTTCCCACTGAAGCAGGTAAGGGAAGTCTTTCTTTGATAAGGGCAAGGGAAGCTTTAAAATCACCCTTGGCAATAAAACCAATGTATCCTTGGATATTAAGACCACCAGGACAGGGGGTATGACAGGGGGCCTTACAATCACCGTAATGGTTGGAAACCAGACCTTCAAGGATTTTCTTTCTTATAGCATTAACCTCAGGATCCTCGGTAGAGACCTCAATCTCTCTCTCCACTTTGTAAGAACAACTGCGCACAATACCTTCACCTGCAACCTTAACCACACAAAGACCACAGGGCTTTTCAGGCACACTTCCATTCTTCAGATAACAGAGACTTGGTATGTAAATACCTTCCCTTCTAGCGATTTCTAAAAGTAGATCTCCAGGGTTTGCATTAAGTTCCCTATCATTTATCCGAACTCTTATCATAACTCACTCCGCCCTCTTTAAATTTTTACAATTCAAGCCAAGATTCAGAAAATATGGTCTGTCCCATTAATACCTTTACCGTCTTGTATATCTCTAACTCCTTGGGAGAGAGACTCTTCACATCGGGCTCTTCACCATCCATCATGCGATGCACCATGTTAACCCAATCAGAATGTTTACCCTTGGCGATTTCTACAAGTTCCTTATCATACACATCCACAATAGCACTATACATTCCGTATTTCATAAGCATCATAAGCATAGCCCTGTTTAAATAGGGCCTTAGATGGTGAGCAACACCATTAGAGACATTGGAAAGTCCAATGGTGCTCTTAGCACCAGGGGCTATGTCTTGAAGCATGGAGAGAAACATAAGGGTTTCCTGTATTTGATCTGCACCCAAAGTAATAGGAGTGAGAATTGGATCTACCCAGATTTTCTCATTTGGTATTCCATACTCATTGAGCTTCATTATAAGGTCGACAGCCAGAGCCGCTCTTTCGTTAGCATCTCTTGGTAAACCTTCTAAACCCCAAAGCAGTGCTACCACATCACAGCCCATCTCTGCTGCGAAAGGACCAAGCTTTTCCAGTCTCTCAGGCTGGATGGATATGGAGTTTATTAGACATTTAGAGGGTTTTTTGGAAGCACTAATTCCTGCGATCATGGCCTCAGGGTTGGTAGTATCAAGGGACAAGGGAGTATCAACAACCTCTTCCACTACTTTAACTATCCAGCTTGCCAAATCAGGGCCGTCCTTCTTGGCAGGACCTATGTTGAGATCCAAATAATCTGCTCCTAATTCTGCCTCCTCCTTTGCCATCTGTTGAATGGGAAGAGGATTTCTATCCTTCATAGCCTGACCTGTTCTCTTCCCCATGATGTTTATACTTTCAGCTATACAGATAACCTCTATGGTCATATCACCCTCCTTATGATTAAGATGCCTTTTTCATTTCCTGTAACTCGGCATAGACTCTTTTTAACAGAGCAGGCAGTCCGCTTGCCTCCCTTGGGCCTACGATGATTTCCCAGTCAGGCAACTCCTCTTCCAACTCTCCCTTGATACCTGCTAGATAGCCAGGGATTTCCAACTTACGATGTTTCACCTTTTGTTCAATACCACAGCGCTTCACAAACTCCGCAATACTATCTGCTCCAAATTTACCTGCTGCCCAAGCTGTTAACACCGAAAGCCCGTCAGTGTTTTTGATAAGTAGCCAGGTAGGCACTCTGCTTGACTCTATTTCTCCGTTAACGATGAAATAGGTTAGAGCAAAATTGCAGGTAATCACCACAGGCGAATACTCATCAGGCCCGTTTACAGGATATATTCCCTCCTCAACCACCAGAGGTTTCTGTGGATCAGTAAAGATATTCATCCTCTCAACTAACAAATTGAATAGACTTTCACCCTTTAGATCTGAGAGTATTATAACGCTGGCATACTTTGCAACGAGTAGGCCTGCCAAGAGGCTCTCTGACAGATAATCCTTTGCGTAACGATAAGGAAAGGTGATTATAGGGAAACCAAAGGGTTTATATCTCTTTTTTATCGCAGCCCTTCTGATGATAACCATGTCCTCAAAGAGTTCCTTAACACTCAGGGAGCCTGGGTCAAGGACTAAGTCCTTTAATCCCTTCTGCAGGGCTTTATCTACAAGTTCTGCTAGTTCATCAAGGGATCTCCCAATTATCGTTAATGGTGCCCTGGTTTCAAGGGCAAGAGAAGTCATGTCCTCAAAGTTATCAACAGTAGCACCATAGAGAAGTGGCTTAAAGTCTCCACAAATAGACAAAGCCTTTTCCAAAGAGGCTTTGTCTCCCTCTAAAACAAGGGCCACATGAGGTAGCTCCTCTCTCACCCTCTTGACAATATTCTCAAACTTAGATCTATCTTTGCCATCGGCTATAAAGAGTACCTCCGGTTGAAGCTTTATTCCCACTCTGTCCCATTGTAATTTTTTGTAAAGATCGATCCTCCTTGAGATCTCGCCCTCATCCATGGAGGTTGATATATAAGTGCCTAAGGGAGGAGGGTTCTCAAAACGTTTTTCGTGCCGAAATAATACGACCTCTCCACCAAGGGAAAAAATTTGATCTCCTGAACCTAATTTTACCGTTCTTATTGGGGGAGCTGTTGCTTCGGCAATCTCCTCCACCACCGCAGGATCTACATAGGGGCAAGCAGTAATCTCAGCCTGCCCTGCTGCAACTTTCATGGCAAAGGCCATACAGGTTGGATGACCGCACTCCTTACAGTTTTTCTTCGGAAGCTTGCCTAAAATCTGAATCCCAGTAAGACCCATAAAAACTTTCCTCCGTAAGATTTTTACACTAAAGGTGGAAGCTTTAAAACAGGATGGTCCACCTTTTCAAGCCAAGCCTTAACCTCCTCTTCTGTAGTAGCCACGGTCTCATCGGCAATCTTATCAACTAAATCAGGCACCCCTAATTCCTCTCCTCTCTTCTTTAATTTATCCCTAAGCTCCTCCTTTAGCATCTTGGGAAGCCATACAAGCCTTAGCAAGCCTCCATCGGCTGATAAAAACTTAGGAGAGGTGATGTAGTGTTTAGAAACCCCCATGAAACCGGGAGTAACTTGACCACCACCAACCATTCCTGCAAGGGTTGAAAATTTCATCCCAGTGGGGGTCATACCAGTAAAATCTCTATTCACGATCATCACACCATTGACTGAGGGTAATAAAGCAGCAATGCCCTCCATACATCCACATACTGTCATGGGGTCAATCAATATACTATAAAGACTGACCCTTTCCACTGCCCCACGGGAGTTCTGTTTCACATACTCATTTACACCGGTGTATTGTCCTAAAACAGAATCTATAACCTCACCCTTGGGTATAGGCTGATTAGGACCTGCTGGATTGATGGAGTAACAGGCTTTGCCATCAAGCCAGTTGTAAGCTCCGCAGGCTCCCACTCTTTCAGGTGTGATCACACATACATGATTAGGAGCAAAACTCTGACATAAGGTGCAAGAATAAAAAACATCAACCGCTTCATCGGTAAGCCCAGCAAGACGAGCATCCCTCCTCTCATAAACACTCTTAGCAACCTCTAATATCTCCTTTACCTTGTCTTCCAAGGTGTATATGGTCACCTGACATTTATCCACAATTGCTCCATATTCCTGTTTTATTTTGGCATAGAGTATCCTTCCAATGTGGTAGAACTGAAAACCCTTTTCAATGGCCTGTTTACTGAATCTTAACCACATAAAATTTCTCTGTCCCACATGCATAATGCCCTGAGCATAGTTTACTAGGTGATGAAACTGCCTTTCCAAAATTGCCTCAAAATCCTCCTGCATGTTAACTCCAGCCACCTTGACTAACACTGCAAAGGGCAACACGTAAGGTGGGCCCTTGATACCGAGACCGGGTATATCAGAAATCTCTGGACCAATAACCTCGATCTTTCCATCCTCTACTTCCTCTAGTGGTGCTGATAAAAGTAGCTCCACTGCTGGGCTTCTACCTCCTCCACACTCTAGATATAGGTCATCCTTTCTAACCCTTTCCCCTTCAAAGGCAGGTGCGTAAGCTACAGGTATATCAAGCTTAACGGCAGTAACCTTTAATCCCCTTACTTCTAAAGCTTTATCGACAATCTCTTCATGGGGAACCTCAGAAACTACATGCTCGTATGTGCAAATGCCAAAGGGTTTGATTTCAGGTATATCCCAATCAGATATCACTGGGAAGCCCCAGTTTATAGCACCTGCACCGTTTGCATACCACTCATCGGAGACCGGTCCAAAGGTGATGACAAAGGCAAAGGTCCTATCCTTGTTGTAGAGAAGGTTGCCAAGATAATCTCCTGGTTTGATACCACCAAAGGACATGGCAACCCTACAGGCAAAACCGATAGCAAAGACGACGGATGTGTAGTCTGGCCCAAAGGGTATAAGTCTTGTTGGCCAACCAAGTTGAACCCCAGCCTCCTTTAACAGATAGGGCATATAAACTCCGTTGGTCTGATCATGCATAAAGACATAGAGATTCTTTTCAAGAAGCTCCTGAGCAATTCTCTGAGCGGTCTCTTTATTCGGAGGTGCTCCAAGAATTGCTGCAAAGCCAGGTGCAGTTCCATCTACAAACTCTACCCCTCTTTTTCTAAAAATAACATCATCCGCAGCCCCAAGCCAAATATTATCCGCAAGGGGCTCTTCCGTTTTAGTATAAAAATTAGGATTTTCTAAGTATCTAATAGCCTCTATAATTTCTTCTGCAAAGAAGGTCGCCATACCTGCATCAAGAGCTGGTCCAAGATAGGGAAGCCATAGTTTTTCACTGGGAAGCTCAGGAAGAAGTCTCCTTGCCTCTTCTAATACCTCTTTACAATCCCCGAGCTTCTTAACAGGGTAACCTAACATGGCATAGATTATAGGTAGAAAATAAGCGGTATTAGGAAAACCAATTTCCACCTCTTTGCCAAATTTCTTTACAGCCTCTTCATACTTTTCAAAGGCTCTCTCAATTATCTTATGGGCTCCTCTTATAGCAGCACTGGCAATTATCTTGGACATAAACCTACCCCCTCCTTAACTCATGCTTAGGCTATTAAAAAGCAATTTACAAAGCTCGACAGCCTTGGGATGTCTCATGATAAGGAGATCACCACCTGCTAAGGCAAGACAAACTCCTGTTAAGGCTTCCATAAGGATCCCCCTCGCCTCTGCCTCCCCCATATAGTCATCACTGGGAAGACTGACCTCCTTTGTCTTCCAAACCTCTTTACCAATGCTACAAATGAAAGGCACCTGCAATTTGGCATCCTGAGCATAAAGAGCTGCAAGTCTTATCCTTTCCATAACTGAATAGGTGTATTCAATACCATAACCTAAAGCTCCAACTGAGGGATCCATGATGATCTTATCTAGGCCTAATCCCATATTTTCAAGCAGTATGTTTAACTGTTTTGCTAAGTTAACATCTATAGGACTCGACGCAATGACAGGAATATTGTATCCCATGGCAACCGCTGATAAAGTCCTATGATTAGCCTCAACCACAGGCCCTATGAGTGCCCCCTTGGGACCAACTACATCAGCTACCTCCCTTAAAACCTCAGTATCCTTCTCTGCATTACCAGACCCCCAAATAATTAGGGGAACATCCACTGCAGAGGCAACCTTTTCTGCAACCTTTTTAGCGTGATCTGCAGGTAAGTCAAGGGAATTAGGATCCGTGCCTGCAAGATAAAGACATATAGCCTCAGCTCCATATACCTCAACGCATTTCTTAGCCCAAAGCGCTGGGTCATGATAGACCTCTACAAAGTACTTAGATAGACTTTCTGGCCAGTCGTCAGGTTTTATATCAAGGATCTCCATAGCAATCTTTATGCCATTCCTTATTTCACCTTCAAAGTGATGAAAGTTTATAGCTGAGGCGTTACCACATTTAAGAGCCCTATCTCCCTTACCAATAATCACCTCTTTAATCAATCCTGTGGCCTTATCAATATAAAGATCCTGTGGAATCTTTTTAGCCCTCTCAGAAAGTGGCCGGTAGTCCCCTTTAAACCCAGCTATCAAAAGTTCCGAAACTGGCCTTGACACCTCTTCAATCTTAGGAGCTTCGATCAGAGGTTTAGAAACCTCTTCTACCTTGACCTCCTCTTTTAACTCCGGTTTAGCCTCCTCCTTTACTTCTGGCTTTATCTCCTCTTTTACCTCAAGTTTCTTCTCCTCAGGCCTTTCTAACGGTGTTTCTTCCTTGATAGAAACTACCTCCTCCGATACCTCTCTTCTTTCCTCTTCAAAGGGTTTAACCTCAACAGTAGGAGCCTCCCTTAATGAAGGCTCTTTTGGAGGTGTTATCTCCTCTCTTTTCTTTGGCACCTCCCTCACAACGGGTCTATGTTCTCTCCTTCCTAAAAACTCCTCCTCCAACTTCGCTAACCCTTCTTCAAGGGATTCCATTCCAGACTTTATATTCTTTAGACTAGCCTTTAAGTCTGATAGAACCTCAATAAGTGTTCCAAGAGGTATCCTTTCTCCCGCCATCTCTTCCTCCCAGGGAATTTCTTTTTCCAAGAATTTCTCCACTATCACTTCCACCGGTTTTTCCACAATCTTTTCAACCACCTTTTCAACCACCACCTCCACAGGCTTTTCCACAATCTTCTCAACAACCTTCTCTACCACAAAGGGTGGAGTTACCTCAAAAGAGCTGGGTGCAGTATCAAGACCTGCTCTCTTTACTATCTCTGGGACAGCTTCCTCCCACTCAATAGCCATTATATGAACACCCTTCACACCAGGGATCTCTCTCACCTGCTGAATTATGTCCACAGCAATTTGTATTCCCTCCTCCTTTTTGTCCTTTGCAGAGGAGAGTCTCTTAATTATCTCATCTGGGACCTCAAGTCCAGGCACATTGTCTTTCATATACTTTGCCATGGCCAATGATTTGGGTGGAGTAATTCCAGCAAGGATATAGACCTGGTCCAATAGTCCCAATTCACGACATCGCTCCATAAAGCTTCTGAATCTATCAACGTTGTATATGATTTGGGTCTGAATAAACTGCGCTCCTGCCTTTATCTTCTTAGCAAGCCTGTAAGGTCTAAAATCATAGGGTTCTGCAAAGGGATTTTCAGCAGCACCCACAAAGAAATAGGGAAGTGCTCCTTTTATTGCCTCCCCATTATCAAACCTTCCGCTCTTCAATCCCTTAACCAAATTGAGAAGTTGAATGGAATCCAGATCAAATACCGGCTTAGCCTGTGGATGATTTCCAAACTTTGGATGATCCCCTGTAAGACAAAGGAGATTTCTAATTCCTAAGGCACTTGCCCCTAATAGATCCGCCTGGATACCAATTCTATTTCTGTCCCTACAGGTCATCTGTAAGACCGGCTCAAGCCCCTCACTCATAACTAAAACCGCTGAAGCAAGACTTGATAGCCGAACGATAGCTGTTTGACAATCGGTGATATTTACCGCATCTACATATCCTTTAAGAAGCCGAGCCTTTTTCTTGATCAGCTCTCCATCGGCACTTTTTGGCGGACCAATCTCTGCTGTTACAATAAATCGTCCATTTTCTAATCCCTGTTGAAGATAGCTCTTAACTTCCAAGGTAGCCCTCCTTAGCTATCCAAAAGATCTTCTCTAAATCTTGTTCTTAATCCATCTCCGCCAGCAGGTCTCCAGTCCTTAGCAGTCCAGATCTCAAGGAGCCTTTCCAACTCCCCTCTCTTGGTTAACCTCTCAACGATCTCATGCCAGATACAGGGCATCTCTGCCTTGACCTCACACCTTCCCCTCTGAGATCCCCCACATGGTCCATTGAGCAGATTCTTGGCACATCTGGCAATAGGACAAAGTCCAGCGGTTAGGTCAATTATGCAATCTCCACAACCCCTACACTTCTCTACCCACTCTCCAAGAGAGAGGTTTGCTCCATAAAATGTAGTATCCACACCTGGGTAGACCCTTATATCTGGATAGAGATCGGCAATTAAATTCACTCCCACCCCGCAGGCAAGGCTTACCACCGCCTCTACCTTATCCTTGATGTCTTTAAGAGGTTCAAGATACTCTGGATCGCACTGTCTTATAAAGGTCTCCTCTAAAACCTGAACAGGCTTCCCTTTCTTCTCCCTTCCTAACCTCAAAGCCTCTGCTAAAATAGCCACCTCCCTATCCCCACCCGCAGAACAGATGGCTACACAGCCCCTACAACCAAGAACCATAATCCTCTCGTAGGCTTCAATATTTTTGAGTATCTCAGAAAGTGGCCTTCTCTCTGCTATTATCATTGAGTTCTCTCCTTAAGTTCTAATTTCAGAATCCGTCTATAAAACTCCTTTGCCTTTTCAGCAAAATCGCCAGCATCTAACCTAGACACAAAAAACATCTCTACTCTTTCAGGCTCAATCTCAAGCTCCTTTAAAGTAGCCCTTGCTCCCACAACCCTCCTCTCTGCCCTATCACTACCCCTTAAGTTATGACAAGTCCCTCTGGCACATCCAGCTACCATTACTCCCTTAGCCCCCTCACGAAAGGCTCTCAAAATGTCAGTTATCTCAATTTTCCCAGAACAAGGATAGCGTTTTACTTCTATCCTAGCAACTATGTCTGCTAAATCCTCTCTTTCCGCCAAATTGGTATAATTACAGCAAAGAATGGCTATTTTAAAGGAGTTCTCCATTAGGCTCTTACCTCCAGGGACTCAGGAATTGAGTTCAACTCAATGGCCCTTGCCGGACACTCCACCACACAGATCCCACAGGCCCTACAGGACCTTGGGTCAATGTAGGCAAACTGCGCTTCCCTGATAGATATTGCTTTAAAGGGACAGGTTCTAACACAGGTAAGACACACTATGCATTTTTTAGGATCTACCTTGGCAAAGGCTCCCCACTCGAAAAGTGTATCATAATCCACAAGCCCCTCTCTTAGCATGTATTCCCGTAGGGCATAAATAACCTCCTTTGGTTTAACATCCATAGGACACACAGGAACACAGCTTCCACATTGAGAACAATACCAAAGCACCTCCTTAGGGATCTTATCCAAAAAACCTAAAAGAAGAAGATGAACTATCTTCCTTGGATCAAAAACTCCAGTTACTTTCTTGACAGGACAGATACCAGAGCAAGCTCCGCACCTAAAACACTGATCATAGGTAAAGACATGAGTTCCAACAAAGGCTTTAACCGTCTCTTCTCTTGCTAAATCCACTCTCAAAGCAATCCTCCTTAACTCTTAATTATCTTTGCAAGTATGGGATTCAGTTCCTCTGCACTTGCTCTTGTCTTCTGAACCAGAAAATCCACACTCTTAGGCCCATCTTGAATCAAAGCCTTGATCTCCAATTCATAGAGCTTGTTTTTTAAAACAGGTAATACTTTTTCCTCCACCTTTCTTTTTATGGTATCCATGGAAAAGTCTTTTAATTTTTTTAGCTCCTTAGCAACATTTCCATAGGCTGTCCGAACCTGCATGTTTTGAAATACTCCACAGGCTGCCTCTAAATATAGCTTAAGGTCCTCTTTCGAGAGCCCCTCAGACACTCCTAAGGGACCAAGTTCTTTTATCCCAAGCATAAAGCTTCGCATATCCTCCACGAGTTTATTAGGTTCAGCAGAAGAGACCCACTCAAGTTTGAACCTATCCCTGTTTATACCAATAAGGTCCAAAAGGTTCCAAAGGGTTTCAGCCATTACTATCGCCTGGAAGTTACCATCCAGGTACTTGCACTCTCCAAGCTTTCAGCCTCCTACCAGGACGGCATCGGCCCCGTTGGCAAAGGCCTCCATCACATGAAGAGGATCAATCCTGCCAGAGCACATTACCCTTATAACCCTATGGTAAGGGGGATAATTCTGGCGAGCCACACCGGCCGCATCAGCTGCCGCATAACATCACCAGTTACACATAAAACTCAATATCCTTGGTTCAAAATCCATCTTGTCCTCCTCTTTTGATTCTCTTTACCACTCACTGTGAATTACTAAAACCCCCACTTCCTCCGCCTTCTCTTTTAAGCCCTCAGGAATCTCCGCTCCAACTACAGTTGGAATAACTTCTTTTTTCAAAATCTTACCCAAAATTAATGCCCTTTTTAAGGATCTTTCCAAATCCTCTCCATACAATCTATAGGAAATCTCTATACCCAAAATCACGGGTTTAAGAGTAGCCTTAATTTTTCCCTCTATAAGCAAATCAAGCCTCAAAACATCATCAAACTCCTCCGCTGAAATACTTCCCTCCTCTTCAGCCTGCTCTAAGATAGGCAAGATTTCCTCAAAGGGTAATATCTTCGAACCCTTTAATATGCGCCCTAAAATAGCATAATATTTTTCCTTCACTTTCCTCTCATATTCTTTTCCCTTAAATCTTCCAAACTCTCCTTTCAAATAATTTACATCCTCTTTCAATATCGCCACATCCTCTTTCAATATCGCCACATCCTCTTTCAATATCGCCACATCCTCTTTCAATACCGCCACATCCTCTTTCAATATCGCCACATCCCCTTTCAATATCGCCACATCCCCTTTCAATACCGCCACATCCTCTTTCAATACCGCCACATCCCCTTTCAATACCGCTACATCCTCTTCCAGAGTAGATACTCTCTTATCAAGGCTCTTTAGCATCTCTAAGATTTCTTCTATTTTCTTTGGAATTTCCAGAAATTCGGTAGTTAAGAAAAGCCTTCTTAGCTCAGCAACCCAATCGGGATGCTCTCTAAGGGCTCTTAAAAGGTCTGCAAAGGTGTTTATTACATATTTTTGAGCCTCTCTTTCAATCTCTTCGGGACTTTTAAAAGTTAAAGCTTCCATAGTCATTACCATCTAAATATTACAAAATTTCGACCTTCTTTTCTTCAACTAACTCTTCTCTTTCTTCTCTACTGAAGCTCTTTAGCTGTTCCAATATAGCATCACTGGTGAAACCTCCCACATCAACGGCAAAAACAGGACAGTGCGAAGCACAGATCCCACATCCCTTGCAAGCAGCCTTTATAACCTGTGCTTTCCTTCTCTTCTCAAGCTTAACCATCTCTATAGCTGAGAAGGGACAAACCTCGGCACAGATACTACAGCCAATACATTTCTCCATGCTGACCTCTGCCACAATAGGTGGCACCTCTACAAAACCCTTAGCTAAAGGAATGGCTGCCTTTGCAGCAGCAGCCCTTGCTTGCGCTAATACCTCTGTTAAAGGTTGAGGACTGTGAGCTAAACCCGCAATGTAAACCCCATCTGTTGCCGTCTCTACTGGTTTCAACTTAACATGGGCCTCCATGAGAAAACCATCCTGATTTTGAGCAAGCTTCAAAATATTTACGATTTCTCTTTCTTCAGAAGGAACCATACCCACAGATAGCACACAGAGATCTCCACTTATCTCCAACTCCTCATCGAGAACAGTGTCCCAGACCCTTACCATAACCTTCTTATTCTTGACATCAACCCTTGGGCGCTTCTCCTGAGGAAATCTTATGAACTTAACTCCTCTCTTCCTTGCCTCCAAATAGTACTTTTCGTAAAAACCATAAGCTCTGATATCCAAGTAAAGGATATACACTTCTGTTTCAGGGCTTATCTCCTTTATCTTTAGGGCATTCTTTAAGGCCTGAGTGCAACAGAGCTTACTGCAGTATGAGAGCTCCTCTCCCCTTGAGCCTGCGCACTGAATCATGATCACTTTTTTCGAAAATTTCTTACCAGTCTTTGACTTGGCAAGCCTCTCCTCAAGTTCAAGCTGGGTTATAACCCTCTCACCATCTAAAGGGTAGTTGTTTGGTCTATATTCTTTTCCACCAGTTGCCACCACCACTACACCATGATTAACAATCTCTGAACCATCGCCAATTCTTAAGGTTGTGGTGTAATTTCCGATGTAACCAGAGACATTATCGACCTTGGCTCTGGTATATACCTTAACATTGGGATGATTCATCACCCTGTGAACTAAGTCCTTAAGGAAAGCCTGTGGGTCCTCTCCAGAGATGGTAAGCTTTACTTTTGCAAGATTTCCTCCCAGAGTTTCTTCTTTCTCAACTAAATAAACCTGGAAGCCCTGATCTGCAATGGAAAGCGCAGAGGTCATCCCCGCAACCCCGCCACCAATAACCAAAGCCCTTGGCGTAACAGATACCCGTTGCAACTCTAAGGGCTTGAGTCTTCTTGCCTTAGCCACCGCCATCCTCACCAAGTCCTTAGCCTTTTCAGTTGCCTTCTGGGGATTATCTGGATGCACCCAAGAACACTGATCCCTAATGTTGGCCATCTCAATTAAGGCTAAATTTAAACCAGCCTCTCTTAATGTGTCCTGAAAGAGAGGTTCATGGGTTCTTGGTGTGCAAGCTGACATTACAATTCTGTTTAGCCTATACTTCTTTATCTTTTCCTTTAATTGTTCCAATGAATCCTGTGCACAGGCATAGACCATGTTTTCTGCTAATACCACATTTGGAAGAGCCTTAGCATATTCCTTTACCTCTTTTACATCTACCACACCCGCGATATTAACCCCGCAGTGACAGACAAAGACGCCAATTCTTGGCTCTCCTGATAAAAGCTCTATATCCTCAGGTGGATACTCCTTTACCACCGTAGAGGTCCACCTTCCCTCCCTAAGAAGCTCAGAGGCAAGGGCTGCTCCGCTTGAGGCCTGCATTACGCTTTCGGGAATATCCTTAGGTCCTTGAAAGGCACCTATCACATATATTCCTGGTTTGGTGGTTTCCAAAGGTTTTAAATAGCTAGTTTTAGCAAAGTTAAACTCGTTGAGTTCAATACCAAAGATCTCGGAAATCTTCTTTGCATCCTCAGGGGCACCAAGCCCAATGGAAAGCACCACTGCGTCAAAGTAATCTCTACAAACTTTACCACCTTCATTCACATAGTTCAGAACAAGTCTGCCATCAACTCTATCAATCTTTCCTGGCCTTGCTTTAACTACCTTAAAACCGTATTTCTCTACAGCATTCCAAAAGCTTTCATCAAAACCCTTTCCGTGGGTTCTGATATCCATAAAAAACAGAGTAATCTCTGCGGACGGTTCATGTTCCTTTACAACTGAGGCTTGCTTCATGGCATACATACAGCAAACACTGGAACAGTATGGCTGTCCGCAGGTTAAATCACGGGATCCCACACACTGAATATAAGCTATCTTTTTGGGGTGCTTAAAATCAGAAGGCCTTATAACCTCTCCTTCGGTGGGACCTGCTACACAGGTTATCCTCTCCATCTCAATACTGTGCAGCACATCTCTGTATGTTCCGTAGCCAAACTTTTGCAGGGCCTCCACAGGCACCTTTCCAAAACCAGGAGAGAGAACTATAGCTCCCACTCTAACCTTTCTTATCTCAGGTGTCTGACTGAAATCTATAGCCTTTGGTCCACAGACATTGGCACATAGCTGACAGGTTTGATGATTAAGCCTGAGGCAAGTTTCTGGATCGATGTAGTATTTTGTGGGCACAGCCTGTGGAAAATCGATACGAGCTGATCTGGTAAAAGCTAAATTGGCATTATAGGTATCCACAGCAAGCCTGGGACAATATTTCATACAATCACCACAGGCGGTGCACTTACTCTCATCGATGTAGCGAGGATTAAGCTTAAGGGTTACCTCGAAGTTTCCTGGCTCCCCCTCTACCTCTAAAACCTCAGTTAAGGTTAAAATTTCTATATTAGGAGACCGCCCGGCCTCCACCATCTTTGGGGCAAGGATTCAGATGCTACAGTCATTGGTGGGAAAGGTCTTATCCAGCTGAGCCATCACCCCACCAATGCTTGCCCTCTTCTCCACAAGATATACATAAAAACCAAGCTCAGATAGATCTAAGGCACTCTGAATCCCTGCTATTCCTCCACCTACTACTAAAACCCTACCCTTAGCTTCTCTCATTTAGCGTTCATCCTCCTTTGCCTAACTTTTGGAGACCCCCTCCACAACCTTTAGATGCCCTCCAAGGCAACCAAGCCCATGTAAAGGTGGGATATATCTTTGACCTTCAAGGGCTCGCCTCATAGCCATATCATAGAGAATCCTTGGCTTGGGTTTATCTATTCCGAGAATTCTTCTACCTAAGGCAATTCTGTCAAGCATTATATTAGCAAACTCGTTGGCTGTTCTTGCTACTCTCCAACATCCGTAGAAATACTTCTCTATTTCGTGGAATAGAAAATCGGTAACTACCTTACTGCCAAGAGTGGGAAAATCTGGTCCAAAGACCGCCATAACTCCCGTAGTCACGAAATACATTCCAATAGCAATAGCCTTTTCACTCATCCACTGGGGTGCTGCTCCTGCAGCAGGAATAAAGGGTAGATCCTCAGTAAGGGTGCCCATATTGGTAATTTCGGTTGCCGCTATAAGAACCCGAGAGTTATCTACACAGGCACCCATGTGTAACACTGGAGGACAACCTACCGCCTCTAAAACCTCCCTCAAACCTGGTCCAGCAAGGGAGAGGGCTTCAGGGGAGAGCAATCCTGCCTTAGCAAGCACTGTAGCGGAACAACCTGTAGCTAACATCAAAACATCATTAGCTATAAGCTCCTTGGCTAGCTCCACCTGTATAGGCTCCTCAACTCTATACTGATCACACCCTGCAAGTAGAGCTAACCCCCTAATTTTACCGTTCTTAATATTTTCAATTAAGGGCGCATAACTTGCCCTAAACCTTCCTCCTAAAATATACATAATAGTTTCGTGACTAAAACCTGCAACTATCTCCACCGAATGCTCTGGAATATATACCTTAGAAGGATCTCTCAAAGGATAGCGCTGAATAGCTATCTTTAAAATCTCCTTAGCAACCTCTAAAGCTCTTTTTTCATCAAAGGGAACATGAATAGCGCCCTCCATCATACTTATAGGGCTGGTAGTAATAATTGCAGTATGAAAATATTTGGCTATGTTTACTACATTTT
>JANXDB010000011.1 GCA_025060015.1 Caldimicrobium sp. | reverse complement strand
ATATGGCTAAATTAAAGAGAATAGAAGAATGACCGAAATAAACAAGGGGGTGATTTTATGGGTTTAACCGATGCGTTATTTACTGGCACAAGTGGTCTAAGGGCCCTTGGTCACGGAATGAGTGTCATAGGTGATAATGTATCTAATTTAAACACCACCGCCTTTAAGGGTGCTCGAATTACCTTTTCTGACATCATGGCTCAAAGTATCAACACTGCAGCAGGTTCTGGACAGCTGGGAAGAGGAGCGGGAATTCAGTCTCTTTATCAGCTCTTTACGCAAGGTGCCTTTGAATCTACAGCCAGTCCCACCGATATGGCCATTGCTGGTGCAGGATTTTTTATTGTTAGGAATCCTCAAACTACAGGTGGCTTAGTTTATACCAGAGATGGACAGTTTGTGATAGATAAAGAGGGTTATTTGGTAAATCCCCAGGGATTAAGGGTTCAGGGTTGGCGGATTGATGAAATAACCAACGACATCACCGGCGCTCTAACTGATATTCGCATAGACAGAAGTTCTCCCCCTGTTAAGACTACCAAGATAGATATGATTACCAATCTCGATGCCCGCACTGAGACAAGATTAAGAACCGTAAATTTAAAGGGAACAATAACAGACCCTAACCTCAATGATGATCACTATGACTTCATAATTAGAGACATCAACGGAGAGGATAGGAGAATAAGAATAACCCTAGCCTATGATACTTCAAGGAGTTTATGGAGTTATCGTATTCAGGATATTACTTCTGCTCAAGCTACTCTTTTGGCGGAAAATACTATAGGAACAACTGCAACTCAGGCTACTATTACTTTACCTGGCACAAAGGAGTTAATAGTTATTAACTGGAGTGGCGTTACTCATAACGTTGCTGGCCCAACTAATCTAAGTATAGGCGGTAGAAGAACTGCAAGAATAGAAACTACACTACCTGCTGGGGGAGGATGGGGTTCAGCATACAGTAATACGTGGAATTATCGGGATATTACTATTAAAGATAGTAACGGTGTGAATAAAACTTTAAGACTTTTTTTAAAGCCAGGCACTGGAAACACCTGGGATTACTATGTTTTTCAGGAGCCACTAGATGTTCCAGGAGGAACCTCTCCAGAGGATCCTTCAAATGGCACTTTACTGGCAAAGGCTGTGAACTACAACTTAGAGAGGGAGGGACCAGTATGGTTTTTCCTAAATGGCACCACTGAGAGAATTCACTGGGACTGGGATCCAAACAGAGTTTTTCCTGGCTTTCAAAGTTACGATTTCGACCAATACAGCCTGGGAACCCCCACTGATAACGATAATACTTTTAATCTCTATGAGGTTAATGATGTAACCACTCTCGTAGATTACTGGAATGCAAGAGAGGAAAATCCGATTCCTTCAACTGCCTATACCTATCGCTCAACTCTTTTCGTATATGACTCCCTGGGAACACCCCACGAAGTGACTATTTATTATAGTCCTACATCCAGGGATAATGTTTGGGAGTTTATGGTCTGTTGTAACCCTTCAGAGGATTTAAGGGATTTTGTTCGAGACGAAAAGCCTATGCAATGGTATAAGGCTGACACAGATACAACTATAGAGATTCTCTCAGGAAAGACCTTTACGGAAGCTAAGAGGGGAATTCTTATGTATGGAAGGCTGGAATTTGATAATCAAGGCAACATAAAGCAATTTTACGAAACTTATAGAATTGATGCCAATACAGGAGCGCTTGTAAAAATCATAGACACTAACGGTTCTCCCATGACTCCTCCTGCGGATCTTTTTGGAGCAACGGGAGACAATGGTTATCCCCTGTTGGTTGTGGACTTTTTGGGAATTGATTTAGAAGACAAATACCCAAGTAACGACCCTAACACTCAGGGGACGAGGAGATTAGATCTTCAAACTATTGAATTAAATTTTGGTTACTATTTAAAGGGAGGAAGCACCTGGGCTTCGGAATCCGTTCGCACTACTCAATATGCCACCTCTAATGCTACCCTTTTTTATGACCAAAATGGCTTTGGTCCAGGGGCATTAGAAAACATCTCGGTTGATAACGAGGGTAGAATAACTGGCATTTATTCCAACGGCCGTGTTATCCCTCTTTGGATGGTTGGTTTAGCTAATTTTAATGCCCCAGAAAGGCTCCAAAAGGTGGGAGGTAATCTCTATAAAGAAACCACCCATTCAGGTCCACCGGTCACAGGAAAACCTGGAACAAACGGTCTTGGAACTATTGCACCTAACTCCATTGAGCAATCCAATGTGGACTTGGGAGAACAATTCGTCAAAATGATAATCTTTCAGAGAGGTTTTCAAGCAGACTCCCGTATTATTACCGTCTCTGATACCATGTTAGAAGAGCTGATTAATCTTAAGAGATAGTCCACCTAATCTTTAGGCCCTCTCTTGTCTTTGAGAGGGCCTCATCATTCTGCAAGAAGGCTCCCTTGCAAATTCATCACTTTGGATTTATTCTATGAACTAATGGATGCCCCTGTAATTATATATCAGGCAAGTGCTGGAAGCGGTAAAACTTACCAAATAGCCCTAACCTATCTAACTTTGCTCAAGAAAAATATTAACAAGGAGATACCCTTCAAAGATCTTCTTGCTATTACCTTTACCAATGAAGCTGCCTATGAGATGAAAGAACGCATAATCAGGTTTCTTAAAGAGATAGTTCTAAAAACCGAAGAGGGGAAAACACTCTCAGAGATGACAACACTCGCCCCTGAAGAGGCCAGTTACTTAATTGATAATCTCTTTTTGAACTACGATTACTTAGATGTAAGAACCATTGATAGCTTCTTACTTAAGCTTTTTAGAGGTCTTGCCTATGAGATGAATCTCTATCCCAGATTTTCCGTAGTAAAGTATGTGGATGATAGCTATTTAGAGAAAGCTCTGATGTATCTGTATGAAGAAGCCCTGGTGAAGGAGAATCTTTTAGCTTTTTTTGAAAGCTTTGTGGATTTCATCCTTACTCATGAATCGAGAGTTCAACTAAACTTAAAGAAAAGAATCTTGAGGGAATTAAAGGAATTTATCAAAGTTTCCACCTATAAGGAAGAGTTTCTAAGGGGTGCAACTTCTCTACAGGATGTGGAAAACAATAAGGACTCATCTACCACTAATAGGAGAGCTTTTTTTTCTTTGAAACTCTGGTCTTTGCTCAAAGAAAAGTTAGAGAGGGTGTTTCTGGAGGAGGGGCAAATTTACATGGGAATATGGAAAGAAAAGTTAGCCCAAACTCTGAGAAAAGAAGAGCTTCCCTGGGTTTATGTTAAATTAGGAATGCTTTCAGGATTTATTATCGATGAATTTCAGGATACAGATAGGCTTCATTGGTTAACCATTTATCCTCTCGTGGAGGATATGATCAGTCAGGGCAAGGTCTTTGTCGCAGCAGGGGATCCTAAACAGTCCATATATCGCTGGAAAGGAGGGGATCCCACGCTTATGACTACCCTGAGGGAGAAACTTGCCATTCATAGACCTGTAGAGAAGCCTCTTAACATCAATTACCGCAGTTGTGCAAGTATTGTAAATTTCAATAATGCCTTCTTTGAGGCCTTGAAAGGGGATGACATAAAGGATTCCTTTCTGAAAAGAACTCTCTTTGGAAAGGACCCAAAGAGCCTGGAAGAGGATCTACTTAATGAAGCCAAATCAGAGCTTGATAACCTCTTTTCACAGATTACCCAAGAACCTAAAAAAAATATCGATGGCAGAGTTTACATTGATTGGATAGCTTGCCAGGAGAAAGATACGACAAGTTCTATCAGAAAACTCCTGTGGGATAGGATTAGGGAAATTCTCTGTGAATTAAGAGATAAAGGTGAACTTGCCGATACCGCCATTTTACTACGTAGAAATGAGGATATAATCGAATTATCTGGTTTCCTGCTGAATCATGATTTTAAAGTCTTGGGTAGTTCTTTCCTTAAGATAAAGGGATCCCCTTTGATAACAGCCCTGATTGCCTTCATGAAATTATTCTATGATGAAGATGATGAAATGGCTTTAGCTACCGTTCTTAAAGGACTTTACGGAAACAAGGGACATAAAGTGCTGTCTAATTATATGAATTTTAAGAACCTTCAAAAGGGGGCCTTTGATCTGAAGAAATACCTAAAAGATTATGAGGGTGAGATCTGGCAGGATATAGAGAGATTGGTCCTTAAAGCCTCATATCTGAATCTCTATCAATTTATGAGAATGTTAATTGATCATTTCAAACTGGAAGAGACCCATCCTGAAGAAAGGATCTACATCTATAAGTTTTTAAGTATAATTCTTAGTTTGACTTTTCAAGGACTTGATGGAGAGGAGTTTTTGAAAAATTGGGAGAGTCATTTAGAAGAGGAGGTGGATTTACCTGAAGATGAGGCCATGATAAAAATTCTCACTATTCACAAGGCCAAGGGGCTTGAATTTAGAAACGTGATCTTTCCTCTGGACATGCATTACCAACCAATGAGGCCCACTTTAGGCCTTGTCTTCACGGAGAATGCTATTCATCGTGGAAAGAAGGAGGACATTCCAAGGGAATTTTTGAAATTCTACTATGCCGAGAGAATCAGCTCTTCCCTGGAAATGCTAAACCTCTTTTATGTTGCCTTTACCAGGGCTATTAAGAATCTTTATATCTTGGTTCCCGTTAAGCCAAAGGATAACTTCTTAGCAGCTGAATTGTTTATACGCACTTTTGAGAAAATTGGCGAGGAGGTGAAGAATAAGTGGTGTTTTCTAAGATAAAGGATTTAAGTTCTCTGTAGTGATAGATTACTTTCAGAGCCTCTAATTTTGGGTTTTTATAAGAAATAAAAGGCACTTCACACCCCTTACAGAGCCTTTCATCGATCTTCGAATCTCCTACATAAATAGCCTCATAAGGCTTGACCCTAAAGTGATTTAATATGCTTAAAAGAGCCCTTAGGTCATTCTTTGGAAATTCCAGGGCTGTGCCGATGTAGTTAAAGTAAGGTTTGAGATTGAAATGGTCGAGTAGAGGAATGGTTGAAGTTGTCCGATTGGTACAAAGGGCTATGTAATATTTACCGTGAGCCCACTCCAAGAACTCCTCTAACCCCTCCTCCATTATCATATGATTAAAAAAGAGAGAGTAAGGTGTTTCCTTGGCTATTTGGATGGCTTTGCCTTTGAGATGAGGATGGTCTCTAAAGAGATATTCTAAACACTCCGGCAGAGAGTGGATATGTACGAACTCTAATTCATCGGGTGTTAAAGGTTCACGGGAGGAAAGGTTTAGGATGTGGTTATAGAATTTTTCATTGGCAAGTCTTGAGTCAAAGAGAACGCCGTCACAGTCAAAAATCAAAAGTTTCGTTGAGTATTTCATTTTTTTCTCTCTAAGAGATAGTTTGCTATGTAGAGAAGGGCATCTTTGTATGCTGATTCTGGGACCGTTTCAAGAGATTCCACAGCCTGAGAAACAAAGTTTTTGGCCTTTTCAAAGCTTTTTTGAAAGCCACCGTTTCTCTCGATGATTTCTACTGATCTTTGAAAGTCCTGCTGGGAGGGATCTCTTTTTTTGAGAAGGGAGATGAGTTCCTTTTTTTCCTCTTCAGAGGCAGAGTCAAGGGTAAAAATGACCGGAATGGTTATTTTTCCTTCACGAAAGTCTTTTCCTAGGTCTTTACCAGTTTCAGTGCTTGTATAGTCAATAAGATCGTCGATTATCTGGAAGGCCATGCCGAGTTTAAGCCCATAGTTAGCCAAACCATCGATTTGTGACGAAGTGCCTCCACCCAAAATGGCACCTACTTTACAACTGCAAGCCAAAAGAGCTGCAGTTTTCCTAAAAATGATCTCTTCATAGGAGGCTTCACTTATGTAAGTATCATCCAGGTGTAAGAGCTGTAAGATTTCACCTTCACTCATTAGAAGCGTGGTTTCGGTGATGGCATGCATAATTTCAGCCTTTTCAAGAGAGCTAGCTAAACGAAGGGCCTTTGCGTAAAGATAGTCTCCAACTAGTATGGTTGCCTGATTGCCCCATAGATTTCGTGCAGCCTTTCTGCCTCTTCTAAATTCGGCAGAGTCTACAACATCATCGTGAAGAAGGGTTGCTACATGGAGATATTCGAAGAGTAAAGAAGTCTCGTAGATATGATCCCTTATGTTTTCATTGAGTGATTTGGCAGAAAGAACACAAAGCAGAGGTCTTATTTTCTTGCCACCAGAGAAAAGAACATACTCACTAACTTGGTTTATGAAGGGATGTTGAGAGATGGTAAGCCTTTGAAGTGAAGCTTCTATTTGAGAGATTTCTCTTTTGATTAGCTCAGTTATTTTCTCTTTCACTATTTTCCATAATATAGTTTTTCTTTTATTTTTTACAAGAATCACAAAAGCATTGACAAAATTTTTTTATTCGTAATAATAAACGAAATAAGAGTTTACTATGGCTAAGTTAGACCCCTTTTTCAAACTAATCGTGGAGACAGGTGCATCCGATCTTCACTTGTCGGTTGGTAACCCTCCTCTGATTAGGCTCCATGGTGATTTGCAGAGAGTAAAGTATAAGATCTTGGAGGAAGAGGAGCTAAGAGAAATGCTTTATGAGGTTGCACCTGAGGAGATTATTAAAAGATTTGAAGAAGAAGGAGAGGTTGATTTTGGATTAGAAGTCCCTGATTTAGCTCGTTTCAGAGTCAATTATTATAAAGAAAGAAAAGGAATAGCAGCAGCTTTTAGGGTCATACCTACTAAAGTCAAGACGATTGAAGAGCTTGGTCTGCCACCCATCTTAAATAAACTGGCCCTTTTACCAAAGGGATTAGTGCTTGTGACTGGTCCTACGGGATCAGGGAAGTCAACAACTCTGGCTGCAATTATAGATTATGCAAATAGAATGCGCTATGACCATATTATAACCATCGAGGATCCCATAGAGTTTGTCCATGAACCGCGAAATTGCCTGGTTAATCAAAGAGAACTTGGCACCCACACTAAATCCTTTGCTAATGCCCTTCGAGCAGCTTTGCGAGAAGATCCTGACATAATTTTAGTAGGCGAAATGAGAGATAGAGAAACTATAGCCTTGGCAATAGAAGCTACCCTTACTGGTCATTTAGTTCTATCTACGCTTCATACCATTTCGGCTGCCCAAACGATTAATCGAATCATTGATGTCTTTCCAGCTGATGAGCAGGCCCAAATAAGAACTACTTTGTCTGAGGCTCTGAGAGGGGTCATATCCCAAACTATGTTTAAAAGAATAGATAGGCCTGGTAGAGTTGTAGCTACAGAAATTTTAATTGCTACGCCTGCAGTCAGAAATCTCATCCGTGAAGGCAAGATCCATCAAATTCCCTCAATGATTCAGACTGGTAAAAAATTTGGCATGATGAGTTTAGATGATTGTATTATAGATTATTTGAGAAAGGGTATAATAAGCCCAGAGGAAGCCTTCATAAAGGCAATAGATAAAACCAGATTTTTACCCTTTATTCAGAATAGGGAAGTCATAGATTTTACAGAGTTGCCAGGCTAAAAGGTGTGCTTACGGAGTTAGAGTTAAGAGATCTGATAAGTAAACTTGCTAATTACGAACCCGGAATATCAGACATCTTTATCCTTTCAGGTTATCCCTTTCAACTTCTTGTTTATGGAAAAGTCAAGTCAGTATATCTTCCAGATTATCCCATTGACCGCTTGACACCCTTTCAGGTCGAGCAAATAGCCCTTCTCTTGCTGAGCGATAAAGCATACCTTTATCATAAACTCTTTAAAGATGGTTATGCAGATTTATCCTACTATCTTGATGATCAAACGCGTTTTAGAGTGAATATCTTTTCTCGTCAAAGAGCTTACAACATAATTATGAGGAAACTCTCTGGTAAGATCAAGAGTATTGAAGAACTTGGTTTGCCTCAAGTTTTTTACAGAATAGCTAAGGAAAAATTTGGTATCATTTTTGTTACCGGAGCAACAGGCCAAGGGAAGACTACCACTTTAGCAGCACTTCTCCACGAGATTAACAAGAGTGACCCAGTGCACATTCTTACCTTAGAGGATCCTGTAGAATACATACACACTCCAATAGAGGCAACAATAAATCAGAGGGAGCTGGGAACAGACTTTTCAGGCTTTGCGGAGGGACTAAGAGCAGCCCTTAGGCAGGCACCTCATGTCATTTTGGTAGGAGAGATTCGGGATAGAGAAACCATGGATATAGCCTTGACTGCTGCTGAAACAGGTCATCTCGTCTTTTCAACCCTGCACACCATCGGAGCTGGCCAAACTATAAATAGAATTATTGGCTTTTATAGTAAAGAAGAAGAAAGCCAAATTAGACAAAGATTAGCCTCTGCCCTAAAGTGGATTGTGGGACAAAAGCTCCTACCAAAAGTTGATGGAGGCAGGATAGCAGTATTTGATATTCTTTACAACAATATCCGCACAAGAGAAATTATACTCACAGGGGAGTCAGAAGGTAAAACCTTTTATGATGTAATGACTCAGGGGACCCCCTTCGGAATGCAGACCTTTGATCAAAATCTCATAGAGGTGTTTAAAAAGGGCCTTATAGATGAAGAAACTGCCTATTACCACGCCTTAAGAAAAGACATAGTAGCAAGACAAATTGAATTAATTAAGAAACAAAAGGGAGTAGAGATTTCCATTGATAAACTAGAAATTGAGGGAAAGGGAGTTAAATGACCATAGACTTAAAGGATCTGCTCATTGAAAAGCCAGTTACCCTTTGTTATTGGAAATTAGGGGAAAATTGGCAAGCTTTGAAGGATTACTTTGAAAGAGAAACGGAATTTAGGCTTATTTCTACACCGGAGGAAATATCATCCTGGATCACTGCCACTGATGTTCATAATATAATCATAGGTCTTGAGGATCCTAAAACCATTAAGAAAATAAGCCCACACATAGAAGCCATACCTCTTGAGAAGAGAAGAAAGATTCTCCTTTTGTTAGTATCCATTGGAGTTACCTCCCTTGATCCAAAAGAGGCCTTCCTTTACTCGGTAAATCTTGTGCTTAATCCCGCAGATATGATGGAACTTGAACGAATTTATCTTAGGTGTAGGAGCTATTGGGAAAGGCTGTATAGAGGTTTTAATAGTGTTTATCAAAAAGTTATGGAGGTTATTTTATGATAAGAAAGGCAGTTTTACCAGTTGCAGGCTTGGGCACCCGGATGCTTCCTGTTACCAAGGTAATTCCCAAAGAACTATTGCCACTTCTTAACCGGCCAGTAATTGAATATGTGGTGGATGAGATTATTGATTCAGGTTTTGATAGTCTAATTTTCGTTATCTCCTACGGAAAAGAGGCTATTCTTGACTACTTTGACGTAGATTTGGGACTCAAGAGTTTTCTCAGGGATCGCAAAAAAGAAGTCCTATTAAGTTTAATAGAGGAGGTAGAAGATAAGATCAGATACTTGAGTTCTATTAGACAGAAGATCCCTCAGGGGCTGGGTCATGCGGTTTTAATGGCTGAGAGACTTGTTGGAAATGAACCCTTTGCAGTTGTATTAGGAGATGATCTTGTTGACAGTGACGTGCCATGTTTAAAGCAGATGACAGAGACTTATACAGTCCTCAGTGCTAAAACTCAAGGACATAGTGTCATAGCCCTAGAGGAAGTAGCCTGGGAAGATGTTTCCAAGTACGGCATAATTGAGGGAGAAAAAATAGAAGATGACTTAATTCTAATAAAGAGGGTAGTTGAAAAACCTCCTTTAGAGGAGGCTCCTTCAAACCTTTCCATCATCGGCAGATACCTCTTTGAGCCAGTGATATTCGATTTTCTTAAAAAAATTCCCAAGATCTCTGGAGAATACCAACTCACCGACGCTATTCAGGCCATGATTGATGATGGATATCCTGTATATGGCTACATCTTCCAAGGGAAGAGGCTTGATACCGGAAATCTAAAAGGCTTTTTTGAAGCAACTCTGCATTATGCCATGAAGGATAGCTCCCTAAGGGAAGTTTTGAGAAACTTTTGTTCTAAACTACTTTAGAAAAAAAT
Organism: Caldimicrobium sp.; assembly: GCA_025060015.1. GTDB lineage: Bacteria > Desulfobacterota > Thermodesulfobacteria > Thermodesulfobacteriales > Thermodesulfobacteriaceae > Caldimicrobium. The sequence goes on along the minus strand of JANXDB010000011.1, from coordinate 22,526 downwards.
CTCTTAATGTATCTTGCTCAGGTTCTCCTTCCTCTCCCTCTCCCTAAGGGTTTTGACTACCTGAGTGATCAATATCTGCTTCCTGGGACAAGGGTAGTAGTTCCCTTTGGAAGACAACATCTAGTTGGGTTGATCTGGCAATGCTTTGAAACTTCTCTAGAGAAATTAGACCCCTTGCTTGAGTACAAAGAGATAAGTGAGATATTAGAACACTTTCCCCTGTATCCACCTCGATTTTTTCCCCTTTTAGAGTGGGTTTCTAATTATTACCATACTCCGCTAGGCATTGTGCTAAAGATGGCTCTGCCAAGTGGAGTATTTAAGATTCCAGAGAGAAGGGTGAGACTGACTACTGAGGGAAAGAAGGTTCTCAAAGGTGATATAAGACTACGATCACTTTTTGATAGCCTTCAAAGAGGGATAAGTTTAAAAGGTCTCATAAAAAAAGGAAGATTTAAGATAAAAGAGGTTAAAGAGTGGGAAAGACTCGGTCTAGTGAAGATTGAAACCATAATTCCCAGGACCAAGATACCCGTTGAAGTTTTTTATAGACTTAAAGTAGCTCCTTTAGAGGGTTCAATAGACAGGCTTGTAGCTATATTTGGAGAAAATACCGAGGTTCCCGAGGTGGTTCTTAGAGAGAAACTGAAAAAAGGTGAAATTGAGAGATTCCTCAAAGGAGGCTACCTAGAAAGAGTAGAGCTTCCAAAGACAAGAAGAATCACCTTTCCAACTGATTTTCAAGTCGACTATGTTTTGACTTCACTTCAAAGGGAGGTATTGAATCGTCTCGTAAGAGCCTATGAAGAGGGTTCAAAGAAACCCTTTTTGTTACATGGTGTGACAGGCTCCGGAAAATCACTGATATATCTTGAGCTCATAAAGGAGGTGTTGAAGAAGGGTAAAAGGGTTCTGTTTTTATTGCCGGAGATAGCACTGACCCACTATGTGGAGCGCATGCTTTACGAGTGTTTTAAAGATAAGATTGCAGTACTTCACAGTGCTATAACTCCAACACAGAAGCTTTCAGAGTGGATAAAGATTCTTGAAGGAAGAGCACAAATCGTTATAGGGACAAGGTCTGCGGTCTTTGCACCTGTGGAAAATTTAGGTCTCATAATTGTTGATGAAGAGCATGACTCTTCCTATAAAGAGGAACAACTTCCTTGTAAATATCATGCCAGGGATGTGGCCATCGTAAGGGGAAGACATGAGGGAGCACTGGTGCTTCTTGGGTCAGCTACTCCCAGTGTTAAATCCTATTTTTTTGCTCGCACAGATAAATACGAACTATTGACCCTCAAGGAGAGACCCTTTGTTACTATGCCTGATATCAAACTTGTTCCATTGAAGAGGTTCAGATGGATCAGTGAGGAGGTTCTGAAAGAGATAGAAACTACCCTTGTAAAGGGTAGATCCGTTTTTGTCTATCTAAACAGAAGAGGATATGCACCCTTGGTAATATGTGAAGACTGTGATTATGTTTGGAGCTGTCCAAACTGCGGTATCCCCCTTACCTATCACAAAAGTGAGGAGAGGTTGCTTTGCCATTACTGTTCCTTTGGTTTACCTACAAATCTTCTCTGTCCCCATTGCAAGGGGAATAATTACAAATTCTATCGTGCAGGAACAGAGCGTATAGAAGAGGAATTGGCAAAACTTTTTCCAGAAATAGAGATCCTTAGATTTGATCGAGATGTGGTAAGCTCTGAAAGGAAATTGAAGGAGGTTTTGGATAAGCTTTATGATCCTAATCCAAAGATAATAGTAGGCACCCAGATGGGTGTTCATGGACATAACTTTCCTCAGGTCAATCTGGTGGTAGTCCTTAGGGCAGAGGAGGGACTTTTCCTGCCTCATTACAAGGCAGAAGAAAGAACTTTTCAGTTGCTGTTACAAGCTGAAGGAAGAGCTGGAAGAAAGGATGAAAAGGGAAGGGTCCTCATTCAAACCAATCAGAAGGATCACTATGTTATTAAATACGCCTTGAAGCAGGATTATGAGGGCTTTTTTCAAGAGGAGATCTTAAAGAGAAAAAGATATGGCTTTCCTCCCTTTGTAAGGCTTGCGGTTTTTCGTTTTGAAGGTTTAAATGAAGAGAGTCTTAGAGAGAGGCTAATTGAGCTTAAAAATGATATGGAGGAATGTAGGACTGCTAAAGATCTTCCTTTGGAGATTTTAGGTCCCTCTCCAGCGCCAATCAGAAAATTGAGAGGCCTTTATCGCTGGCAGATAATAGTTAAAAGCATATCAATTAAGGCACTACATCAATTTTTGGAGCTTTACAGAAGAATTGATTTGAGGGGAATAAGGATGACCCTTGATATAGATCCCGAGGAGTTACTATGATGCAATCCCTTTACATTTTTAATAATAGGCTTATATTGAATTTTTAGTATATGTTAAATTTTTAGTTATATGTTAAAAGCTGGCAAACCTAAAATAGAGCGAATTAATCTAACTCAAAAAGGTAACTTTCTTTTAGATTTTTCACTACGTCCAGCGGATCTTGAATCTTATCTTGATGAATATATCATTGGACAAAGAGAGGCCAAAGGAATCATTAGCACCAAAATCTGTACCCATTTTCATAAGGCAAAGGCCCTGCTAACAAAGGAACCACGACATGAATCTGTGGGCTTTGTGAAGAATAACATCATTATCATAGGACCAACTGGAGTGGGCAAGACCTATACTATCAAATTAATTGCCAAAAAATTAGGTGTTCCCTTTGTAAAGGGTGACGCAACTAAGTTTAGTGAAACAGGCTATGTAGGTGGGGATGTGGAGGATTTGATCAGAGATCTCTACTGGGAGGCAGATGGTGAGATTGAGAAAGCCCGCTTTGGTATAGTTTACCTTGATGAGATAGATAAAATAGCTTCCTCTGGAGACATCATAGGGCCAGATGTTTCAAGGACTGGGGTGCAGAGAGCCCTGTTAAAGCCTCTTGAAGAGACAGAGGTTGAGATAAAAGCACCTCAAGATGGCTTTCAAATACTTGAATACTCTGCTGAAGAGGGCAGACCAAAAAAGAAAAAACTTACCCTCAACACCAAGTATATTCTCTTTGTTGTTAGTGGAGCTTTTAATGGCCTTGAAGAGATCATCAAAAAAAGACTTAAAAAGCAAAAACTTGGCTTTTTATCGGAGATAGAAAGCAGAGAGGAGCTTAAAATAAATTATCTAAAATTCGTAACACCAGAGGACTTAGTTGCCTATGGCTTTGAGAGAGAGTTTGTGGGAAGATTCCCTGTTATAGCTGTCTTTGATTTGCTTACGGAAAAAGAACTCTTTGAAATTCTTGCTAATCCTAATAATGTCATAATGTTAAACAAAAAAAGAGATTTCAAGGTTTACAATATTGATATAGCCTTTACTAACGAAGCCTTAGAAGAGATAGCAAAAAGGGCTTATCTTGAGAGCACAGGGGCTAGAGCATTGGCGCGAGTTTTAGAAAGTGTTCTTACACCCTTTGAGAGGACTTTGCCCTCTTATCCTATAAAGACCATAGGGGTAACCAGAGAATTAGTCCTAGATCCTGAGGGATATCTCCATGGATTACTTACCTCACCTAATGATCAAGCCTATCGTAAAGCCTATGAAAAAGCCCTATCTGATGAGAAGGAGAGAATGCTGCACTTCTTGGAAGATAGAGGTAAGGCAAGAGGGGAATTGCCCCTTGAAATAACTCCTAAAAGAGCACAGCTTCTCTTTGAAATCCACAAAGGGGAGGACATAGAGCTAACTCACGCTCTAGAGGAACTGATAGGTTTATATCGTCAAATAAAGGCCTATGAAAATACCTTCTCTAGGAGAAACCAAATACAGGTAGTTTTTGCCGAGGAGACTATTGACTACATCATGGAAGAGGTTCTTAAGAGGGATCAAGGTGTTTTTTCCTTTTGTGAAAAATCATTGTCAAGATTTGAATACACCTTTGCTCTTCTTCGCGATACAGGAATAAAGTCTTTTTACATAACAAAAGAGGCTTTCATAGATCAAGAGAGATTTTTAGAAAAACTCCTGAGAGTCTAAAATGATCTTGCTTGCCCTTTCGGAGGGTATCTTTCAGAAACTCAGCAAAATACTTGATTTTCATAAAATCAAGTATCAGTTAGTTGATAGTGGCGAGGATCTCCTGGACAGAGCCAAAAGATCAAAGGTTTCCCTGATAATTTTAGAAAAGGATCTTCCCTTGCTGGATGGATTTGCCGTTACCCTTCTGCTTAAATCTAATCCCAAAACTGCCCATATACCCATTATAGCTATCTGCAAATGTAATTACCCTGAGGAGGAGATAAAGGCTAGAGATAGTGGAGCAGATTACATAGTTTACTATCCTTTTACAGAGGAGGAGATCCTGAAGGCCATGAAAGAACACATTAAGAAATAAGGGGGGTAGTAATTATATGATAGGTATTTCTAAATTATACTGTGGAACAGTTGAGGCTTCAGATCCCTTAAGGTATGGGAGGAGAGCTAAAGATCTTCCCTCCCATTTACTTCAGTTTTCTGTTGATAAGAAACCTGTTGTTGTTTGGAATGTTACCCGAGCATGCAACCTAAGATGTATTCATTGCTATGCCTCTGCGGATAATAATCCTGCAAGCAATGAATTAACCACTGAAGAGGGTTTTAGGCTACTTGAGGATTTGGCTAACTTTGGTTGTCCTGTTGTACTATTCTCAGGAGGAGAGCCCTTGGTCAGGGCAGATCTATTCGATCTGATAAATAAGGCGGTAACCCTTGGATTAAGGGCGGTACTTTCTACCAATGGAACTCTGATTGATGAGGTTGTTGCCAGGGAGTTGAAAAAATTTGGCCTTTCCTATGTGGGAATAAGTCTTGATGGTATTGGTGAAGTTCATGATAGATTTAGAGTATCAAAGGGGTGTTTTGATAAGGTGGTAAAAGCTATTGAAAACTGCAAAAGAGAAGGTATTAAAGTGGGTTTGAGATTTACCATAAATAAATTCAATGCAGGGGAAATACCGAAGGTCTTTGATTTTGTGGAGGAGATATCCATTCCGCGTATCTGTTTCTATCACTTGGTTTATGCAGGCAGAGGAAGTAACCTTGTTGAGCAGGATCTATCTCATGAGGAAACGAGAAAATGGGTAGATTATATTATAGATCGCACTAAGGAACTACATGATAAAGGTCACAAGGTGGAGGTTTTAACCGTGGATAACCATGCCGACGGTCCCTATCTTTATCTTCGTATGAAGAGAGAGGGCAATCCCCGAGCAGAAGAGGTCTATCAGCTGCTTCTCATGAACGGTGGAAATAACACAGGAGTTGGGATTGGGTGTGTATCCTGGGATGGTGAGGTGCATCCAGATCAATTCTGGCGGCACTATAGCTTTGGAAATGTAAGAAAAAGGCCCTTTAGTGAGATCTGGATGGATACCTCTGATCCCCTGATGGCAAAGCTCAAGGAGAAAAAAAGGCATGTTAAAGGTAGATGTGCCCAGTGTAGGTTTTTAGAGATCTGTGGGGGAAATTTTAGAGTACGGGCAGAAGCTGTGACTGGAGATGTTTGGGCTCCGGATCCTGCCTGTTTTCTTACCGATGAAGAAATCGGAATCCTTTGCTAGAGTTGAAATTAAGATTTTAAAGTTTTAGCTTTTCAAGGCTTCGTTGTTACGGTTAAAAATTCAGTATCAGGGGGTAGTTTATGACTAAGATTCAGAGAGCCCTTATCAGTGTTACAGACAAATCAGGAGTTGTGGACTTGGCAAGAGAACTATCAAGTCTCGGAGTAGAGATTATCTCCACCGGAGGCACAGCAAAGACCCTCAGGGAGGGTGGGATTGTAGTTGTTGATATCTCTGAGCTCACAGGCTTTCCTGAAATATTAGGAGGTAGGGTTAAAACCTTACATCCCTTTGTGCATGGAGGTATCCTTTTTAAGCGCGACGAAGTAGATCATGTGGAAACTATTAAAAATATGAACATAAAACCCATAGATATGGTGGTGGTAAATCTCTACGCCTTTGATAAGGTGGTTGCTCAAAAAGGTGATCTGGATACTGCCATTGAAAACATCGATATTGGTGGCCCTACTCTTTTAAGAGCTAGTGCAAAAAATTTTAAACACGTCACCGTAGTTGTTGACCCCAAGGATTATCCCAAGGTGCTTGAGGAGATAAAGAGTCAAGGTAACACCACTCTTAAAACTCGTTTTGAACTTGCAAAGAAGGTCTTTGAATTGACAAGTAAATACGATGAGATGATCTATAGCTATCTTTCTACCTTCGAACTTTAGGATTAAAATAGCTTTTTATGTTTTGCCTTGTTCTTGCTGAGAGGGATCCTTTAGCGATACCTGATGTTATCGAGAAGTACCGTGGTTATACCTCTTTTTTTGAGCTGAGACTTGATTTTTGGGAGGATTTTTCAGAGGGTATTTTAAGAGAAATTCTATCTGACCATTCTCTGAAAATCATATCCACCTTCAGGTCAAAGGAAGAGGGAGGAGCCAAAGAGGTTCCACTAAAGGAAAGGCTGAGAATACTAAAGCTTTGTAGTGAGCTTGGAAGTTATCTCGTTGATGTGGAGTGGCAAACCTACTTGAGGTCAAAAACCGAAGTTCGAAGCTGGAAGGCTTTTCCCAAAAGGATACTCTTTTCTTACCACAATTTTACCAGTAAACCCTCAAATAGGGCGCTCAAATCCATCTTGAGGAGAGCATCCAGAGAGGGTCTCATGAAGTTTAAGATCACGACGGTGGTGAGGGAGCCCTACGATGCGCTGGAGTTGTTGAACATCATCCCCTTCGGGCAGAGACTTAACCTTGAGGTTATCGCCTTTGGCATGGGAGAAAAGGGAAAGTGGAGTAGAATAGCTGCTCTTTTTATAGGTGCTCCTTTTATCTATGTTTTTCCTCCTGAGGGAAGGGAGATAGCTCCGGGTCAAATGGATCTTTTCACTGCGATGAAGATTTACGAGGTTTTTCGAGATGTATAGGGTCTTTGGGATAATTGGTGATCCTGTGTCGCATTCTCTATCTCCCGTTATGCATAATGAAGCTTTTAGATCGCTTGGATTCAAAGCAGTTTACGGGGCTTTTTGGGTTAGAAGGGAAGAGCTTTCTCAAGCTGTTGAGGCTCTTAAAGTGTTAAAGATTCAGGGACTATCCGTCACCATTCCTCACAAAGAGGAGATCATGAAATACCTCCATGAGGTTGACGAGGTGTCCCGCGCTATCGGAGCGGTGAACACTATCTTAAATAAAGAAAATACCCTTCTTGGCTTGAATACTGATTGGATTGGTGTTAAAAGAGCCTTTGAAGAGAGGAACATCTCCCTTAAGGGAAAGAGAGTTGCTATTCTCGGAGCAGGAGGAGCAAGCAGAGCGGTAATTTACGCCTTAAAGAGAGAGGGAGCTTCAGACATAATTCTTTACAACAGAACTTGGGACAAAGCAAAGGAACTTGCCGATAGATTCGAGATCGATGCCCAACCTTGGGAATCATTGAACAGGGCCTACGGTGATATTATCATACAGACAACCAGTGTAGGCCTCAAGAGCAAGGAGACTCCTGTTGATGAAAAGGTTTTAAGAAATTTTGAAATCGCCATGGATATCGTCTATCTTCCTCTGAAGACAATGTTTATATACCTTGCAGAAAGAATGGGTTTAACTACAATAGATGGACTGAGAATGCTCTTACATCAGGGAGTAGAACAGTTTAAACTCTTTACAGGTTATGATGCACCCTTTAAAATAATGGAGAAAGTGATCTACGAAGAGGCAAAAAAATTAGAGAGGGAGTTTTACCTTGGACACAAGGATAGTTGAACCTTTAAGGGAGTTTAGAGAGTTTGAAATCACCTTACCTTCTTCCAAGAGTCTTACTCAACGAGCTTTCATTTGTGCATCCCTTGCAAATGGAAAGTCCCAAATCCTCAACCCCCTTCAAAGTGAAGACCCCCTTCTTTTGAAAGGGGCTTTGGAAAAAACGGGGGTTACCTTCCTAACAGGGGAGAGGGCTCTTGAAGTTGAGGGAGTTGCAGGCAAGCCTACTTTAAAGGGTGACGCTATCTATCTCGGAAATAATGGCACCGGGGCTCGTTTTTTTCTCGCCTTTGCCTCTCTTGGTGAGGGAGGCTATGTGGATCTTTATGGTAAGGAGAGGTTACATGAGAGACCAATGTCCGACTTAATATTGTCTCTAAGGCAGTTATCAGCAAAAATTGAGTGTCTGCAGAGAGAAGGTTACTTTCCTGTACGGGTGCAGGCCTCTCAGTTGAAAAGTGCAAGTATTAACATTCCTGGCCACATAAGTAGTCAATTCATTTCCGCTTTACTTCTCATAGGACCCTACCTGCCAGAGGGCCTTGATATTACCATTGAGGGAGAGCTTTTTTCTAAATCATACATCGATATGACTATCGAGGTCATGGGAAAATTTGGTGTTGAGGTTGAAAGCAAGGAAAGAGGTTATTTTGTCAAAAGTCAGAGATATAAGGCAGTGAATTATGAGGTCCCAGCGGATGCCTCAAGTGCCTCTTATTTTTTGTCTCTTCCCTTGGTATTGGGCAAGGGAAAAGTGATAATCAGAAACTATGACTATGAGAGTAAACAGGCAGATAGTGTGTTTTTGGACTTTATTCGAGAGATGGGAGCAGAGGTTAAAACTCTAGATCCCTTGGGAGTCGAGGTTTCCTTTACAGGAAAGCCCAAGGGTGGAAGATTTAACCTTCGAGATTGCCCAGATCTTTTCCCTACTATGGCTGTTCTTGGAGCCGTTGCTGAGGGAGAAACAGTACTCTACGGAGCACCACATCTTAGATTTAAGGAGACTGACAGAGTTAGAGCTATGGCTACTGAGCTAAGTAAGTTGGGAGTAAAGGTAGAGGAGCTCTCTGATGGTATCAAGATTTTCGGCTCAAAGTGCCTTGGATCAAAAAGAATCCACACCTACGACGATCACCGCCTTGCCATGGCCTTTGCCATTTTGGCTCTGAAGATAGGCCCCTTGGCTATAGAAAATCCCCAATGTGTGGAAAAATCTTTACCTACCTTCTGGAGTTTTCTGGATGAACTCTATGAAAAAAATATTGTTGATAGGGTTTAGAGGCACGGGTAAGACCACATTAGGAATGAAAATTGCAAAAGCCTTGGGATGGGAATTTATAGATGCCGATGAGGAGTTGGAGAAAAGTGCTGGAAAAAGTATCAGAGAGATGGTTTCAGAGAGAGGATGGACCTATTTTAGGGAACTTGAGAGAGAGCATTTGAAAAGCCTGTTAGGTAAAAGTAAAGTAGTCTGTGCTCTTGGAGGTGGAGCTATTCTTCACAAAGAAGAGATGGGAAACCTTAAGAAGGAAAGCTTAGTCATAGCTCTCAAGGCAGATCTCGTTGATATTAAAGAACGTTTGATGAGTGATCCCAAAACCCTTTCTCAACGGCCTTCATTAACCTCCTTAGATTGGGAGAGGGAAGTGGAAACTCTTTATGTTGAGAGGCTTCCTCGATACCAAGAATTTGCACACGTTGTTTTCAACACCTCTGAAGCTTCATCTGAAGAGCTAGTTTTGAGAGTTATTGATATTTTAAAAAAGGAGGATTGTCCATGAGTAGCATAGCAGAGGCTATCAAAGAGGCAGTTTCTGAGGTGATTGCCACCTATACGGGACAAAGACCAGAACTCTTAGCTACAGAGGCCCGTAAGGAAGATTTTGCCCAGGCTGAGATATCTTCAATTATAGGTCTAACAGGTGAGAAACTGCAAGGAGCCTTTGTTGTCTCCATGGAGAGGGATTTATTATTCAGTCTAATGCAGGTTTTACTAGGAGATAGCCCATCGGAATTAAACCAGGAGGCTCTGGACATGGCTGGTGAGCTGGCAAACATGATATGTGGAGCCTTTAGGAGGAGGTTTGAAAACTTCGGAGCCACTCTGAAAGCCTCTGTTCCCAGTATGATCACTGGTAAAGACTACAAAGTTCACTCTCTGTGCAAGACACCTAGGGTGACCTTTAAATTCAGGGTTGGTGATCATCCACTTTTTATTGAATTTTGTCTTGATAAATTAAGTTAAGTAGGAGGCTAGGATGGAGATAAAGACGCATCGAGCTATAGATCAAAGTTTAAGTGGTACTCCCTTGGAGTTGTCACCTTCAAGGGCAAAAATTGAGCTACAGACTGATCAGCGCATGGTTGCCGATGAAAAGGGATTAATTCACGGAGGCTTTATCTTTAGCATGGTTGATTATGCTGCTATGCTTGCCGTGAATGAAGAGACGGTTGTCCTTGCTAAGGCGGAGGTTAAGTTCTTAAAACCTGTTGTGGTGGGCGATGTTTTGGTTGCTGAGGCTGAGGTTGTGGAAACAGAGGGAAAAAAGCGAAAGGTAAAGGTAGAGGTAAAAAGAGATGGAGAGGTTGTATGTGTAGGTGATCTGCTATGTGTGGTTCCAGAGAGACACGTCTTAGATTAGGAGAAATGTTATCTTAAAGGTTTAACCTTGAGGATAAATCCCTTTTTTTCCACAATCTCAACTGGAGTCCCCTCAGGAATTTCTTCATCTGAGATAGCTTGCCAGATTTCCCCTTCAACGAATACTTTTCCATGAGACGTATTTATGTGAGAGATGGCTTTTCCTTTCTTCCTTATTAAACCTTCGCTACCGGATACTGGTCTTTTTTTTAGAGTTTTGACGGCAAGATAGGTTATACCACCGAATAGCAACGCAAAGGTCGTTACCACGGTTAAAAGAAAGGGTTTATAGACCCGCAGGGCTGGAGGATTATGGCCAAAAAGTATTAAAGAACCTAAAAGCAAGGAAATTACGCCGGCAAGGGTTAATAGACCGTGAGAGGTTATTTGAGTTTCAAGAAAGAAAAGAAGCCCTGATAGAAGTATCAGGGCAAGCCCTGCGTAGTTCATTGGTATGATGCTTAATCCAAGAAAGGCTAGTATTAGACAAATGGCCCCAAAGACACCAGGAAAGATGGCACCTGGATGAGACAATTCAAAGTAGATGCCTAACAATCCTAACATCAAAAGGAAGTAGACCAGGTTCGGATTGGCTAAGACCTTTAAGAATCTTGTCTTAAGGTCCTCCTTTATGGTTTCAAGCTTACCCTCCTTGAGGGAGAGGATAACTTCTTTATCTTTGATTTTTACCTTCCTCCCCTCAAGTTGTTTTATAAGTTCATCTAAATTGGAGGCTACTATTTCGATAACTCCCTGTTGCAGGGCTTCCCTTTCTGTGATGCTTTTACTCTCCTTTACGGCAAACTCGGCAAATTGTGGATTTCGGCCCTTAGTTTCAGCGAGATTCTTAGCCCAGGCAGCAAGATCGTTTGCGATTTTTTCCATCATTTTGGGGTCAGCCTTTCCTGATAGTTCCACAGGATGGGCTGCCCCGACATGGGTTGAGGGGGCCATGGCTGCCACATGACTGGCAAGCAGTATAAAGACTCCAGCTGAAGCCGCTCTTGCCCCTTGAGGTGAAACATACACTATCACAGGAATTTCACTTTGTAAAAAGTCTTTGACGATCTCTCTTGTTGAGTCTACTAGGCCACCAGGGGTATCAAGTTCTACAACAAGAGCTTTACCCCTTTTTTCTTGGGCATAGTTCAAGGCATAACTTATGAAATTGGCTGTTACAGGGGTTATAGCACTATCTATCTTAATGTGATATATTAACCCTTGAGTATGGCCCACTTTGGCCAGTATGATGAAGAATAATAGACCTAAAAGAAAAAAAATGAATGAGATTTTACTTAAGACTTTCATATAATTTTTTGAAGGTTTTTAGGTCTTCCCAAATAAGTCTTTTCACTGCTGGATTTTTTTGCATATAATTGGGGTGATAAGTAAAAATTATCACGGATTCCCTAAATTTAAAGGGTTTACCCCTAACGGTGATAATAGACTCTGACTCTCCCAAAAGGGCCCTGGGAGGTAAATTGCCAAAAGCAAGTATCAATTTTGGTCTAAGTAAAGTAATCTCCCTTAATAAATGCCTCTTGCAAAGGCTAATCTCTTCTTCCTCGGGCAACCTTCCATAAGGTGGTTTACATTTCACCACCAGAGATGTGTAAAAATCTTCTACTCTCAAACCTATGCTTAAAAGCATTTTCTGTAAGTGCTCTCTTATGGAACCCGAAAGAGGGTATCCGTTAAAATCATCCTCTCTGCTAGGATACTCTCCAACTAGCATAATGTCTTGTTGATTAAAGTTTTTATCAATGACCGTTTGTTTTCTTGTGCGATAAAGCCCACAATCTTGGCAGAGGGATAGGGTCTCAAAAAAGTCTAATAGATCAGCTTCTTTGGAGGTAAGACCATTAGCCATTTTTAGGGAGAATTCTTTACAGTTCGGAACCAGGCTATAGCCAAGATCTTGTAAGTATTGAAAGTATTTTCTGATCTCCACAAGGGGATTAAAGGCCTCTTTACTCATAATTAAAATTTAACTCTATTAGGACAAATTTCAAAGGATTGTTTCGGGATCCATTTATGGCTAAAAACAGTGATTGCCTTTGCCTTGATAAAAACATCCTTTAGAGTAATATTGATGTTTAAAAGAAATGGAGGCTTAGACTATGGATTTTTTGGGAAAGAGATATCTTTTTACACCTGGTCCGGTGCCAGTGTCTCCCAGGGTTCTTCTTACCCAAGCTCAGCCCATAACCCATCACCGTTTGCCAGAGTTTTCCGAAATTCTTCGTGAAATAAGAGAAGGTCTGAAATATCTCTTTCAAACCAAGGAGGAAGTTTACTTCTTTGCATCCTCCGGAACAGGCGCCATGGAAGCAGCTATTGTTAACCTCTTTTCTCCTGGTGATAAGGTTATTGTCGTTGAGGCAGGAAAGTTCGGAGAGCGGTGGAGGGAGCTTGCTGAAACCTATAGGCTTCATCCTGTTGTCATAAGTTTGGACTGGGGAAGGGCAGTCAAGCCAGAGATGGTAGAAGAAGTCCTTCGTCTTAATCCTGATGCCAAGGCAATCCTTATACAGGCCTGTGAGACCTCTACCGGTGTCAAGCATCCTGTGGAGGAAATCGCTAAGCTTCTTAGGGATAAAGAAACCCTCTTAGTTGTTGATGCCATAACTGCTCTTGGAGTTTATCCCTTGCCTATGGATGAGTGGGGACTTGATGTGGTCATAGCAGGCTCTCAAAAGGGCCTAAGTCTTCCTCCGGGACTATCCTTTGTAGCCTTTTCTCAGAAGGCAAAAAAGGTTTCGCAAAGTGCTACTCTTCCGAGGTACTATTTCAATCTTCAAAAGGAGGCAAAGGCCTATCAAAAGGATACCACTGCCTACACACCAGCAGTAAGCCTTCTTTTAGGATTGAGGGAGATGTTGAGAAGAATAAGAGAACTTGGTCTAGACTTTCTCCACAGACATTCTGAGGCCCTATCTTTAGCCTGTAGGGAGGCAGTACTCGCTCTGGGTCTAGAGCTCTTTCCTGAAATTCCCTCTCAGTCTTTAACTGTAATAAAGGCTCCCTCTGGTTTAAATACAGGAGAATTTTTAAGACACCTAAGAGATAGATGGGGGATAGTGTTTGCAGGTGGCCAGGATCAACTTAAAGGAAGGATAATCAGGATTACCCATATGGGAGATCAAACAGCTTTTGACCTCATGATAGCCATCTCTTCCTTGGAGCTGGGGCTTAAGCTCTTCGGAGTTGATGTCCCCCTGGGTGCTGGAGTAAAAAGGGTAGAGGAAGTTATATTTGACTACCTTAAAGAGAGATAATCTTTAATCAGGAAGTATGAGTTTTTCTCAAAATGTGGGAAGGAACATCCTTTACGGAGCCCACCCCAGTTAATAACATGCATTGAATCAACTCTTTTTGAATCTTTTCGAAAAGTATTCTTAAACCATCTCTTCCAGCTCCAAAAACAGCGGTAACAACCGGTCTGCCGATAAGCACACCGTCAGCTCCCAAGGCTAGGAGTTTAAGGACATCAGCTCCGCTCCGCACACCTCCATCAGCGAGTATGGTTATCTTACCCTTCAATCTGAAGGCTATTTCAGGCAAAACCTCTGCTACCCCAAGTGTGTGATCCAAGACTCTTCCACCATGGTTAGAGACCACAATGCAGGCAACCCCACAATTGTAAGCTATCTCAGCGTCCTTCACCGTCATGATACCCTTTAGAATAAAGGGTAATTCTGTAGCTTTTACAAGTTCCTCTATCTCTTTTGGAGTTTTTGGTTCTACAGGTTGTCCTTTCATAGCCATTATTATAAGCCCTGCTCCATCTATGTCCATACCCACTGCGAGGGCACCAGCCTCTTCAGCCATTCTGATTTTCTTAACAATTTCCTCCTGAGATCTCGGTTTTATTATGGGTATCCCTTTACCTTGATGATTTTTTATGGCCTGTAAACCGCTGTTATACATAAGGGGATCAGCTCCATCGCCAGTCCAGCCTAAGGTCTTCGCAAGAAGTGAACCTGCGATAACCTCTTCAGTATATTGATCCTCTGTTAAAGCACCGCCCATGTTGTAGCTTGCTCCAGTGATAGGGGCAGCCATAACAGGTAAGGCTAACTCCTGACCCAGGAATTGGAAATCGGTTGAGGGTTTTTTGAAGTTATGTATAGCTGTGAGATTAAATTTGTATGCTTCTAAAGCCTTGATGTTGGAAATAAAGGAGGAACCGGTTCCAATTCCACCCATACCAGGCACCTCCCCGGCACAGGCAACTCCGTTACAGCTTGAGCAAACCCTGCAGTAACCTTTTAATTTTTCGCGGGCTTTTTGTCTCACCTCTTCCCAGGTCATGTCTGCCCCCTTTTTATGATTAAATAGTGTTTATACCACACTTCTTCGTTTTATCAATGTATCAGTCAAAATTAGAAAATGCTTTCGCACCTATCAGGTGCGAAAAATGGCTAAGGCTAATAGAATGAAGTGTTCATATGTGAATCTTGAGATTTCTGTGAGTTTTCTGAGAGAGAATAAAAAGATCAGCAACTTAAGAACAAGAGTATTTTATGAGGATTGTCTTACTTTGAGATAATGAGGATGGGGGATCTGTGGGGGCAGAAGTTCAAGGCCCCCCTGCATAAGTTCAAGTCTTTTTAAAGGAACAAAGGGTTTAAAATTGAAAATCAATTGTTTAGCTTCTCACTAACCCCTTCTATCATCAAAGATAGTACAGAAAGAAAGGATTATAAAGTATTTGAAGAAAGGGGGGGTTGAGTTTGAGGAGAGGTAGTGAAGAAGCTTTAGTTTTCGCGGGAAGTGGGAAAGGTTTATTGAGAGGAAGATGAGGAGGCGAAGGATGTGGCTAGTAAATTTGGATTTGCCCATGAAGAGTAGTCATTCATCGAGTAGGAGTGGGAGGGATTTTTGGAGTAAGTTTTGGGCTTGGGAATGGATTGCCTTTGGGGTGGATTTGTTACAAATTTTACGAGAATTCCCGTCAGTTTAAGATCGTATAGACACATACAAGGTCTTGACAAACGATTTTTTCAAAGTTGTAATAAAAACATTACTTAATTCTGAATATGATTTTGGAGGGGGCCATGGAGGGACAAATCTCAAGAGAAGAACAGGCCATATCCTTTTCCTTCTTAAAAGGTTATCTGCCGCCTGCGGTAGAAGAGAAGCTTCCAGGACTTATTCTAACAGCTGTTATTTCAGCCTTGGCCTTATACACAGGTTCACAGGTATCCTATGTTAGCCCTCTCTTAGCAGCTATGGGCATTGGGATGATAATCAGAAACTTTTTCATTGTTCCTAACTTTTATTTCCCAGGTGTGTTTTATTCCATGAGGCAGGTTTTAAGAGTAGGAATAGTTCTCCTCGGTTCAAAAATAACCATAGACAAGGTTTTAGGACTCGGTTGGGAATCCATACTTATTCCCACTGTTTCCCTGATGGCCTCTCTTATCTTTATTATCTTCCTTGGTAAGCTCTTTGGTCTCTCTCAGAGAATGAGCCTTCTTTTGGGGATGGGGACATCCATTTGTGGGGCCTCTGCGGTTTTAATTGGAGGATCCCTAACTAAATCAAAAGAAGAGGATGTTATTGTATCAATAAGTGCTATCACAGTATTTGGAACCATCTCCATGCTTATTTATCCCTTTATATATAAGCTAAACATCATTCCCATGACCTCTGAAACCTATGGTGTATGGGTAGGTGCCTCTGTGCACGAGGTAGCCCAGGTAGTAACGGCAGGATTTAGCGTTGATAAAACTAGTGGGGAAGTTGCTGTTTTAGTTAAATTAGTGAGAGTAATTCTCCTTATACCCCTTGCCTTTGTTATCTCACTCTTGATAAATTGGGGAATACTTGAAAAAACGGAAAAACCTGCTCAGAGAGTATTGACATTTCCCCTCTTTTTACTTGGCTTTGCTGGAATGGTTATTCTAAACTCCCTTGAGTTTTTTACTCCCAAGGCACTTAAATGGATGGAGTTTACTGCCCTCTTTTTTCTACTTATGGGTATGGCAGGGATGGGACTAGAAACAGATTTTAGAAGGCTCCTTAAAATAGGTTTTAGACCATTTTTTGTTGGCCTTATCTCCACCGTCTTCATAGGAGGAGTTAGTCTTTTATTAATTTACATTTTAAAGTAGCCCATAGCCCTTGTTTAAGGGTTTTTTATCCTTTATAATATTCATCATGGTAAAGATTGCTATTGTTGGAGCTGGTTCCTGGGGAACAGCCCTTGGAAAAGTTCTTGCTGAAAAGTCCTATGATGTGACCATTCTTGCCAGAAGAGAAGAGATTGCTAATCAGATAAATAACTGGCATCGAAACTCTCACTATTTACCTGATGTAGATCTACCTATAAATCTAAAAGCCTCTGTCTCACCTGAGGAAGTCTTCAACGGAGCTGAATTTGTCATTTGGACCATACCTTCCTATGCTTTAGAGGAATACCTTCTCAATCTAAAGCCCTATCTTGTTAGCACAGTTTATCACGTCTCTGGTATCAAAGGCATGGACATAGAGACAGGAAGGAGTCCTCTGCATATATTGCAGACTATTCTCGGTGATAATAAGAAATACTTTGTTTTAGGAGGTCCTTCCTTTGCTTATGAAGTTGCCCTTGGACTGCCAACGGCAGTGGTTTTGGCAGGATCTGACAAAGGAGACACTACCTATATACAGGAGGTTATGGCCTGGAGATACTTTAGGGTCTACCGAAGTTCTGATCCCACAGGAGTGGAGCTTGCTGGTGCGCTAAAAAATGTTATTGCCATAGCTGCAGGGATTTGTGATGGCCTAGGGCTTGGTTTTAATGCCAGAGCGGGATTGATTTCCCGTGGACTAATAGAGCTTGTCAGATGTGGTATTGCCCTTGGAGGAAGAAAGGAAACCTTCTACGGCCTTGCTGGTTTAGGTGATCTGGTGCTCACATGCACAGGCGCACTTTCCAGAAACTACCGGGTAGGCTTTTACCTGTCTCAGCGCAAGACATTAGATGAAGTGCTTAAAGAGATCGGTCAAGTTGCTGAGGGTGTAAAGACAGTTCATGTCATAAAGAGGCTTGCCAAGGAAAAATCTCTTAGTCTACCTATCTGTGAAGAGGTGTATAAAATTATTTATGAAGGTGAAAAACCAGAAAACTCTATTCAAAGATTACTTAGTAGATCACTTAAAGAGGAATTTGAGGAGGATGAGCTATGGGCGAATTAAAGCTAGTAGTGCATGTACCAGATCCACAGAGATTTGAAGCTGGTCTTAAGGTTTCCAGAAACTTTGCCCTGCAAATGATGGGCAAAAAGTATGATTTAAGAATTCTGGTTAATTATGAGGGCGTAAAGGTGTTGCAAGATTTTACCCCCTTTTGGGATCTATATAAGGAGGTATTAAATTTAGGTGGAGAGATCTTTTTCTGTGAGACTGCCCTAAGAAGCGCAGAGATTTCCAAAGAAAAACTACCTGAAGGGGCAAATACAGTGCCATCTGGCATTGTAGCTTTAGCAGAATGGCAAAAGGAGGGCTTTAGTTACGTGAGGGCTTAGATCAATTGAATTGAAGCTAGCCTTTTTTCTTTATTCAGGAAAATGTAAGATTCACACCTATAAATAACATCATCGTAGGCTCGAGGGGCCACATCTCAAAGATCGTCAGTAATTTATCACCCCTCAGTAGCGAGGATTTTTTGAAGACGACCTTCTATGGTGAAGTCTATGTGTGGTTTAGACCATAGCATTTTCTTCCAACATCTACTAAGTGGTACCATAAAGTCCCCTTCGCACCTGTCAGGTGCGAAAGATGATTTTTCTGCTGGTAGTAAAGGCCTTAACTTAACAAATGGGATTCTGAAAACAAAGAGAATTTTAAAATCGCCTATAAAAAACCATTTAATAATATAACTTATTGAAAATTAAAATTTACAAAAAATTTACAAAAAATTGTATATACTTTTCAGGGGATTCTACAATAATTGTAATAATTAAAAATTGAAGAAAAACCGTAAGGAGGTAGGTTATGGGTAAAAAAAGGTTATTTTATGTAAGTGCCGCTTTAGGTTCTCTGGTTGCAGGGAGTTTGATTTTCAGTCAAAGGGTTGATGCGGTTAAAGCTCCTGATGAGTTTGCCGTTGATCCTAAGCAATGTTATAACTGTCATGCTCTGATCAAGGAATTCCACTCAACGGGAGCTCACAAGGATGTTAACTGTATTAACTGTCACTCTGGTCTTCATGAGCACCTTAAGAATGTAACTAAAAGGCCAAAGACTATAACTGATCATGAGACCTGTGGTAAGTGTCATAAGGAGCAATATGAGAGCTTTATGGGTCATAACTATCGTAAGCACATCTTTTATGACAAGGGAGAGCCCAAATCTCGTTCGCCCTTCTGGGAAACTTTAATGCGTCCCTATGGATTTGAGATCTATCATGCGGAGCCAAGGAGTCATAAGTATATGCTTTTAGATCACTTAGCAGCGGATCGTGCCTATGGTGGAAGATTTCAATATAGAAGGGGTTATCAGGACATAATTCAGAAGGGGCCTGTTAAGGCCTGGGAGATCCTCTTTGATGCCTATCCAGAGGAAGATCCCAAGGGTCCAAGAAAGGTGTTTCATCCAAGAACAGCTTCGGCAGCGGTGGCCATGTGCTTACTCTGTAAGAGTCAGGACCACATCTTAGAGTGGCCCTATATGGGAGATCCCACTCCTAAGAGTGATATCAATAGAACCACAAACCCTGCTTACATAGCTAAGACCTATCTTAACAATCCTATGAACTGCTATACCTGTCATGATCCTCATGCAGCAAAGCCAAGGATTGTCAGAGATGCTTTAATTGAGGCGTTAACCACAAGAAACGATACCCTCTGGCACGAAGGATATGTGGGTAGGGCAAATATTAAGGTCTATGGAAATAAAGAAGGTTTGGGCTTGAGAGGATATGAGAGAAAGATTGCCATCCTTGACAGATACGATACCAACCTTCTCTGTGGTCAGTGCCACGTGGAGTATAACTGCGGGGTGCTCTATGATTATGAGAAGAGCGAATATGGAAAGCCACCAGTCTTGGTTGACTTTGCTACAGACAGAAGATCTAACCACTTCCCCTTCATAGCTATTGCTAAGACTGACAAGTATAAAATTGTAGATCCTATTGGTATGAAGCACATTGAGAAATACAAATTCTTTGACTTTGTGCATTATGTGACCGGTGCAAAACTCTGGAAGATTCAGCATCCTGAAGTTGAGGTTTACTACTTCTCTGAGCATGCCAAGATTGGGGCAACCTGTATTGATTGTCATACTGACAAGGGTCAGGCTGGATTTGCCAAGAGAAGCTCTGGAGATAAGATTGTCAAGAGCGAGAAGAAGTTTACCTCTCACTTCCATGCTTCTCCAAGGGATTTTGGCTTTAGACCATGCTTGAAATGTCATACCGACTGGACAGCTAAAGATGCTGAATACGCAGTGGAATCCGTTAAGGCGCATGTGAGAGGTAAAATGAGAAAGGCAGAAGTGTGGTTAAGAGAGCTTGTGCAGGCCTTCCAGAGAGCCAAAGATTGGGGAGTGGATGAGGCCACATTGAATAAAGCCAGAAAACTTCATGAGGAAGCTCATATGTATTGGGAGTGGTGGACGGCAGAAAACTCCGACGGTTTCCACAACCCAAGACATGCCCTTGCTACCTTAGCGAGATCGGTGCAAGCTTCCTGGGAAGCAATTGACATTCTCAATAAAGCAATAGAGGAAAAGAGAGCTAAACTTGAAGGTGCAAAGAAGTAGTAAAAAACCTTCTCACATAAAAGAAGGGGGGGGTACCCCCCTTTTTAATGGGATAAATAAATATTTATTGTATTATTTTTAAGTTATTATATGGATAATGGGGGAAAAATGAAAAAGTTTTTTAGTGTTATAACAATTTTTATCATTTTGGCACTTGCTAGCTGTAAGGGAAAGGAAAAAGATAGGGTCTCGCAAATTGATAAAAATCAAGTGGTAGCCAAGGTGGGGGAGGTTCAAATTACTTTAAAGGATATAAAGGAGGCTATAGAATTGCGCCCGCCTGAAGAGAGGGAACTCTATCGGGTTAACAAGGCCCTTTTAGACAAGTTTGTAGAAGATTGGGTTTATATGGAGCTTTTATCTCAGGAGGCAAAAAAGAGAAACTTAGAGAATGATCCAGACTTCAAAGCTAAGTTGGAACAGCAAAAAAAGATACTCTTAGCTCAGGAGCTAATCAAAAGAGATTTTGTGCCTAAGCTTAAGATTAGTGACAAAGAGGCAAAGGAATATTACGAAAAAAACAAGGAGCATTATAAACTGCCTAAACGCTACAGAGTTAGTCATATTCAGGTAAAGGAAGAAAAGGATATAAAGGCAGTGCAGGAGAGATTGAAGAAGGGAGAACCCTTTGAAAAATTAGCCAAAGAAGTATCCATTGATAAGGAGAGAGCTAAAGAGGGAGGAAGTCTTGGATACTTAGAAGAGGGCAAAATGCCTCCAGAGTTTGAAAAAGTCTTGAAGGGGATGAAGCCAGGTCAAATCAGTGGGCCAGTAAAGACTCCCTTTGGTTGGCACATCCTAAAGTTAGAGGAGATAAAGGAACCAAGCTACATCGAGTTTAAAACCCTTAAGGAGAGTATCAAAAACATTTTGGTAGAGGAGAAGCGTGAAAAGCTGATGGAGGAGTTTATGGCCGAGCTTCGAAAAAAGCACAAAGTGGAGATAAATAAGGCATTACTGGATGAACTATTTGTTAAAGGACAAATATAGAGGGGGTGTAGGAATGAAGAATATGTTGCTTTGCCTTACCTTACTATTGGTGATGCTGTTTTTGTTAGTTTCAAATGATGATGCGCAAGGACACAGAAATAGTGCTATGAACTTAGAGTGCGCTAGCTGCCATTTAGAAGGTCCTCCGGCAAAAATCATAATAAAGGGTATTCCCGCCAAATTTCAACCTGGCAAGGCTTATCAAGTAACAGTGGAGGTTGTGGCAAAATTAAAAAGTCTTAGTGAATCGAAAGGTGGCTTTGCAGTTCAAGCTAGTGCTGGAACTTTGAAGGTTAAAGATGAAAAGAGAACTCAAATACTAGGAGACTATTTGACTCATACTCCAGAGGGCAATAAGGTGAGAAAGTGGACTTTTCTATGGATTGCTCCCACCGTTGAAGAGGAGGCAATAATTACAGTAATGGGAGTTGCAGCTAACGGTGATTATGCTCCCTGTGGTGATGCCGTAGCTGCTGATGCAGTGGTATCAAAAAAAGCCATGGATAAGAGTAAAAAATAAAATTAATGGGAGGTGTTTAAAATGGAACTAAGCAGAAGGGATTTTTTAAGATTTAGTGCCATTACTGCTGCCACCGTTGCAGCAGGACTTGCCAAGCCTGAGGAGATAATCGCTTCTGGAGTTAAAACTTTCCCGGCTGGACCGTGCCGTTATTGTGCCATAGGATGCACAATGCTGGTTGATTGTCAGGTTGATGATAAAGGAAGCCCCACTAAGATAGTAGCTATAAAGGGTGATCCCAAAAGCCCCGTCAATAGAGGTGTTCTCTGTACCAAGGGCTTTTATTTACACAATGCTATTGAGTATAAAGACAGACCAAGCGGGGCTTTGATAAGAAAAGAGTGGATTAATCCTGCCACAGGCAAGCCTGATTTAGAGAATTCTCCACGAGTAAAAGAAGGTAAAACCACTAAAGACCCCAGAGGTTTAAAGCCCTCGGAAGTGGACCTTAAAGAGAACTTTGTGGTAGTGCCCTGGGAGGATGCCATTGAGTTTATTGTTAAGGCCTGTGTAAAAGCTTACAAGGAATTTGGCAAACACAGTATTGCCTATTATGGTAGCGGGCAAGCAGGGACTGAGGAGTCCCATTTAATGAATATTCTTTTTAAAGGAGGGCTCCAAAATAATGCCATTGAGGGTCAGCCGAGAACCTGTATGGCCTCTGCAGTAGTAGGTTTTCTCTATGCGGTAGGTAAGGATGAGCCCTGGGGATCCCTTGATGACATCGATGTGCCTGATCCCGATTTCAAAAAACATGCGGATACCTTCTTTTTGATTGGATCAAATACCGCGGAGGCGCATCCAATAATTTTCAACAG
>JANXDB010000027.1 GCA_025060015.1 Caldimicrobium sp. | reverse complement strand
GAGCTAACTATGAGAGATATGTAGCTATTTTCTTTAAAATTGAATACCAGGTCTTCAACAATAAAGTCCTCATCGATTTTTATAGGTTCTTTTTTAATCTCTTTAGCTAAAGGTAAAATAACGGAGAAACAAAAGGGTTTGACAACCTTACTTTTCTCACTTTCTTTGTCGGGATAAAGCCTTTCTTTGTAGGCCCTATCGAATTGCTTTAGGGCCTCTTTGATAAGTGCCATGAATTTGTTTCTGTAAATTATTGGAAGTTTTGAGGTATGAAAGGAAAATTTAACTCTCATATAAAACAAATCAAATCTTATAATAAAAATTCCTCATGTCAAGAGTTATTGTTTATTAGCTAAGTATTAAAGTTCTTAATAAACACAAGACTGCTAATTGAATGGCTTTTA
This sequence comes from Caldimicrobium sp., assembly GCA_025060015.1. Classification (GTDB taxonomy): domain Bacteria; phylum Desulfobacterota; class Thermodesulfobacteria; order Thermodesulfobacteriales; family Thermodesulfobacteriaceae; genus Caldimicrobium. The sequence goes on along the minus strand of JANXDB010000027.1, from coordinate 34,678 downwards.
AATGTTTGATAATGACAATGACAGGCCAAAACATCATGCTTATGGAGTCCTAGCTTAACAGTAAACTAGAGCTGCCTTTTATGCTCCTGAGCATTAACCAAAAATATTTTGCCTGATAGTGTTTTTTAAGTTATAATTATAAAAAAACTTGAAGGAGGTTTCCCATGCTCTCTAAAATACCTTTTGACTTAGATAGAATTGAAGAAGAGGATCTTGATCGACAGATTTTAAGAATAGCCATTATAGCGGAGCTTGATGCTATAAACCTTTATGAACAGCTAGCCTCTCTCACGGAGGATGAGGCCTTAAGGGCAATTCTTCTTGATGTGGCAAGAGAAGAGAAGACCCACGTGGGTGAATTCATGGCTTTACTCCTCAAGAAAGACGAGGAACAGGTAGAGGAATTAGAAGAGGGCCGTGCGGAGGTCGAAGAGATCCTCGAAGAGGAAGAAGAGAGTTAATAGTTCGAGCCATCTATAGGGTCTATTTTGAGGAAGAGGCTTCTTTTTTTTCTCTTCATATTCTTACTTTCTAAAGCTCCATCTCTTTATGCTCTCCCAAAGAACAAATCCATAGAGCTTACAGCTTACAGAATAGAAGTCCTTCAGGAGGGTTTGAAGATCCTTGCGGAAGGAGATGTGGTTGTTGAACGGGAAAATTATATGCTTTATGCCGAAAGGGCCTTGTATTTAAGAGATACGGATTTCCTGGAGTTATTTAACTTTAAGCTCTTTGATTTTGCTCAGAATGCCACCATTTTGGGAGATCATGCTTTTTTCGATTTAAGAAATAATGAAATCACAAGCCACAAGACCTTTTTATATTTTAAGAAAGAAGGTTTTAGAGTGAAAGCCTGGGATTTCAAGAAAAACGCCTTAAATGAATACACTGCCAAAAGAGCCATTATCACTACCTGCCAGTTTGATTGTGAGCTGGAAGAGTTCCCCCCTTGGAGCGTAGAGGTCAAGGATTTCCTTCTTACCCCAGAGGGAGTATCCGCTGCAAAGGCTACCTACTTTAGAGCCAAGGGGTTACCACTACTTTATCTTCCTCAAAAGGTTTATCTACCAAAGATGGGCTTACCTATCTTTGAGCCCAGAAAAAGAGGCTTCTTGCTTCCAAACATAACTCAGGGTAATCGTATAGGCCTTGGCCTCCAGATTCCCTATTTCATTCCTCTAACAGACCAAATAGATTTTACCTTGTCTCCTATGTATACCACTAAAAGAGGTCTCCTTTGGGATTTCGAGAATCAATTTGCACTGACTCGAGATACCAAAGGGCTCTTTAGAGTGCGATATCTCAACGATGTCAAGAGAGGGAGATACTTACTATCAGAAACAATCCAACGAGAGGTCCCCAAAAATAGATACTGGGTTACCGGGAAAGTGGATATCGTTACCAATAAAAATTGGGACCTACATTTTGACACAGACTTCCTATCAGATAAGGGCTTTTTAGAGGAGTTCAATTTGGGAGAGGGATCCTTTGATAATACTAAAAAACTCTATTTAGAGAGGTTTAACCGGGATTTAGAAGACAAAAGCCAGGATTTCCGACCAACCACGCTTTGGCTTCAATATTACAAAAATAGTGTCTATACGAAAATTCAGGGAGCTTATCTGGACTATGAAGGCTCTGGAAATAAAAAAGAGATTCTGCAACCCTTGGCCAGTTTTCACTTAAGTTTGTTGCCCTTCAGTTTCAGAGAAATCTTACCAGCAATAGTTCTTGATTACAATTACTTTCACCGAAGAGAGAATTATTATGGTAGCAGAATAGGATTGAATCTTGAGCTGAGTTATCCCTTTAGCTTTTCAATTTTGAAAAGTGAGGCCAAGTTCAATTATAAAAACTTTTCCTATTATCTTGAAGATCCGGGAAATTTAACAAGAAGTGTTAATCAAAATCTCCTGGAGGTATCTCTTGATACATATACCCTTCTATACAAAACCTATAAGCTGGGGGACTACCCTCTTGAGAGAAGGGTTCAACATGTAGTAAAACCATATTTTGGTTTCTTCTATCGAGAGATTTCGCCTAAAAGAGAAAATAAACCCCTATTTATTTATGAAGATTATCAAATCGAGAAGGCCAAAACCTTTGAATACGGGCTTTGGCAGTTTTTTCACCTACCAACGCAAAAGAACTTTCTCGTTATCAGAGCTTTTCAGCAATATGATCTATCCAAAGCGGAAAGATCACCCCTTACCACCAAACCTGAAGAAAGAGCCCTATCTGATCTCTACCTTCAGGTCCTATCCCAGTGGAGGGGAAGATTTATGCTTCGTTATGATACCACCTATAATTTTTACGGTTATGGTTTCAAGAAACACACTTTGAATTTAGGCCTCAGAGAGACCCCTGTTGACCAGATTGATCTGACCTATCAAGAAGATGAGGCTTGGAAGACACGCCAGCTTACCCTGTCTTTTGCCCATTTATTTGCACAGAACTTTGGCTTGCGCTACTATATCTCGAGAAATCTGATCAAAGACGAGACCTCAGAACAAAAACTTGAAGCTCTCTATCTTCATGATTGTTATCTCTTTGGATTAGGCATGTCAGTGACCCCAAGGGATACGAAATTTTATTTTAGAGTCAATCTTAAAGGTATTGCTGGTATAGGTGAAAAGCCCCTTGCCCACCCTTAAGTTCAATAATTGCTAAATCAGGTGGTGTGAGGAAACGCATGGGTGGGCCTCCGGTTCCTAATCCTTTGCTTACAAATAGATACCCATGGGGATTCAGAGCATGCCATCCTGGATACTCAAAGCCAAAGAATCTTTTAAGCAACCACTTTCCAAGTGGAAAGTAAAGCCCTCCATGTGTGTGCCCCGAAAGCATTAAGTCAAAGGATCCTATAATCTTGGTATCAAGTCTTGGCTTGTGTTTTAAAAGAATGATAAACTTATCCCGGTGGATAGCCCTAAAAATCTCTTCTTTTTTGCCCTCCTGCTCACAGGCCTTAAAATACCTACAATCGTCATCATCTAAACCAACGATAACCAAGAAGGGTAAAACCTCTGAAACTTCATCTCTAAGAACGGTAAAGCCAGCATCTCTTGTAAATTTTAGAGAGTGATCTATTCCTCTGTAGTATTCATGATTTCCAAGGACAGCATATTTTCCCAAGGGAGCTGGTAGTTTTAGCAGGGCCTCCTTTAAGTGAGCCTTGTTTTTCATATTACCATCGACAAAGTCTCCAGTAGAGATAATGAGATCTGGCTTATATCTCTTCACGGTTTCTTCAATTAGGCGAACTTTGTCCATACCCATAACAGGTCCAAGATGAACATCACTAAAATGAAGAATTCTCAGGCTTAAATCTTTGGGGATCTTTGGGGAATACAGGATAACATGGATTAGCTCTGGGCGGAGGGTTTCTGTATAACTATATATGGATAGTCCCAGGGACAAGATTACAGAATAGAGGGCCTTTTTTAGGAAAACTCTTAGTAAAAGGTCTATGAGGATAAAGTAAAGCATGAAACCCATCCAAAAGAGGGAGGCAAAGCTGATGATATATGCAAAAAGAGGAGGAAAATAACTATCTGAAAGTCTCATGAAGAGAGGTGAAAAAAAGGCTAAGAGCAGAAGTACAAGGATATAGGGATTTCTCTTTTTTAGTCTATGGTAAAGGTAGAGATGAAGTAGGAAATATAGGAAGAAAAAAATAGAAATAAAGACAAATGGTGGCTTCATGGTTTAGGAGACAAGCCTAAAAACTACAAAAGAGAGAAGCCAAGCTAAAATAAAACTATAGACCAAGAAGAGGAGGGCAAAAGATCGAGATCCCTCTTTCCACATGGTAACCACTGCTGCTACACAGGAGTTGTAGATTAGTATGAAAACCAGAAAGGAAAGGGTTGATGCTGAAGAGAAAAACCGCTTGATCTCCCCTTGCAAGCCCCCTGTCTGATCCTCAACCTCAAAGGCCTTTGGATAAAGCATAAAGAGAGAGAAGAGAGCCTCTTTAATCGCAAGACCAAGCCTCTCAACCTGTTCTTTGAAGGCCTCTCCAAAGTCAAAGGCCTTTTCCTCCTTTTCTTCAGTTTTAAAGATGACGGCAAGATTACTGATGATGGCCTCACGGGCAAGAAATGCCGGTATAAGGGAGGTGGTAATCCTCCAGTCCCCAAGACCAAGTGGTTCGAATATCGGGGCTAAGGTTTTTCCAACCTTACCAGCTATACTTTCCTCCACATCCTCAACTCCAGGGGGAAGGTTCAGTAAAAGCCATAGCACCACTGATATGGCAAAGATGACAGTTCCAGCCCTAATCAAAAAGTTTCTAACATGTGAAAAGGTTATGTTCCAAAGAACCTTAATGTGAGGAAGACGATAGGGAGGAAGATCCATGACAAAATGTGAAAGGGTCTTTTTGAGAAAGGTGTGTCGAAGAAGTATACTTGATAAAAAGGCGGTAATAATTCCAAGTAAGTAAAGAGACAAGATCAGAAGCACCGGTCTTTCAAAGAAGATAAGTGCAAAAAAGCTAAAAACCACTAACCTTGCAGAACAGGGCATGAAGGGGATCATTGACATAATGAGCAATCTATCAGATCTATCCTGAAGTGTTCTGGTGGATAGTATTGCAGGGACATTACAACCAAAGCTTAACATTAGAGGGATAACGCTTTGGCCATGTAGCCCTACCTTATGTGTAAAACGATCCATTAGAAAAGCTACTCTGGGCAAATATCCCGAGGTTTCAAGAAAGGTAAGCAAGAAATAGATGACAAAGATGAGGGGCAAAAAGGATAAAACTATTCCAAGACCTCCGAAAACCGCTTCACTGAGGAATCGAGTGAACATTGAAGGAGCTCCCCAGGTGGTTAGTAGATATTGAAGCCCTGGAGAAAGGAAATCCTGCACAAAACCGTCGATGAAATCTACTAAGGGAGAAGAGAGATCGAAGACCAGTTTAAAGGTTAGGTAGAGAATGAGCGTTAGAAAGATGAAACCAAGAAAGGGGTGGAGTAAGAATCGGTCTAAGACCTCTGTTAGGGTTTTTTTGGGCAGAAAGTCCTTCCTTGTGACCTCAGCCATAATGCCTTTAACCAGGGCAAGTCTTTTTTCCTCTGGGTTTTCTGATAATTGACTTAAGCTTAATATTTCGTATCGTGGAATTCTCTTCTCTTCGACGGTTTCTATAATGGCAGGGAGCAGAGCCTTGACGCCCTCTCCTGTTCTCCCAATAGTCTTAAGTACCCTTATGTTGAATAACTCGGAGAAGTGCTTTTCGTCAATATTTATTCCCAAGGCCTGGGCCTCATCGCTCATATTTAGAGCAATAAGGATAGGCTTTTTCAATTCAAAGAGCTGGGTGGTAAGATATAGATCTCTCTCCAACCTTGGACTTTCAATCACATGAAGGATGGCATCATAGTTTTCCTTACGGAGAAATTCTATGGTGATAGCCTCGTCTTCGGAGGTCGCTCTCTCCAGGGTGTAAATACCAGGAAGATCAATGAATTCTATTTCATAGTCCTGAAAGAAGGTTTTACCCTCTCTTTTTTCTACCGTTACACCAGGCCAATTACCAATCTTGAGGTTGGTTCCTGCAAGATGATTGAGGATGCTAGTTTTACCTACGTTAGGATTCCCAACCAAGGGGACTCTTAAGATTGGCATAGAGATCACTTTCGTCTAAATAGGGGACAGAGTTTTTCAAGCCATTTCCAGCGCCTGTTAGCCCCTTTTTGAAGTGATCCCTCTGCAGTTTGACAAGGAGGAGATTCTATTGTGCATGTTACATCTTCGTAGGGAGCTTCTGGTCTTCCTTTGAGCTCTACTTCAATTTTTTCTGCAATTTCGTCACTTATGATGAGACAGGTTGAATTATTCCTAAGAAGGAGGTTTCTCCCACATCTACGGGCTACCTCAAATTGACTCCCCTTTCTCAAACCCATAGCAGAGATCTTTTTCAAAATATCATCTTCTGCTATATAAGATCTGATAATCACCACATCTCCACAAAGTGCCTCTTTAAGGGTCATTTCCTACTTAACCTCTCTGCAATAAGGACAGAGCCCAAAGATCTCTAAGTGATAGGTTAAAAACTTATAACCGCTCTTTGCTTCAAACTCTTTGATTAAATCATTAAGTCGGTGATCAAGGGCTTCCCTAACTTGCCCACACTTCATACAAATAAAGTGAAGATGCGGCTGTTTATATAGAGTTACCTCATAATGAGAATGTCCTCCCTGTTTGTATACCTCTTGTATATAGCCTACCTCTATTAATAAAGGAATGGTTCTGTAGATGGAGGCCTTGGAAATCTTGCTGTTCTTCCCTTTAAGAAGGAGATAAAGAGTTTCTACGTCAAAGTGATCTTCAATCGCAAGGATTTCCCTTAGGATCTCCTCCCTCTCAGGGGTATATTTCAACCCCTTTTGCTTGATAAACTGTCTAAAACTCTCTATTAAATGTTCCATTTTTATTTTTAATATTGAGAATAAGTTTCAATATAATGTATCTTTAGATTTTTTCAAGAGGATAGATGGGTCCATAGGATATTAGACTGAGGGTTATTCTCGTTAAAATTTATAACAAATACACTCCAAAGGCGATATATTCCCAAGCCTTAAACTTACTCCAAAAGTCCCTCCCACTCCTGCTCGATAGTAGCTTTACAGATACCAGAGAAGCTTCGAGTGGGGCTTCTCTGCCAAAGAAGTTGTGAAATTCGATGACCTTCAGTCTAAAGGCGACTTCTTTTCTTTGGGATGCATATTTTGATTGCTTCAAGTCTTTGCAGCATTTTTAAGTCTTTGATGGGAAAAAGGGTTAGTGAGAAGCTAAAAAGACCTTAAACTTATGCACCCCCCACCACCCCATCCTCCTTAGCTTTAGAGGGCATTTTAGTGATTTATGTTTTAGGTATTAATCCCAACTTTTAATTTGCTTAAAAAAGGGAGCGATCCCTTTTGGTCAAAACAGTTATTCATCAGTGTCTCTCAGGGCAGAGAGAATTATAAGTTTTTCTTTGAGCCTTACGTGGGATATCAAAGTTTTGAGAGATACAACAAATATCAAACTGCCCGGATATTTGGACTAGTTAGTTCATTTTTCTATAGGGTCTTAACCAATCTCGAGGCCACAATAAACGCTGATTGTGGCAATTATGCTGGTGGCACCACAACTGGCTGGAAGTACTATCAGTTAGGATTATCAATACGCGCAAACTTTTAGAAGTTGCAAAAAAGCTTTCTTTAACCAATCATTTGTGTTATAATTCATTATAAGATTATCTAAAGGAGTTCCTTATGGATCCCTTTTTTCCGAGGATAACTAAAGTCTATGGTGATTTCAACATCATTAAGAGGCCTTCAAAACTCTCTTCCGAAGAAAAGGATAAGTTACTAAAAAAACTTTTTAATAAAGAACCAGACCTCTTTTCTGAAGATCCTGAAATTCAAAGGAAGATAAAAGATAGGCTTGGCTGGGTAGAGGGGTATAAATACATAGAGTCAAGGATTGAGTCCCTAAAGAAATTGGCAGATAATCTGAGAGAGGAGTTTAAACAGGTTATCTGGTGTGGTATGGGTGGTTCTGCTCTCTTTCCACTGGTCCTCTCAGAAATCTTTGGAGCAAGGGATGGTTATCCCCAGCTGAGGGTTCTCGATACAAATGATCCTAAGCACATCCTTGAGGTGGAGACTTTACCTCTTGAGGAGACCCTCTTCGTAGTTGCCTCTAAGTCTGGAACAACCTTGGAGACCCTCTCTCAACTCCGATATTTCTGGGCAAGGTTAAAAGAGAGAGTATCTAAGCCTGAGAAACATCTCATCGTGCTTACCGATCCTAATTCACCTTTAGAGGCCCTTGCAGTTGAAAATAACTTCAGGGCTGTGATCCAACATCCCCCTGATGTGGGAGGAAGATATGCTGCTCTCACTGAGGTTGGATTCTTTGCAGCCCTTCTCTTGGGATTAGACATTCAAAGGGCCCTTCACTACGCAAAGGAGATCTACTCAGCCTGTGAGCCAGAAATCCACTGGGAATACAATTTGGCTGCAAACTTAGCCGAGTTCTTAACGGAATCCTACATTCTTGGACAAGATAAGCTTACTTTCATCGTTGACCCTTTGCTAAGACCCTTTGCACTCTGGTTAGAGCAACTGTTAGCCGAGAGCTTAGGCAAAAATTTTTCAGGTATAGTGCCTATTGTGGGAGAATCTCCTGGGTCTCCTACAGTTTACTCCACGGATCGCAGTTTTATATATTTGACCTTGAGGGGAAGAGAAAAGATTTATCAACGGTTAATAACAGATCTGTTAGAAGAGGGATTCAGAGTAAAACGCATGGTTCTTGAAGATAGATACGAGATCTTTGCTGAAGCCTACAGATTCATGTTGGCCACTGCTTTAACAGCCTATTTTATTGGAGTTAATCCCTTTGATGAACCTGATGTCCTTCTGTCGAAGAGAAAAACCAGGGAGATCTTAGAAAAATTCAAAAAAGAGGAGGATTTTGGCATAGAGTTTAACATTGATGACGAGACAGGTCTTGGTTTTTACTTTGAAAAAACTCTTGGTTTGGAGTATCCCAGGTTATCAGCTGCATTAAAAAAACTCTTTCAGGATTTTGCACCCTGGATATACGTGGGATTTCTGGCTTACCTTCCTCAAGAGCCTGAGGTTGAAGAGCTAATTCGCGACATGAGAACCCTTATCAGAGAGAAGAAAAACTGTGCTACCGTCTTTGGTTTCGGACCAAGGTATCTTCACTCAACAGGACAACTTTTTAAAGGTGGACCACCGCTTTCACGTTTTATCATCTTTACCAGAAGAGGTAGATTGGAAAGACAATTAATTCCTGGAGAAAATTACACCTTCTGGGACCAGCAGTTCGCTCAGGCCTATGGTGATTTTCAAGCCTTAGTTGAGCGAGAGAAACCGGTGCTTTGGATCCATCTTTTTAACGATTACAAAGAAGATTTAAAGATCTTTCAGGAACTTTTAGAAAAAGTCCTCTCAAGTTAAGGAGGAAAGGACCATGATGTATCCAGAATACAGGCCAAGAAGGTTGAGATCAAGAGAGGAGGTCAGAGCCCTTATCAGGGAGACGCATCTCACTAAAGATGATCTCATATATCCCCTATTCATAAGAGAGGGAAAGGGAGTAAAAGAGGAAATTCCTTCTATGCCAGGGATCTTTCGGTTTTCCATTGACAAAGCTTTAGATGAGGTCAAGGAAGCTTTAGATCTAGGCTTAAGGGCCTTTATCCTCTTTGGCATCCCCTTTCATAAGGATGAGGCAGGTTCTTCAGCTTATGCCAAAGAAGGAATAATTCAGAGGGCTATAAAGAGTATGAAGGATAAGTTTCCCCAGACTGTTATAATAACCGATGTATGTCTTTGTGAGTATACCGCTCATGGGCATTGTGGTATTATAAGAGAGGGAGAGGTAGATAATGACCTGACTCTTGAGCAACTGGCAAAGATTGCTGTGTCTCACGCCAAAGCAGGGGCAGATTGGGTAGCTCCATCAGACATGATGGACGGCAGAGTGGCAAGAATTAGGGAGGCCTTGGATGAAGCTGGATTCACAAAGGTGGCAATAATGAGTTACGCTGTGAAATACTGTAGTTCTTTCTATGGACCATTTCGGGAAGCAGCAGAATCCACACCTAAATTTGGAGATCGTAGAAGTTACCAAATGGATCCTGCAAATAGTAGAGAGGCTATAAGAGAGGCTTTAATGGATGTAGAGGAGGGTGCCGATATAATAATGGTGAAGCCAGCTATGCCCTACTTGGATATAGTGAGGATGCTTAGAGAAAATCTTCATCACCCAATTGCCGCCTATCAGGTGAGCGGTGAATACGCTATGATAAGGGCAGCAGGCAAGCTGGGATACTTGGATGAAGAAAGGGCCATGTGGGAGAGCCTTCTTAGTATAAAAAGAGCAGGTGCAGATCTCATCATAACATACTTTGCTAAAAAGGTGGCAGCGAGTATGTAAAAGAGGGCTTGATGAGGATCTGGGCAGCTCTAGTACTGGTTTTAATCCTATCTAGTTGCGCAAGACCACCACGTGAAAGCCCTAATCTTGCTATTCCAATGCCCTCTGAGGTTTCAAAGTCTGTTCCTGGGTGGCTTAAACCCTATACTATAAATGGTAAAACCTATTTCCCTCTTCCCAAAGCTGAAGGGTATGAGGAGCTTTGTATAGCCTCCTGGTATGGTCCGGGCTTTCATGGAAAAGAGGCCTCAAGTGGAGAAATCTACAACATGTATGAATTCACTGCGGCACATAAACTTTTGCCTATGGGAACCTATGTTTTAGTTACCAATCTAGAAAACGGAAGACAGTTGGTTGTTAGAATCAATGACAGAGGCCCTTTTGTTGAGGATAGGTGTCTTGATCTCAGCTATGCAAGTGCAAGGGAGCTTGGGATTATTGGTAAGGGTACTGCCAGAGTGAAAATAACTGCTCTAAGTGAAGGAGAACTAATAGGGCAACAAATTCAATATAGAAACAAACCCAACTTTAAATTCAACGAATTTTATCTCCAAGTTGCCGCTTTCAAAAACTTCAGCAATGCTCTGAAGTTCAAAGAAGAGCTAGAACGGGAATTCAGTCAGGTTAGGATTGAACCCTACCTGCATCCAGAGAAGGGACTGTTTTACAGAGTTCAGATCTATCTCTCTAATAATTTGGATCTGGCTCTTAACATGGCTGAAAGGTTTAAGAAGGAACGTTTCATTGGGTCTTTTCTTGTGGCTAAATGAAAAATGGATAAGCCTGTAGAGGAATTAGAGGCCATTTTAGGTATAACCTTCAAAAACAAAGAGCTATTGAAAACAGCCCTTATACACAGTTCCTATAGACTAAGCCACAAAGATAAAGTTGTAGAAGATAATGAAAGGCTTGAGTTCATAGGAGATGCAGTTCTTAACCTTTGTATATCTCTCTATCTCTATCAAAAATTTCCTGCAGACAGAGAAGGCGACCTCACTAAAAAAAGGGCCTATCTGGTGTGCAAGGATAGGCTGATTAAGGTAGCAGAGGGATTGGCCCTTTTAGATTATATCTACTTAGGTAAAAGGGAAAGAGCTCTGGAATTAAAGAGTAAGAAAAATATTGCAGGAAGAACTTTAGAAGCCATTTTTGGAGCTATTTTTCTTGATCAGGGTTTAGAGGTTACCTGTCAAATTGTGAGAAAGCTTCTTTCTCCCTACTTTAGAGGCCTAAGAGTGTCAAGGATTACTGATTACAAAACTAAACTTCAAGAGGTCTTACAAAAAACCTTGGGGGGAGTCCCCACATACGAGGTCTTGGAAATAACTGGTCCTGCCCATAAACCAGTTATTGAAGTGGTGGTAAAGGTTAACGACGAGATTTTAGCCAGGGCAAAGGGTGCATCAAAGAAAGAAGCAGAAAACTTAGCGGCAAAGAAGGCCCTATATAAATTAAAGAAACAGATATCTTGAACGATAGGTCAATCTTCATTGGAACCTCTGGATGGAGCTATGCATCTTTTGTAGGGGTTTTATATCCTAAAGAGCTTGCTTACAAGGATTGGCTAAGGTTTTACGCTCAACATTTCAACACCGTTGAGATCAATGTAACTTTTTATAGAAAACCTCGCCCCAGCACCTTCCAAAGGTGGTACGAGGAAACTCCTCCTGAATTCGTATTTTCGGTTAAAGCACCTAGAGTCATAACCCATGTAAAAAAATTAAGAGATGTGGAGGAGCCCATAAGGGATTTTTTGAGAAGCATTGAACCGTTGAAGGAAAAGGCTAAGGTCTTACTCTTTCAATTACCTCCTTCACTTTCCTATAATAGAGATCTTATGCAAGCCTTTTTAACTTCCCTTCCTAGGGATTATCAAATAACCATGGAAATACGTAATGCAAGTTTTCATTGTGACGAGTGGATATCCATGCTAATGGCCTTTGGCGTATCTCTGTGTCTATCTGATTGCGGTAAGAGGTATCCTTCGTGGGTTGAAGTCAAAACCGCTGATTTTTTGTATGTAAGAATGCATGGTTCAAAGGAGCTTTATGTATCAGAATACACCCAAGAGGAGCTTGAGAATTTAAGAAAGTTGATTATAAAGTTCAATCCGAAAACCACTTACGTATATTTTGATAACACCGCTTTTGGGCATGCAGTTAAAAACGCCTTTCAGTTGAAAAGATTGATGTCCCTTGAATGAAAGGCCTTTATAGAGAGTTTTTAGAGGTGAGTTTTGTGACCTTAAACAAATGGGAGATTTCTTCTTCATCTTTAAATAATTCTCTGATGGAAAGGAGCTCTTCCTGAATGTCAAAGAAAACATCCACAATTTCAGGATCAAAATGAGTGCCCCTTCCCTTGGCAATAATTTCGAAGGCTTCATCGAGGCTTAGGGCTTTTCTGTAAGGTCTGTCAGTGGTTAAGGCATCAAAGACGTCGGCAATGGCAGTAATTCTTGCAAAGAGGGGTATCTTTGTTCCCTTTAAACCTTCTGGATATCCTGATCCATCCCATTTCTCGTGATGATAAAGGGCAATCTTTTCCGCAGCTCTTAGGTATTTGACCTTGGAGCCTTTCAATATCTCTGCACCAAACACGGTGTGAAGCTTCATTATTTGCCACTCCTCAGATGAGAGAGAACCAGGTTTTAGAAGAATACTATCAGGCACTCCGAGTTTACCAATGTCATGTAAAGGAGAGGCGTATCTCAACACCTCTATGGCTTCCTCACTTAATCCCATATGTACACCGATTAAGGCACTATAGTGAGAAATCCTTTGAATGTGGTATCCCGTATGCTCATCGCGATACTCAGCTGCTTTAGCTAAACGATAGATAATTTCTAAAGAGAGATCTTTAATTTCGTTAATGGCCATCTGTAGATTGAGATTAATTTTTAGTAAGTCTGCAGTTTTTCTCTCTATTTCCAGTTCTAATTTTTTCTGATAATCTTTAAGAAAATCATGATAGAGTTTGACTCTGGATAGGGATTTCATTCTAGCTTGGAGCTCTGGTACCATAAAAGGCTTGTTTAAGAAATCATCTGCTCCTGCCAGTAATCCCTTCACTCTGGTTTCAAGATCGTTTACTCCTGTAATTAGTATCACACCAATATCTACTGTCTCTGGATTATTTTTTATTATCTTGCACAGGGTAATCCCATCCATTTCTGGCATGAGATAGTCTGTAAGAACTACATCAGGCTTAAAGCTACCCAGTAGATCTAAAGCCTTTTTTCCATCTTCAGCTGTTGTAACTAAATATCCCTCATTAGTTAGGATTTCCATAATTGCCTCTCTTATAGCCTGGTCGTCGTCCACTACCAAAACCTTAATGATCCTGTCTAGAGTTCCTTCTGGGATAACCATGATTCTAACCTACTTAGATCTTCAAGTGTATTTATGTTAGCAAAATTTGTACTATTTAAACCAAGTTTATTCCAATTTTTAATAGTGACAAGTAGTTTTTTTGAACTTAAGTATGATAGAAAACCCATCAAGCTGTGTTTAGGATAAAACTCCGCAAAATGTTTTAGCTCTGGGAAAAGGGAACAGGGATAAAGTCCTGGTAGAGGTTCCAATGTGCCCTTGTATTCACAAACTACTGCAAAGGATACCAATAGGTTCCCTATCTTTACTAGTTCACTAATTAATACAGGGTTGATCAAAGGTTGATCTACTGCAGATACAACTAGAAGGAAATCTCTTGGCATAAGTCTCATCGCCTGGAAAATGCCAGCAAGAGGGCCTCGGATTTCCAAATCATCTGGATCCTCAAAAAACTCAATCTTTTTTGAGGGGAGATCTAAATCCCTCAGCATCCTCTCAATCTTTGCTTTTTGTTTTTTGTCTCTAACGGAAATGGCAATGTCAAGTTTTAGATCTATAAATGGTTTAGTTGCCCAATAAATAAGCGGTTTTCCATTTAGAATCTTAAGAGGTTTATCTCCACCTATTCTTTTTCCTTCTCCTCCAGCTAAAATTATGGCTTTTACTTTCAAAGGATCTTCCTAAAGCGAATTTTACTTCCTGAGTCCTTGGTCTTTATAACCTCAAACTGCACAGGGAAGCGTTCTTTTAGCTCTCTAATGTGGGAGATAATTCCTATAAGTTTTCCTGTTCTTTGGGAGAGCTGAAGGAGGATATCGGTAACCTTATCGAGGGTGTTTTCGTCGAGACTGCCAAACCCTTCATCTATAAGCAAGGTTTCAAGGGGTGCTCTCCTGGCAAAGGATATCAGGACATCAGAGGTCCCTAAGGCAAAGGACAGAGTGGCTAAAAAGGATTCTCCTCCGGAGAGGGTTTTAGCCTCTCTCGTAGTCCCAGTGTATAGATCAAAGACCGAGAGAAGAAATTTCTTGGTGTAAAGTTCTCCTTCTTTGAAACGGTATCTGCCAAAGGAAAACTCAGAAAAATAGTAGTTAGCCCTTTTAAGGATCATATTGAGGAAGCGCGATACAACATAGGAATGAAAGGAGACTCCATGGACCTTGCCTGACATGAGATTGTAAATCTTGCCTAAAAGAGAATACCTAGATTCCAGGGATTTTTTCTCTTCTGCAATCTGTGACATTCCCTCCTTTACTCTCTCCAAAAGAGAGAGATTCTCATCTGTTTTTCCTAGAAGCTGTAAGACTCTCTCTTTTTTGCCTCTTATGTTTTCTTGTTTAAGCCTTAGATTCTCTCTCTTTTCACGCAGGGGTTTTATATCAAGGGTTGATAACTCATGCGTGGTCTCTTCCAACTCCTGCGCAAGATCTTTCCTCTGTTTTTCAAGACTATGTAAAGCTCTCTCAAAGTCGCTGATCTCCTTTTCAAAAGAAGAGAGGGAGGATAATTTCTCCCAGTAAGAGCGAAGCTCCCTAAAGTCTTTAAACAACCCCATTCTTACGAGTTTAAGGAGTTCTCCAAGGCTTGAGCGATAGTCCTTGGTTTTTTCCAAAAGGTCTTTTTTAAGGATCTCTAAACTGGTTTGCTCTTCTACAAGTCTTCTCTCAAGATCCGCTTTTCTCTCTTCATGGTCCTTAAGCTCTCTTTGATAGCTTTCTAGTTCATACCTTATTTTGTCTATATCTCTCTTCAGCTCAGATTCATCTAATTTTTCCTCTGAAAGGGCCTTTAACCCCTCTAGCTCTCCCTCCAAACGTCCTAATTTTGTGTTAGCCTTCACTAAGTCTTCTTCAATCGTTCTTCTCTTATTACCTAGTCCCTCCAGGGCCTCTTTTAGTCTTTTTTCCTCCTTTTCATATGAGGATAGCTCGGTAAAGAAAAATGTACTCCTCTCAAGAGACCTTATTTCTGCAAGAATAGCTTCCTTATTTGACAAAAGGTTCTCAAAATCTCTTGGAAGCATTTTTACCAAAGTGTCGCGTTCTCCTTCCAAACGTGATAGAGTCTTCTTTGTAGCCTCGAGGTCTCTTTCCTTCGCATTTAGCTCGGAGCGTAAGACCTCCAAGTTAGAATTAAAAAAGAGATCGGGAGAGGCCTTTTTAGGATGGATAGTGGATCCACAAACTGGACAGGGTCTACCTTTTTCCAAGTTCCTTGCAAGTTCCACTGCCAATCCTTGAAGCTCAATCCATTTTAGATTTTCTCTTAGCTTGAGAATTTCACTCTCCAAAGCCATCAGCCTCTGTCTCTGCTCCTCTATACAGGTGTTCTTCTGCTGATACCCAGCCAAAAGATTTTCCAGGTTCTCAATCTCACCCAAGTTCTTTTTTAGCTCAAGAAGACCTCTTAATACCTCTTTTTCCTCTGAAATACTCTCGTAGGAAGCCTTCAGCTTTTTCTCTCTTTTTTCTAACTCCTTCAAAGTGATCTCCAAAGACTCAACTTGTCTTTTGGTCTTTTTTAATTCCTCGATTAAGGTCCTTTTTCTTTGAAGGGTTCTTAAGGTATCCTCTTTTTTTATGAGTTCTCTTCGGAGATTATCGTAATAACTCTCCTTTGACTTTAGTTCCTCTCCCCGTTTCTTTTCATCCCCTAAAAGTAGGGAGCTTTTTTCAATGGCGTCTTTTAGTCGCCTTTCATCCTCTTTAGCCTTTTTTAGAAATTCCCTTAATTTTTCTAAGTTTTCATAATGGTATCTTCTCTCCTGGAGCTGTCTGAGACGGATAACCTTTTCCTTGAGGGTGTCTATGTAAGGACGCCTTATCTCAAGGGCAGATATCTCATTGGAGATACTCACGTACTTTTCCTTTAACTCAATAACACGCTCTAAAGCTTTGAGTTCTTCAACAACCGAGGCTTCCTTTCTTTCAAGAATCTTCCTTTCGGAGATGAGTTTTTCTCTTTCCTCTGAGAGTTGTCTTATCTTTTCTCTTAGTTCCTCATAAGAGTTTATGTCTGCTAATCGTCGAAGTTCCAATTCTCTCTCCTTTAGATTTTTAAGAACATCTTCAACCTCTTTTAGCCTTTCCTTAAAGAACTCCTCTAAATTAGATATGAATTCAGTATCAAAGAGAAGTTCGAAGAGTTCCTTTCTATCTTCAGGTTTGGAGAGGAGAACTTTACGATATTCACCTTGTGGAATTAGAAAGATCTTTTTAAACTGATTCCCCTCTAATCCAAAGACTTCCTTTAATTTTAAGGTGACTTCCGTTGCTTTCTGTGAGTAGATTTTATCATCTATCCATAGGGCAATGGAGCCTTTGTGGTTGTTAAAGCTAGGCCTTCGAATGATTTTGTAAAGCCTTTGGCCATGAAGGAATTTAAAGGTAACCTCTGGGATAAAGTCTCTTTTGTCTAAGATTAAATGGGAGATAAGAGTTTTGGGATCTCTATCCGGGAAGGAGGTCTCTCCAAAGATGGCAAACAAAATGGCATCAAAGATGGTTGTCTTTCCTGCACCGATCTCCCCAGAGATGAGAAAGACTCTTTCCTCATGAATCATTCTGAAGGCCTCTTCTGGTATTTCTGCATCAACGAAGGGACCAAGCCCTTTGATGCGAAGAAAAAGGGGGCGCATGAAGAATTTTATTTAATTCTACCCTTGTACTTTCTTTTGAGTTCTCTATCTAATTCTCTTCGCTTAATGTCCTCTCTTTTATCTATGGTTTTTTTCCCCTTTGCCAGGGCAAGTTCTACCTTGACCAAACCTCTCTCGTTGAAATACACCTTGGTTGGGATGAGGGTATAACCTCTCTCTTGAACTTTACCAGAAAGCCTCTTAATCTGCTCTTTTCTCAATAGAAGTTTTCTAGTTCTTGTTGGATCTAATTTTTGAGCCTCTAAGCTATGTGGATAGGGGCTTATGTGAAAGTTATAGAGAAACACCTCTCCATTGACGATTCTTGCCAAGCTATCAGAGAGATTAGCCCTACCCTCCCGGAGGGATTTGACCTCACAGCCATAGAGTTGTATGCCTGCCTCATAGGTCTCCTCTATATCGTAAAGATAAGAGGACTTTCTGTTGGTGCAGACGATCTTCTGTGGCATAGGTTAGATTCCAAGAACCCTTCTAAGGAGCCCCTGCATCTTGCCAGGGTTTTTAAATTGTTTCATTATGGCCTTCATCTCCTCAAAGCTCTTAAGAAGCTTGTTAACGTCCTGCACAGTAGTGCCAGAACCCTTGGCTATGCGCCTTTTTCTACTGGCATTGATAATATGTGGATTCCTCCTCTCCTGAGGGGTCATGGAATTAAGAATTGCCTCCATCTTTAAAATTTCCCGCTCATCAATGGGTAAGTTTTGCAGTTTGTTCCCTAGGCCGGGCAGGAAGCGTAGGATGTCCCTTACAGAGCCCAATTTTTTCATTTGCTGAAGCTGGTCTCTTAGGTCCTCCAAGTCAAATTGCATTTTTTTGATCTTTTTTTCCAGATCTTTAGCTTTCCTAAAGTCTATGGCCTCTTGAGCTTTCTCTATTAGGGTGAGCATGTCTCCCATGCCAAGTATTCTTGAGGCAAGCCTTTCTGGGTGAAAAACTTCTAAGGCCTCCAATTTCTCTCCCACACCTAAAAATTTTATAGGACAGCCTGTTACCTCTTTCATGGAGAGTGCTGCTCCACCTCTAGCATCACCTTCAACCTTGGTAAGGATAATACCTGTCAGTCCCACCCTCTCGTGGAAGGTTTTGGCAACATTTACCGCATCTTGCCCCATCATGGCATCAGCCACAAGCAGCGTTTCAACAGGCTTAAGAGATTCCTTTAGACTCTGAAGTTCCTCCATAAGATCTTCATCTATGTGTAGGCGTCCTGCGGTATCCACTATAAGAACGTCTCTTCCGGTATTTTTTGCCATTTTAAAGGCGTTATTAGCAATCTCTAAAGCCCCCTCCGATGGAGAGGCATCGAAAAAGGGAATGTTTATCTTCTGTGAGAGGATTTTCAGCTGTTCAATGGCTGCAGGTCGGTAAACATCTGTGGATACTAGTAGTGGGTTGTGTCCTCTTTTCTTTAGGAAAAGGGCTAATTTCCCTGCAGTGGTGGTCTTTCCTGACCCCTGCAAACCCGCAAGAAGTATCACTGTAGGTTTTGTGCTAAGATTAAGTCCCTGGGCCTTGCCTCCAAGGGTATTTACCAGTTCGTCATATACGATTTTCACTATCTGCTGAAAGGGGGTTAGGCTCTCTAAAACCTCTGCCGAAAGGGCTCTCGCTTCGATCCGAGCAAGAAAGTCCTTAACTACCCGATAGTTAACATCTGCCTCAAGCAGGGCAAGCCTGATTTCACGGAGACCTTTTTTAATATCATCAGGACTAAGCTTGCCTCTATCTCTAAAACCTGCTAAGGCCTTTTCCAATCTTTCGGAGAGATTTTCAAACATCTTTTATCACTCCTTGCGAGTGCATTCCATGTTCTGAACTCCCTTATAAAGTAGCACATCTGCGGCTTAAATCAAGGATGATCTAAATTCATGTCCCAAAGTTTTGCGGAGACCGCAAGTTTAAGATTAGATCAAAGCATGGTAATAAACCGATAGCTATGATATAATAAAATTGTGCTTCAGGAGTTTTTATCCACTCTTATTTGGGCCTTCTTGATTGCTATTCCTCTCACCTTTCTCTTTATCAGGTTAAAACTGCCACCATTGGTTAGTTTTCTCCTAACCGGTTTAATAGTTGGGCCTACCGGACTTGCCTTAGTCAAAGACCCTCACCTTGTTGAAGGATTAGCAGAGCTAGGGGTTATCTTTCTAATGTTTTTGCTGGGAGTGGAATTCTCTCTTAAAAAACTTTTGGGTTATCGAAGGGAGGTACTCTGGGGTGGTTTTTTGCAAGTTACGATAAGTATAATGGTGGTTGCTCTTTTGGTAACGCTTCTTCTAAAGTACAGTTTTGGTCAAGCTATCTTCTATGGAGCCCTAGTTGCCTTTAGTAGCACGGCAGTGGTCTTAAAACTTCTCCTTGAGAGGGGAGAATTAAATACACCTTATGGCAGATACATCTTTGGCATCTTACTCTTTCAAGATCTCTCAGTTATTATGATAATGTTAGCGCTTCCACTTTTTTCCGGAGAGGGTATCTCTCTTAGAGATATATTACTCACACTTATAAAGTCCCTGGGGTTATTTTTATTGGTCTTTGTAGTCAGTTTCAAGATAGTGCCCTCCTTGCTATATCTGATAATAAAAACCAGAAGCAGAGAGCTCTTTTTGATGAGTCTTTTTATCATCTCTCTTGGCACAGCCTTTTTGAGTTATCAGCTTGGTTTGTCTATGGCCTTGGGTGCTTTTTTAGCTGGAATTGTGGTTTCAGAGTCAGAAATAGCCTATCAAGCTATGGCAGAACTTAAGTCTCTAAAAGAGCTCTTTATGGCCCTTTTTTTTATCTCTGTAGGGATGCTTCTTGATCCTAAGATACTGATCCTCAACCCTGGAGTAACCATTCTTTCCTTTGTAACCATTTTTGTGATAAAGGTTGTGATAGTTTTTGTAGTAGTTTTTATTTTGAGTAAAAGCTTCAGAGTATCCCTGCTTTCGGCCTTGTTTCTCTTTCAAATCGGAGAGTTCTCCTTTGTTCTTGCCCTTGAAGGTAATAGATATGATCTTTTCTCCGAGAGGGCTTATCAGATCTTTTTAAGTGCCTCTATATTGACCCTTATGTTTACTCCTTTTATGATTGCCATGGCCCATCGCTTTTCCGATCTCTTCTTAGAGAAAATCTTTCCTCAAAAGTTCAGACTGGTAAGGAAAAAAAGAGAAGCTGAGGTTTCACAGAGTGCCCACACTATTGTAATAGGTTATGGAGTCTGTGGAAAGAGCGTAGTCTATGGACTAAAACTTCTTAAGATTCCCTACACTATCTTAGAGCTCAATCCCTCAACAGTAAAAGAATATCGTCAAAAGGGAGAGCCTATCTATTTTGCAGATGCCACTCACCCTGAGATCCTGTTGAAATTTGGAATCCAAAGGGCCAAGGCTTTGGTGATAACAGTGGGAGACCCCCTTGCCACCAGAAAGATAATTCAAATCGCAAGAAACCTTAATCCTCAAATCTACATTATTGTCCGCACTCAGTTTGTAAGAGAGATAGATGAGATTCTTAAGCTTGGAGCAGATGAAGTAGTCCCAGAGGAATTTGAGGCCTCAATTGAGCTCTTTTCCAAGGTGCTTGAATTTTATCAAGTGCCCAAGAATGTGATAAATGAACTCTTAGAAGGGATTAGAAGTGGGCACTATGAAGCGTTAAGAGAAGAGGGGAAAACTCTTTCAGTCCCCCATAGCCCCTCTGAATGGTGGAGGATCATCAATTTCCAGACCTATCTGGTAAAAAAAGATAGTTTGCTTGTGGGATTAACTTTACGAAGGCTTAATCTTAGAGCCAAAAGTGGAGCCAGTCTTATAGCCATTCAAAGAGGAGAAGAGGTCCTTTTAAACCCCCATCCTGATGAAACCTTTAGAGAGGGTGATTTGCTGGTTCTAATGGGAGGGGAAGCCGAACTTAGAAAAGCCATAAGTTATCTCGATAATCCCCTTGAGGCATGGTATTAGAGTTTTTTCTTAGTTTTCGTTATAGGGCTTTTTTCTCCATTTAAAATTTATCAATCAAAGGCTCGGTTGACAAGGTTTAAAAAAATTTTAAAATACCTTTAACATTTCACTGGAGGGGGTAAAATGAAAAAAACTTTACTTCTTTTAATAATCCTTACCTTAGGAGCCCTCTTCAAAGGCCATGTAGAAATTGGCAAAGCATCCACTAAGACTATAAACGGTGCCGGCGCAACCTTTCCATATCCCCTTTATTCTGCCTGGGCAAGTCAGTATTACAAAGAAAAGGGCATAAGGGTTAATTATCAATCCATTGGTTCTGGTGGCGGCATAAGACAGGTCACGGAAAGAACCGTAGATTTTGGGGCAACAGATATGCCTCTTAAGCCAGAGGAAGTAGAACAGAAGAAACTTTTGCAGTTTCCCACTGTTATTGGTGGAGTGGTTATAGCCATCAATGTTCCTGAAGTGGGTGATAAAAGCTTAACCCTGGATGGAGAAACTCTCTGTAAAATTTATCTCGGTGAAATCAAAAATTGGGATGATGCCAAAATAAAAGCTTTAAATCCTGGTTTATCTTTACCTTCCAAACCTATAACTCCTGTTTACAGATCCGATGGATCTGGAACTACGGCAATCTTCACCCATTATCTAAGTTCTGTGTGTTCGGCCTGGGCAAAGGATGTGGGCTTTGGAACCTCGGTGAATTTCAGAGTTGGTATTGGGGCAAAGGGCAATGAAGGTGTAGCAAATTACGTCAAAAGAACCCCTTATAGTTTAGGATATCTGGAATATGCCTATGCGGTGCAAAATAAGATAGGAGTGTCAAACCTAAAAAATGCCAAAGGCAAGGTGGTTTCCCCCTCTGTGGATACATTCAAAGAGGCTGCCCAAACCGCTCAGCTTGATCCCGCCAAACATTTTTATGTATTTATGACCAATGCACCAGGTGGTAATGCCTGGCCTATCGCTGGAGCAACCTATATCTTACTTGCCAAGGAAAAGGTGGATATCAATAAAGAGGTAATTAAATTCTTTGACTGGGCCTTACAAACAGGTGACAAGATAGCGCTGGAGCTTCACTATGTTCCCTTGCCTGAGAGGATTAAGACGCGAATCAGGGAGTATTGGAAGAAACAAGGCCTGTTTTAATGATAAGACTTAAACGTGATTACATCTTAAATACTCTCTTTCTGTTCATTACGGCCATAGGGGCTTTTTTAATCTTCGTTATCCTCTTAGGTATAATTGTTGTCCTCTTTGAGGAATCATTTCCTGCCATAAAGAGATTTGGTTTTCTTGGTTTTGTCTTAAGTCCTTCTTGGGATCCAGTTAAGGAGCTCTTTGGAGGAGCTATTCCCCTCTTGGGCACCTTAATTACCTCCCTTTTAGCCCTTTTTTTAGCTGTGCCAATAGCTCTGGGAATTGCAATCTTTATTACAGAAGTAGCTCCTAGAAGATTAAAGGAGCCTATTGGAGTGGCTATAGAATTACTAGCAGCTATTCCCAGTATAATTTATGGAATGTGGGGGCTTTTTACCCTTGCCCCAATCAACGCAAAATACATAGAGCCTTTTTTACAAATGACCCTTGGCCAAATACCTCCCTTTGTTAAACTTTTTTCAGGAACCCCCTTAGGAATAGATCTTTTCACCGCAAGCCTCATTCTCAGTATCATGATCATTCCCTTTACAGCCTCTGTGGCCAGGGATTCCTTTCAACTGGTGCCAGCGGTTTTGAAAGAATCTGCCTATGGTTTGGGGGCAACCAAATGGGAGGTGATTAAGGATGTGGTATTTCCCTATTGTAAATTAGGAGTTTTAGGAGGTATTGGCCTTTCATTGGGTAGAGCCCTGGGAGAAACCATGGCAGTGGCCTTTGTTTTGGGAAATTTAAATCAGTTTCCCTCCTCACTTTTTTCCGCCACAGCTACTGTTACAGTGAAGCTTGCCAATGAGTTTACTGAAGCAGACAAGGATATTCACCTTGCCTCTCTCTTTTACTTAGCATTGCTTTTATTCATTCTAAGCTTTACCATTCTTGCCATAGCAAAATACTTCATTCAGCGCACACAGTATAAATGATCAAGAGAAGAAAGATAATCAATAAATTAGCGCTCTTTTTTTGCTTTTTAACAGCCCTTTGGGGGCTTTTTTGGCTTTTTTTTATTTTAGTAGATGTAATTAGACATGGTCTATCCGCCCTTACACCTACACTTATCTTGAATGATCCTGCACCACCTGGAGAAGAGGGAGGAGGCCTTAAACACGCCCTCATAGGCCATGCCCTCATTACTATAGTTGCCACTCTTTTAGGTGTGCCCTTAGGTGTATTAGGGGGAACTTTCTTGGCTGAATATGGAAGAAATTTGAAGATCTCAAGATTTATAAGTTTTCTTGCAGATATTATGGTCAGCGTTCCTGCTATTATTGTGGGAGCCTTTGTTTATGCGGTATTCGTAAAACCCATTGGTCACTTTAGTGGTTTTGCCGGAGCCATAGCATTGGCTATCATCATGATACCAGTAATCGTGAGAACCACCGAGAATATGCTATCCCTTATTCCTTGGACACTAAGGGAAGCTGCCTTTGCCCTAGGAGCGCCATATTACAAGGTTATTTGGCAAATTGTTTACAGAGGAGCGGGGATGGGGATTTTCACAGGCATAATCTTAGCGATTGCTCGCGTAACCGGTGAAGCTGCTCCTCTACTTTTCACCTCTTTTAACAATTCCTTTACCTCCTTTGATCTTAAGGAACCCATAGCCTCTCTTACAGTAACGATATTTCAGTATGCCATGGGTCCTTATGAGGAGTGGCACAGACAGGCCTGGGGTGCCTCCTTTCTCATTACTCTCTTCATTCTGTTTCTGACCCTCTTTGGAAGATACTTTATAAGGAGGAGGTTAAAATCTTGAGAGTTGAAATAGAGATAAGAAATCTAAACTTTTACTACGGTGGAAATGCCTTGGTGCTGAAAAACATAAACTTGCAGATATACAAGAACAAAGTTACAGCTCTTATTGGACCTAGTGGATGTGGAAAAACCACTCTTTTAAGATGTCTTAACAGAATTCATGATCTATATCCTGGAAATCGGTATGAAGGAGAAATAATTTTTGAAGGTAGAAATATCCTATCGAAGGAGGTTGACTTAATAGAACTTCGCTCTAAAATAGGCATGGTCTTTCAAAAGCCAACACCTTTTCCTATGAGTATCTTTGACAATGTAGCCTATGGTTTGAAATTGAAAGGTATTAAGAACAAAAAAGAACTGCAGGACAGGGTGGAGAGAGCTTTGAAAGAAGCAGCACTGTGGGATGAAGTGAAAGATAAGCTTAATCAGAGTGCTTTGGGGCTTTCTGGTGGACAACAGCAGAGGCTATGCATTGCAAGGGCTATAGCTGTAGAGCCCGAGATCTTGCTCTTTGATGAGCCAACATCTGCCCTTGATCCCATATCCACAGGGAAGATAGAGGATCTTATCATTCAACTAAAGGATAAAATCACCATCGTCATCGTCACTCACAATATGCAACAGGCAGCAAGGATCTCAGATTTTACCGCTTTCATGTATTTAGGGGAGTTAATAGAGGTTGGCCCAACAGAAAAGATCTTCACCAATCCGGAGAAGAAACTAACTGAGGATTATGTGACAGGGCGCTTTGGATAAAGCATCTCAGACCAAGCTCGAAAAGGTCACCAAAGGCGCAACTTCTATAACATTAGCCGTTTTCATCAGTAGAATCTTAGGCTTAGTTCGAGAACAGGTTTTAGCATACTTCTTTGGAGCCGGCAAAGCCATGGATGCCTTTGTAGTAGGATATCGCATACCTAATCTCCTCAGAGATCTCTTTGCTGAAGGGGCATTAGCAGGTGCCTTTACTAAGGTCTTCACAGCAACAAGTGAGAGGGAGGGTATAAAACCTGCCCTCTTCAAAGGTGCACAGATTCTCTCCAATTGGCTTCTAATACTTCTGATAATCGTCATGCTGGGGGTAATTTTTTCCCCCGAGATAGTAGCTCTCATTGCCAGAGCATTCTTGGAAGATCAGGAAAAGTATTATCTTACGGTCAATCTAACCCGCTTGATGATGCCTTTTTTGCTTTTTATAAGCCTTTCTGCCATATTTGCAGGATTACTTAATTCCCTTGGAGTGTTTTTTTGGCCAGCCTTTTCCTCAGGTCTTTTTAATTTGGTTTCAATTGTCATTGGGGTGGTAGGGTATTATCTCTTAGTCTTTCAAGGGTATGAACCCATTTTTGCCATGGCTTTAGGGGTCACCATAGGGGGTCTGCTTCAGGCCTTGATGCAGTATCCCCTTCTAAGAAGAAGGGGTTTTCGTATGGTATTCAAGCCAGACTTTACCTTACCAGAATTTAAAGAGGTTTTTCTTCTCTTATTACCTGTGGTATTTGGCTTTTCAGCTGTGCAGATAAATATCTTCCTAAACACCTTCTTTGCCACATCCTGTGGAGAGGGGGCTGTATCTTGGTATAGTTATGCCTTTCGAGTCATGTATGTGCCTTTAGGTCTCTTTGGTGTAGGCCTTGGACAAGCCCTTCTTCCAGAACTCACACGCACCCTTACCCAGAAAAACTATCCCCAGGCAAAGGAACTCTTCACCCGCTCGCTTGTAGTTTCCTTAAGTGTTTCTTTGCCATCTGCACTTGGGCTCTATCTTCTTGCAGGTCCCACTATAGAGTTGCTCTTTGAAAGGGGTAATTTCACATCCCTGGATACCTACAGGACTGCTGAGATTCTTAAGATCTTAAGCATAGCCTTGCCCTTTTATGGCATAAGCAAAGTAGCTATTCCACTGTTTTACGCCATGAACAGCACAGCTATTCCGGCCTTGGGAAGTTTCATCTCCGTCTGTGCAAATCTTGGTATCATTCTCCTAACCATAGAGAAATGGAATATCTTAGGTGTGGCAGCTGGCATAACTGGTTCCATAGTCCTTCAGGCACTTTTTTTAGTTTGTATGAGTTCTCACAGGCTAAGTGGTTTAACCTGGCAGAAATTCGTAAGACCCCTCTTTACACTTTTTTTTGCAGGAATAGTTCTCCTTGTTGTAGTGAAATCTTTAATGCTCTGGCTTGAAAGCCCATGGGCTTTACTAATTGTTATTCCATCGGGTGCTTTTCTTTACATTCTCGTATGTAGAATCCTTGGCCCACCTGAGACCTACATGTTTTACAAAAAACTCCTTCCCTTTCTTTGATACTCTCTCCCTCAACAAAGGTAAAAACCAGTTATTATTTGCATGACATATCAACCTCTTCTTTGGTCAGTTAGATTATTTGATAATAGTCCGTGGATATTCTTTTAAGGCTTACGGTTTATTAGAGGCTTCTTATGTATAGACTTTATTAGACAGGCAAGGTCATCGCCAAGAGTGTTGAATGGTTATTTAGGTTTAAACAGATTTGGTTGAAGTGAGAGTGTCTGCCCTGATGTCAAGTGTAATTCTATTTATGTTATGACTTAAATTCATGTAACACCAGTGTAATTTTTCCAGTGGATATCTACAGAGAGGATAAAAGGCAAAATCGGGGATTTAACAGAGGGTAATTATGGCAAATTTGTGGAGTAATTAGGGCTTTTTGCTTTGTAAAAAGGTATTATAATTGGATGTAAATTTAAATAAGGGGTAGCAAGATAAATATCAATTTGAAATTTGCTTTAGAGGAGAAGATTGCCCTTCTTGAGACGTTATACAGTCATTTAGAAAGGGCTCAGGGGTCATTCAGTTTTGCCTGTGAAAAGGGATGCAATCTTTGCTGTACCAATAGGGTGTTTACAACTTCTATTGAAGCAAGATACGTTTTTGAGGCGCTGAAGCAGGAAGACTTTTCTCTTTTTGAAAATCAACAATTTTATTCTCCGAAGTTAACCCACAATCAGACTCTCTGGCTTTACTCTCAAGGAGAAGAACCTCCTGCGGAGATCTTTTATGAGCTGGAGAGGTGCCCTCTCCTAACCAGAGAGGGTCTATGTTCAGTATACGAGAGGCGTCCGCTTATGTGTAGAATTATGGTCTCCTCAAAGAAATGCTCCTATGATAGCCCTGCAGAACCACCGAACGAGGTCTATCTCATGGGGTTACTTGCTCTTCAGATTGCGGAAAACGTCGACATAGGGGGCTTATACGGAAATCTCTTCCACCTCTTATCTCTTTGGAGGGATTTTTATCTTGGCAATTTAGAGGAGATCCCCTCTCATGTTTTGCCCACTTTTTATTTCGAAGAACTACCGCTTCTCCCAGCAGAGAAAAAGCTTAGAAATTGGGTAGGGTCTCTCTATCGGACAGAGCTAAATCCAGGAGTTACCTTTAAAGATCTTTTGGAAAAATTGAGAGAAGATTTCAAAAAATCCCAAAGCCTAATTTTTTTACAGGACATTTTCAGCACATAGATGAAAAGCACAAGAATATTAGAAAATAGGGCTTTAGCGGAGAGAATCTATCTTCTCACCCTACAGATTGATGAAGATCTGATGAATAAATTATCTCCTGGTCACTTTGTAAAGATCAAGCTACCTGACCAGAGGCTTGATCCTCTATTTCCCAGGCCTTACACTATTCACTCTTTAATAGGCGGGCATCTTCAAGTGCTTTATCAGATTGTTGGCAAGGGAACCAGGGCTTTAAGTCAATTGACCGCTGGAACGGATCTTGAAATCCTTGTCCCTTTAGGAAGGCCATTTCCAAGGGATTTGGGATACCCCCTGGCTCTTGTGGCAGGAGGTGTAGGAGTTGCAGGCTTTGGCTTTTTACTTGAGAGTCTTCCTCAAGAGAAAAGGAAGGAGACGATACTTTACTATGGTGCTTCTTCCAAAGAGAGCCTTGTTCGACTGGACTACTGGGAGACTTTCGGGGTCACCCTCAAGCTTGCAACAGAGGATGGATCTGCGGGATACAAAGGATTTGTCACCGATCTCCTGCAAAGTGATCTCTCGGAGAGAAAATTTAAAAGTATCCTTGCCTGTGGTCCCATGCCGATGCTAAAGAGAATAAAGGAGATTGCCGCCAATAGCACCATCAAAACCTATCTATCCATGGAGAGTTTCATGGCCTGTGGAACCGGTTTTTGCAAAGGGTGCGTAGTCCCCAGAAAAGGGGGAGGATATTTTCATATCTGTGAAGATGGACCAACGTTTTTGGCTGACGATATAATACTTTGACTTTTTAAATTGGTAGATAGACTGTGATGACTTGGAAAATAGGATCCCTGCAGCTAAAAACACCTCTGATTTTAGCCTCAGGAACCTGGGGGTTAGGAGATACCATTTTAGATTATCTCAGCCCAGAGGAGATCATAAACTCCATAGGAGCCTTGATTACCAAGGGTCTTTCTCTTGAGCCTATGGCAGGCAATCCTCCTCCCAGACTTCTGGAGACCCCCTGTGGCCTTATAAATTCCATCGGTTTAGAAAACCCAGGTATAGAGGTCTTTTTAAAAAGGTATTATCCAAGGCTAAGAGATCTTGAAGTGCCTGTAATCTTCAATCTTCACGGAACCAGTGTGGATGAATTCCTAAAGCTTGTGCGTTACCTTGAGGAAGAAAATATAAGGGGTGTGGAGTTAAACATATCCTGCCCAAATGTAACTGAGGGAGGAATTGCCTTCTCTCAGTCGCCAGAGGTGGTCTTTCAGTTGGTTAAGGGGGTAAGGGAGATCTTCTCTGGTTTTCTTATAGTTAAACTCTCTCCGGTGGGACCAGTATTAGAGGTGGCTTTAGCCTGCAAGGAGGCAGCAGCAGATGCCTTGACCATTGCTAATACCTATCCTGCCATGGGCATAGTATCCTATGAACCTTTAAAGGTTATCAAGGGAGGGCTTTCAGGACCAGCAATTAAACCTCTTACCTTAAGGCTTGTCTCCGATATTATTTCAAAGGTCACTTTACCCATCATTGCCTCGGGAGGTGTTTTATCTGGCAAAGATGTTTTCGAATACCTTTTAGTTGGCGCTTCAGCGGTGCAAGTAGGCACTGCAAATCTTATTAATCCAAGGAGTGTTATAGAAATCCATGAGGAGTTAAAGGAGTTACTTCTACGACATGGGAGATTACTTGATAAGGGGCATCCCTAAGAAATTGAATTTTAGATTCTTTGGTGTTTTTCTTCCCCGCACGATAGAAGAGATTAGAAGACTACAAAAGCTAAGTCCAGTAGCCACTGCCGCATTAGGGAGAGCTTTGGCGGGAGCTGCGCTTCTTTCCGCAGATCTCAAATTTGGCAGGGTTTTTCTTCAAATCAGTGGAGATGGGCCTTTAGGTGAGATTTTGGCAGAAGCCAGTGCCTCAGGTGATCTCAGGGGAATGGTAAGGAATCCAGCCGTTTTTTTACCTGTCAATGAAAAAAAACTTCCTGTGGGCAAGGCCGTAGGCAAAAATGGATTTTTAAATGTGATAAAGGATTATGGGCTGAAAGAGCGCTATCAAAGTTCTATTGAGCTCTTAACGGGAGAGATTGCAGAGGATTTGGCATATTACCTTACAGTTTCAGAACAGGTTCCATCTGCCTGTACCTTGGGTGTGTTAGTGGGCAAAGATGGACAGGTATTACAAGCAGGTGGTTTTCTCATTCAAAAACTGCCAGAAACCACCGATGAGGAGATTAATTTATTAGAAGAAAAATTAGCAAAGTTACCCCATTTAACTACCCTTTTAGATAGGGGATTGAATATTGAAAAGATATTGGAGGACCTTCTCGGTGAGCTGGAAATTCTTGAAAGAAGAGAGATCAGGTTTAAATGTTCCTGCAGTAAGGATAGGGTGAAAGATTCTCTTGTTGTCTTGGGGAAAAAGGAGCTATGTGATATCCTGGTAGAGAAAAAGCCTTTAGAAGTTTCCTGTGAATTTTGCAAGAGGACCTATGAAATTGCTCCGGAAGAGCTTGAAGAAATAGTTGAAAACATTAGGAACTACTAAAGGCCAAACTGAGAATCTCCAATCTAGAAAGGGAAAATAGGAGATTATCTTCAAAGACGACTCAGGAGAGCAAAGGTGAGGAGAGTAGCAGTAATTCTTGACCTACTGAAAGAGGCCGTTAATAAAGGGATCTTCCCTGGAGCTGTAGCTGGAATCTACTATCAGGGGTCAACATATATAATCTCAGCGGGATATGCCTCAATAACTCCCTTCCTTGAGCCATTAGAGGAGGATATGCTTTATGACCTTGCTTCACTCACCAAACCATTGGCTATGGGAATAACACTTATGGACCTCATGAGTAAGAGTTCTTTCATAGACATTGAAAAGCCTTTAGAAGCTTACCTTCCAATATCAAAGCCTGTGGGGAAAGTGCCTCTTTTTAGGTTTCTCAATCATACCTCAGGCTTAAGGGCCTGGCATCCCTTCTACGAAGAGGGACCCATTTCCATAGAGAGCCTCTTTCATTCTATTCTGGAATTACCACTGGAGTTTAGCCCAGGAAATGGTTGTCTATACTCTGATTTAAATTTTTATCTCCTCAATTATTTTCTTGAATACCTTTTTAAAGAACCCTTCGAGGCTCTCTTTGAGAAGGCCCTAAGTAGATTTAATCTGAATAAGCGTGCTATTTTACTCTTTAGGCCTTTAAAAAAGGAAATTGATCAGGAGAAAATTGTGCCAACATCGGTAGATCCGGCAACGGGTAAGATTTTAAGGGGTATAGTGGAGGATGAAAACACCAGGGCTCTCTCTGGAGTAAGTGGCTCTGCTGGCCTTTTTGGAAATATTTATGGAGTTTTGAATTTGCTGGAGGAGCTACTCTGGATCTACGAGGGCAAAGCGAAGGGTATAAATAGGGAGGTCTGTGATCTTTTCCTTAATTTTCATGATCCTGTCTCTGACTTTACTCTTGCCTTTATGAAGCCCTCTCGAAATGGATACTCGGCAACTGGTGAGGTCTTTTCCGAAAAGACCGTTGGCCATCTAAGTTACACAGGATGTTCTTTCTTTATGGATCTGGAAAGATCCCTCATTGTCGTTCTCTTAACCAATAGAGTGCACCCCTTTAGAGGCAATGACACAATAAAGGAGTTTAGACCTATTTTTCATAGGAGAGTTGTAGAAGCCTTACAGGTATGAGCTACACCTTTTATCTAAGAGAGGGTCACTATTAAAGGAAAAATACTTACTTTTGGAGGTTATATGAGGATAGATCTAAGCCAAGAAGAGTTACCAAAGAGATGGTTCAACATCGCACCCTATCTGCCAGAGCCATTGCCGCCGCCATTGGATCCCAAGACAAAACAACCCATACCACCTGAAAAACTTTTAGCAATTTTTCCCGAGCCAATTATTGAGCAGGAGGTTTCTGATAAGGAGTGGATAGACATTCCTGAGGAGGTTTTGGAAGTTTACTCTTTATGGAGGCCAACCCCTTTGGTTCGTGCCTTAAACCTTGAGAGGGCTTTAAATACCCCTGCCAAGATCTTTTACAAATACGAGGGAGTCTCACCACCTGGAAGTCACAAACCAAATACTGCCGTTGCACAGGCATATTACAACAGGATTGCCGGTGTAAAGAGGCTTACTACAGAAACCGGAGCAGGACAATGGGGAAGTTCCCTTGCCTTTGCCACTCAGTTCTTTGGCCTTGAATGCGAGGTTTTTATGGTGAGGACAAGTTTTAAGCAAAAGCCTTATAGACGAATTTTGATGGAGCTCTGGGGAGCAAAGGTTTTAGCCTCTCCAAGTTCTGAAACTAATGCCGGAAGAAGATTTTTGGAGGAAGACAAAGAACATCCGGGAAGCCTTGGAATAGCAATCAGCGAGGCCATAGAGAGAGCCCTGGAGTCCAAGGATACAAAATACGCCTTGGGAAGCGTTCTAAATCACGTTCTTTTACATCAAACAGTGATAGGTCTTGAAGCAGAGTTACAGATGCAGAAGCTTGGCCTTTATCCTGATTATGTAGTAGGTTGTGTGGGAGGAGGTAGTAATTTCGCAGGGCTTGCATTTCCATTTTTAAAGCACAAACTTACCGGTGATAAGCCACATACTGAGTTTTGGGCTGTTGAGCCCGAGGCCTGTCCAACTCTGACTAAGGGAGAATATCGTTATGATTATGGAGATACGGTTGGTCTAACTCCGTTCATCAAGATGTATACTTTAGGAGCAGATTTTGTCCCGCCTCCTATTCATGCAGGGGGCTTACGCTATCACGGAAATGCCCCACTTTTGTGTGCCTTTTATCACCATGAATACCTAAAGGCGCAAGCCTATTCTCAAAGGGATGTCTTTTCTGCAGGAGTGCTCTTTGCAAAAACTGAAGGCATTGTGCCAGCCCCTGAGTCAACTCATGCTATAAAGAAAGTTGTAGATTTAGCCTTAGAGTGTGCCAAAAACAGAGTAGAAAAGGTTATTCTATTTAATCTCTCTGGGCATGGCTACTTTGACCTCTCCGCCTACGACTCTTATATGAGAGGGGTGCTTGAGTAAAATTTGAAATTGATGAGACTTTATTCTAAGCAAAATGTAGGGTTTTTTATATCAGTTTAACCAGAGTTGCCACCTGATAAGCTAGGATTTCTAAATATTTTAAATTAATTAATCTCACTTTTTTCTCACCCAAAGGATTTCATCTTCCCTATAGATATCGATAAATCCATCTTCATCTGGTACAACCATGAACTTTCTTTTGGTTAAAGCCTCTGTGCAGAGCAAATTATCATTTCTATTTACTTATGAAAAAACACTACTTCCTTCCTAAAATGGAAGGAGTGAAAGCAACCGATAGATTTCTAAGTAGTTTTGATGTAGGACACATTGAGCCCACTGCCCTACTCTTTCAAATAGGTTACTTAACTATCAAAGGCTTTGAAAACTCACCTGCAGGTCTGGTTTACAACCTATCCTATCCAAACAAAGAGGTTAGAATTGTTCTACACGATCATCTCCTTGTTTATTACACAGGAGGTGAAAATGAGGTTGATTTCGCAAAAATTGAAGTTAGAGAGGCCCTTAAAGAGGGCGATGTCAAAAGAGTTGAGAGAATTTTGAGGGGGCTTTTTTCGTCTATTCCCTATGAGTGGTATAGAAAGAACAATCTTTCCGAGTATGAGGGGTATTATGCCAGTGTGGTTTATAGTTTCTTGCGAGGGGCTGGGTTTGAGCTTGTGGCAGAGGATTATACCAGCAGGGATAGGATTGATTTAACCATACTTAAAGAAGATAAAGTCTATGTGAAGGAGTTTAAGGTGGTTGAGAGAGAATGGCCTGAACCAAAGGCTATCTATCAACTTAAAGTAAAGGGCTATCTCATGAAAAATATAAAGACAGGGCAAAGGAGATATACCTAATAGGAATAGA
The DNA here is from genome assembly GCA_025060015.1 of Caldimicrobium sp. Taxonomy (GTDB): domain Bacteria; phylum Desulfobacterota; class Thermodesulfobacteria; order Thermodesulfobacteriales; family Thermodesulfobacteriaceae; genus Caldimicrobium. Next base: position 1,469 of record JANXDB010000027.1, on the reverse strand, counting down.
TTTCAGCGAGGCCCAAAGAAACATTCAACACTTCGAGTTTGAGTGGTTGTCTCGGAGCTATTGATTTAAAATACAATTTTAGATTATAGACTTTTAGTCTAATTAATCTTTCCATAAAGTAGAGAAACACATTTTACAAGTCTTATCCCCTGCCCTACAGAAGTTCAAGGTATTTTATGTTTTGCTTCTCATTGCTTCTCACTAACCCCATCTCCCCTCAAAGATTTAAAAATGCTGCAAAGACTTGAAGTAATCAAAGATGCATGCCAAAGAAAAGAAGTCGCCTTTAGACTAAAGGTCATCGAGTTTCACAACTCCTTTGGCAGAAAAGCCACAGGCAAAGCTTTTGGTATCTGTAGAGCTACTATCAAGCAGGAGTGGGAGGAACATTTGAAGTAAGTTTAAGGCGGAAGCTCCTTCTGAGATGCGGGGCGTGGAGACGATAGTGGAAGTTAAGTCTTTAGGGGAATTTGCGAAGGAGCTTGAGAAGGAGGGAATGGGTATGTAGAGAGGTTTAACAGGACATTGGAGGAGGAGTTTATTGAGTATAGGGAGTGGATGTTAAAGGATGATTTGGAGGAGTTTAACAGGGAGCTGATGAGGTATTTGATATGGTACAATACGGGGAGAGGGTACAAAGTGGGCTTGGGAATGTATCGCCTTTTAAGTGGATTTGTTACAAATTTTACGAGAATTCCCCTCAGTCTAAAATCCTATGGACTTATACATCCTATTGAAATTTGTAAAATATTTTGTTAAGCTTTTTAAAAGGTAGAGCCTTAACTTAGACCCTCGATAAAGGCTTTAACATGTTTTCCAAGAACTTGATGATTATAACCTCCTTCTAAAACAGCAAATCTTTTTCCCTGACAAATTTTTTCTGAAAATTGTTTAACTAATTTACCAATATTGTAATAATCTTCGAGAGAGAGAAAATCTCCCCAGTCTTCAACTCCACGATCAAAACCAGCAGAGACAGCTAAGATATCATAATTTTCTTCCTCTAACTTTTTTTTTATTAATTCAAGAAAGACTTCAGGAGTATAAGCCTCTGGATGGAAATATTTGATCTCAGTGCCTCTAAAAATATTGGCTGTACCATCGCCGAAGTGGAGATCAATGTCTAAGATTAAAGCACTTTTAATTTTATTTTCAGCTTTAAGTTTAGCTAAGGCCACTGCAATGTTATTAAAAAAACAAAAGCCCCAGCAAGAATCATAACTGGCGTGATGTCCTGGTGGTCTAATTAAAGCGAAAGACGGTTCACCCTTTATAGCTAATTCTGCAGCTAAAATAGCTCCTCCGGCTGAAAGACAGGCTATTTCGTATAAACGAGGATTCCTTTTAATTGATTCAATATGCCCTTGAGAATGAACTCTCTTTAAATCTTCTTCACTGGCTGGTTCTGGTTCAATAAATTCATACTTTCCCTCTAATTCTTTTAGAATGGCTTCCATTCTTCCAGCTCT
>JANXDB010000058.1 GCA_025060015.1 Caldimicrobium sp. | reverse complement strand
TGAAAGGAATTATTGAGAGCCAGAAATTTATATTTTTGTTTACCATAGTTTTCAAAGGCATATCTTCTTGCTAATTTAAGAGCGGTCTCCACTGCCTCTGCTCCTGAATTGGCAAAGAAAACTTTTTCCCCAAAGGTAAGTTCTACTAGTTTTTTGGCTAACTTTGCCTGAGGCTCTGTGAAATAAAGGTTAGAGGTGTGCCACAGTCTCTGGGCTTGTTCCGTTAAAACCTCAATCAGAGCAGGATTAGCATGCCCTAGGTTACAAACTGCTATACCAGCGGTAAAATCAAGATACTCCTCACCCTCCTCAGTAAAGAGTCTTGTTCCCCTTCCCGTGGTAAAGGCTATTTTTTCACGCCTATAGTTTCCCGCTAAAAATAACTCTCCCATATCCACAATGTAACCCATGTGTTTACCTCTTATCCACTACTTTTAGAATTTTTCCATCCTTTCTCTCAAAGGAGCTTCTCTCAATGAATTTAACCACTATAGGAAGGTTTAGTTCTAAATAAAGATGTTCTTCTAATCTTTCTCTTACCTTTTCCTGCTCTGCAAAGGAGTCAGAAAAGAGGCTTTCTCCCAAAGCCACAAGCAAAGTTATTCGCTCTACCCCTTCACTTCGATACAGATGGATCTGCATTTCAAGCCTTTCACCTGTAGTCTCCTCAATTATTTTCTCCACTTGAGAAGGATGAAATTTTATTCCCCTGACACTTAAGATTTCGTCTTTTCGCCCTAATATGCCTGAGGTCAAGAGGGTTACGTTTCCACAGGGACAGAGCCCCTCTTTTATGATAACAAGGTCTCCAGTGCGATATCTAACCAGAGGAAGAGCCTCCTTCGTTAGTGTGGTGATAACTATCTCTCCCACTTCTTCTGCTTTTACAGGTAGTAGGGTCTCTGGATTTAAAACTTCTACGAGAAAGTGCTCCTCCTGAAAATGTAAACCCTTTCTTTCGTGACATTCATAGGCCACTGCTGCTCCGAAGATTTCCATGACTGCGTAGAGATTATAAACCCTGGCCTTGAATTTTTCCTCTATCAGAGAACGCTGTTTCTCTGTAAAGGCCTCTCCGCAGAGGATGATCCGCTTAACCATGAGACTATTGGGATTGATGTTGGTTTGAGGTAAAACCTCTGCTAACCATAGGGCATATGATGGGGTGCATACTAAGGTTGTAGTGCGGTAATCTTGTAGTATCTTCAATTGCTTTTTGGGATCCTCGAAGTTAATTGGAATCACCGAAGCACCTATCTTTTCGGCTCCACTTTGAATACCAAAGGCAGAGGAAAAGAGCCCTGCATGAAAGGAGATCTGAACCACATCCTCCTTAGTTAACCCCATACTTTTTAAGGCCTTAGCATTGAGGTCAGCAAGGATTGCTAGATCGTTCCTTGTATATCCAGCAACTATAGGTTCACCTGTAGTCCCTGTTGAAGCTTGAATTCTGACAACCTCTCTAAGAGGCACGGCAAACATGTTGTAAGGATAATTCTTTTGAAGGTCCTCTCTAGTGGTAAAGGGGTACTTGTTTAAATCTGAGAGATCTCCAAATTCCTCTGGATCAAGCTTTTCTCTGTCAAAAAGTGCCCTATAAAAAGGAACTTCTTTGTAAACCCTGTTTAATACCGCCTGTAGGCGTTCAAGTTGTAGAAACTTTAGATCTTTGCTCATTTCTCACCACCTCCGTCAGAGAGGAACTTCTGTGTCAATGTCTCTTCCGAGATAGGCTCTCTGAACCTCAGGATGTCCTGCAATGGATGTTGCTTCACCCTCAAATATGATCTTGCCTGTTTCCATGATGTAGGCTCTATCTGCGATTGATAAGGCTGATTTGGCATTTTGTTCCACTATCAATATACTTAAATTTAACTTCTCTTTTAGTTTTTTGATGTGTTGAAAGATCTCCTTAACTAAGTTTGGAGCAATTCCCATACTAGGCTCATCAAGTAGTAATAAAGTTGGTTTGCTCATGAGAGCCCTTGCTATAGCCAAGATTTGTTGCTGTCCACCCGAAAGAGTCCCTGCCAGTTGTTTCCTTTTCTCTTTTAACATCGGAAAAAGGGTATAAATCTCATCTAAGGACTCCTTCAAAAGCTTACCCTTTTTAAAGGCATACCAGCTGTAGCTTCCAAGTAGTAAGTTTTCCTCCACTGTTAGGGGTTTAAAGATACCCTTTCCCTCTGGAACAAGGGTTAATCCCAGGGAAACTCTTTTTTCAGGAGGAAGATGATGTAAGGGCTTGTCCTGATAGAGGATTTCACCACTTTGATTTTTAACAAGACCAATCAGAGCCTTTAATAAGGTGCTTTTGCCAGCACCATTAGCTCCAAGTAAAGCAACTATCTCCCCGGTATTTAAATGAAGAGTGACCTTCTTAAGGATATGAAGTTTACCGTAGTAAACATCCAAACCCTTTATCAAAAGCATCTTTAGCTTTCCTCGCCCAGATAGGCCTTAATTACATCAGGATTTTTTTGTATTTCCAGTGGCGTTCCCTCTGCTAACACCTCACCGAAGTTCAAAACAGTAATTCTGTGACTTATTTTCATGACCAAGTCCATATCATGTTCCACCAGGAGAATTGTTATCCCATTTTTTTCGCAGAGGTTTTTGAGGGTTTCACCGAGGACTTTGGTCTCCCTGTTATTTAAGCCAGCAGCAGGTTCATCCAGGAGAAGTATTTCTGGCTCAATGGCTAAGGCCCTGGCAATCTCCAAGAGCTTTTGCTCCCCAGCAGGTAAATTTTGGGCCTCTTCCTTTGATCTGTGAATTAACCCTAACTCCTCTAAAAATTTTTCTGCCCTTTTTTCTAAGCCCCTCTCCTGAGAATTAAAAAGCTTTCCTAAAGTCAAGCTTTTAAACATCCCCCAGGGACTTTTGGCGTACAAAGCCACAGTCACATTTTCTAAAACTGTCAATCCTGAAAATACCTCCAACAGCTGAAAGGTGCGGGCTATGCCCAGCTTGGCTCTTTTTTCTGTGGGTAGGTTCGTAATGTCATTGCCGTTAAAATATACTTTTCCCCTACTTGGAGACTCAAGGCCATTTAAAATGTTTAGCAAGGTGGTCTTTCCTGCTCCATTTGGGCCTATTAAAGCATGTATAGTGCCTTTTTGGACTTTAAGATTCACACCTTTGAGGACCTCGTGCCCTCCAAAGGATTTGAAAACATCCCTTGCTTCCAGCAGAGCGGTCATTTCCTTATTCCTTGCTTTAAGAAATGGATTATGCCTTTTCTAAGGAAGATTAAACTTGCCGTGAGGATTAAGCCATATATTAAGATATCATATTCTTTAAAAGGTCTCAGGGTTTCAGGTAGAAAGGTAATAAAAAGAGCTCCAACTGGTGCACCCCACAGGGTATTGATCCCACCGAGCATGACCATCATTAGAAGAAGTACTGAGTAGAAGACTGAAAAACTGGCTGGACTTAGAAAGGTTACAAAGTGAGCATATAGCGCCCCAGAAAGGGAGGTAAGAAAGGACCCTAAGATAAAGATTTTTACCTTTAAGGAGAGAATGTTTACACCTAAGGTTCTTAGGGCAATCTCACTGCTGTGTAAGGCTTGTAGGGTTTTTCCATAGGAGGATTGAGCTAAATTTTGAGCTAATGTAAAGAAGGCTGAAAATATAGCCCATACAAGGATTAAATAGGATAGGGGATTTTCTAGGGCTATGTCTCCCATGGTAAATTTTGGTATATTTCCAAAGCCAGAGGGACCACCAGGCCCCCACTCATTAAGAAGCAGGTAAACTATTTCTCCGAAGCCAAGGGTTGCCACCGCTAAATAGTGGCCTTTAAGCCTTAGGGCTGGAATAGCCAAGAAAACTGAGAGAGAGGAGCTTAAGACTGCGCTCATTAGCACTGCAAGCGGGACGGGAATTTGCAAGTTAAGGCTAAGAATAGCTGAAATGTAGGCTCCAAGTCCATAAAATCCATTTTGGCCAAGGGAGATCTGTCCTGCTAAGCCCATAAGTAGGCTTAGTCCAAGTGCAGATAGAGCATTAAGTCCTGCAAAAACTAAGATAGTGGTGAAGTATGGATCACGAATTGCAAAGCCCAAAAGAAGGATTGATGAGAACAAGACTAAGGAGTGAAAGTAATGATTGTGGAGAAATCTTTTCATAATTTTCTCAATCGAGCTTGTTCAGATGATTGAAAGAGGCCGGCTGGTTTAAAGAGAAGCATTGATAGAAGTAGTAAAAGAGCTAAGGCATCCTTTAACCCTGAGTGGATATATCCTGCTATGAGGCTCTCCAGTATACCCAGTAAAAAACCACCTGCCATTACTCCCCAGTTACTGCCTAACCCACCCAAGATAGCCGCCGTGAAACCTTTAATAGTCAGCAAAGGCCCTTTGTCATACTCCACAAAGGTTATCGGAGTAACTAGAACGCCTGCTAAGGAGGCAAAGATTCCACTTAAAATAAAAGAGACCATTACCATTTGAGAGGTGTTGATACCCAGGAGGGTTGCAGAAAGACTGTCTATGGCGCAGGCTTTCATTGCTATTCCAAAGATGGTTCTGTTGAAGAATATATACAAAAACAGCATGGTAAAGAGGACAAAAAGAAAAATCCAAAGGACCTGTCTCTGTATTATTGCTCCACCAATGATCAAGGGAGCACCTTCAGAAATAGGTGGATATCCGTAGGGCTCTTTACCGAAGAGAAACATAAGTATTCCTCTAAGGAGAATGGAAAAAGCTATGGTTATTAGTATTAACAAAAGCGGGTCTGCAGTTTTGAGTAGTGGTCTTATGCTTAGCCTTTCCATGGCTAAGCCAACCAGTCCTGAGATACCCAAGGTTAATATAATGGAAACCCCGTAGGGGAGATGAATTTTCTCAAGAAAATACCACATCAATAGTCCGCCTAAGACAACGAATTCACCTTGGGCGAGGTTTAGGATGGAAGTGGTGTTATAGATTATGTTAAAGCCAAGGGCGATGAGGGCATATATTGCCCCCACCGTTAGACCAGAGAAGAAAAATTGCAAAAAAAGTTCCATTTCCTATTGAAGTATCTCCCAATCACCCTTTTGAACTATTACCATTTCAAAGGAGGTAGCATCAAGACCACAGTGGTCTTTGGGGCTTATGTTGAAGATCCCAGAAATTCCTGGCCAATTTTTGATATTATTTTCTACATAATCTCTGATCTTGGCTGGATCTGGACCAACTTTTTTAAGAGCTTCAACTACCATCATAAAGGCATCATAGGCGTGCCCCCCGAAGGTGCCTGGTTCAGATTTATACTTAGCCATGTAGCTTTCTTCAAAGCTCTTTAGGATTTTCTTTTGGGGATGTTTGTCCGGAAGTTTATCCCAGATCACGATTCGCCCAAGGGGTGCAATCACTCCCTCTGCTGCAGGTCCTGCTAACTGAAGATTCTTTTTGCTCCCCCAACCGTGGGATTGAAATAGGGGAATTCCCATTTTTAGGGCATGCCAATTTTTAGTAACTATGATCTGCTCTGGGCCTACTGACCAATTAATTATGGCTTCAGCCCCAGCATTTTTGGCTTTTAGTAGCTGAACTGTCATATCAGAGTCCTTAGGTTTGTATCTCTCATCGGCAACTATGGTTATCCCAAACTTTGGTGCTAGTTCTAAAAGGGCCTTTCTTCCCTGATCCCCAAAACCCGTGGCAATTGTTAAAATACCCACCTTTTTTATACCTTTTTTTTGCATATATTTATAAATAGCCTCCACTGCACTTCTATCGTATTGGGCGGTCTTAAAAATCCAATATCTCTCACTGACAGGTTCTGTGATACCAGTTCCTGCTGCCAGAGAAATCATGGGAATCTTGGCTTGGGTTACAATTGGAATTAGAGCCATACTCTCTCCAGTGGTGGAAGGTCCAATTATGGCTACCACTTTATCCTTTTCGATCAATTTCTTTGCAGAAAGCACCGCCTGGGTTTCTTCGCTTTTTGAGTCTTCGATTAGCACTTCAAGGGGTCTGCCGTTGATTCCACCGGCCTTGTTGATCTGTTCAGCGAGAAGAAGGATAGTATTTTTCTCTGGTTCCCCAATAAAGGAAGCAGGCCCAGTGATACTCAAAATAGCCCCGATTTTTATGGGTTCCTTTGAAGCAAAAGCATTGTTTAGGATTAATAGCATAAAAATAAGATTTAGTATAAATAACCTCCAGAGACTCATTTTACCCCCCTAAGAATGAAATTTAAAATTTTAACTGCCTATTATAATCTGTAAAAGAGCTTGGTCAATAATATTAGGCTTAGATATTAGGCTAGACGCTCTAATACAACGGAAAAGAAACCATCTAAGCCCACCTTATGTGGATAGGTTCTGAAGTAATACTGATTTTCAACCAAATCCTCTGCTCTATCTCCACTTAATTGGCATAACAGAGGTTTAATTTTTAGAAGCTTGAATGAGGGATTGGCCTCTAGAAATCTTGCAACTACATCTTCATTCTCTTCCTGTTCTAAGCTACAGGTGGCATAGAGGATAACTCCACCTTTTTTCACATAGGGTGCAACACCCTCTAAAAGAGCAAGTTGTTTTTGGGGAAGTTTTTCCAGGTCTTTTTCAGTTCGTGTCCATTTTATGTCTGGATGTCTTCTTATGATACCTGTTCCCGTGCAAGGAGCATCAAGAAGGATGCGATCAAAATACTCTTTTTTAAAGCCTGAGAGCACTTCAAGAACATCACCTGTAAAGATAGAAGGCAGGGTGAGATTTAGCCTATTAAAGTTCTCTTTTAACAATTCCAATCTTCGTGGGTAGAGTTCTACGGCATAAAGGAGGACTTTATTGCCAGCGATTTCAGCTATGTGGGTGGTTTTTCCTCCAAGTCCTGCGCAGGCATCCAACACTCGTTCTCCTGGTCTTGGCTGCAATAAAAGTGATACCAATTGACTTGCAGAGTCCTGCACAGAAAAAAACCCCTCCTTAAAACCCCTTAGGTCTGTGACTCTACCTCGAAAACCCTCTATAATTATGCCAACAGGACTATAGGGACAGGGTTTAACGGAAAGCCTTTCTTCTTGAAGATATTTGAGCAGGGCATCTCTACTTATCTTTGTTATATTTGTCCTTACGACAAGTGGGGGAATCTCGTTTGCGGCCTTTAAAAGAGCTTCCAACTCTTCCACAGACCATCTTTTTTGCCATTTTAAGATAAGCCATTGGGGAAAAGAATATTTAACTGAAAGATAGAGAGTAGGATAGGCCTTGGGTGGTTCTGGAAGGGAGGATTTAGCAGATGAAACCCTGTGTAGAAGGGCATTAACGAAGCCTCTTACCCATTTGGCTCTTCCTCTTTGAAGTAGAATTTTCAGGGTCTCTGCTAAAGCTACTCTATCTGGAATCCTTGTGAAAAGCAGTTGAAAGATCCCAAGTCTTAAAGCATTTCGCACCTCAGCATCAATACGATTAAGGGAAATCTGAGAATATCTGTTTATTATGAAATCAAGATAACCAAGGTGTCTAACCACTCCTAAGACCAAGTTATTAACCAAAGCCCTATCTCGCTCATCTCTAAGGGCCTCTTTGGTCAATATCTCTGAGAGGAGCTCATCTAAGGGTGGTTTCTTTTTTTCCCAGATTAATAGAGTTTTTAAAGCTAAAGATCTAGGATTCACATGTCCTCTCTTTAACTCCATTTCAGGATCATCTGTTTTAGGGTGAAAAGCTTATCTCTAAGAATAGCAGCCCTTTCAAATTCGTATTTCTTTGCGGCATCACGCATCTCCCTTTCTACTCTCTCAACCTCTGATCTTAATTCCTCAAGGCTTGCGAATTCCTCCTCTATCTCCACAAGTCTATCAAGATCGACAAAGTCCGCTTCAAAGAGTTGCATTAGAGGATCTTCCATTGATTTAATAATTGTTTGGGGAGTAATGTTATGGGCTTTGTTATATTCCTCCTGTATCTTTCTTCTTCGTTCTGTCTCAGCGATGGCTCTCTCCATGGCAGGGGTAATCCTTTCTCCATAGAGAATTGCCATACCTTCTACATTTCTTGCAGCCCTACCTATGGTTTGGATCAGGCTTCGTTCCGAGCGAAGAAATCCCTCCTTATCTGCATCGAGAATGGCAACTAGAGAGACCTCAGGCAAATCCAGACCTTCTCTGAGAAGGTTAATTCCTATTAGAACATCATAAACCCCCTTTCTTAGGTCCCTGATGATCCGTGCCCTTTCCAGGGTTTTAAGATCGGAGTGCAAATAACAGGCTTTGATGCCAAGCTCTTTGTAGTAGTCGGTTAGCTCTTCAGCCATTCTTTTAGTGAGGGTGCAGACAAGAACCCTCTGATTTTTCTCCACACGCTTTTTTATCTCGAAAAATAGATCTTCAACCTGATTACTCAGGGGTCTTACCTCGATCTTCGGATCAAGTAAGCCTGTTGGTCTTATGATCTGTTCGATGACTCTTCCTTGGGATTTTTCCAACTCGTAGTCCCCCGGGGTTGCTGAAACATAGATCACCTGATTTACTCGATCTTCAAATTCTTCAAAGGTCAAGGGCCTGTTATCCAAGGCAGAGGGCAATCTAAAGCCATATTCTACCAGGGTTTCCTTTCGAGATCTATCACCTTTATACATTCCTCCTAATTGAGGAATAGTGATATGGCTTTCGTCAATGAAGAGAAGAAAGTCCTCTGGGAAGTAATCAATAAGAGTGTAAGGTGGTTCTCCAGGTTTTCTTCCATCAAGATAGCGGCTATAGTTTTCAATGCCCTTACAATAACCGGTCTCCTCAAGGAGCTCTAAATCATAGAGAGTTCTCTTTTCCAACCTTTCGGCAAAGAGATATAAACCTTGAGTTCTAAAGTATTCCACTCGCTCTTTGAGCTCCTCTTTGATAGCCCTTATTGCCTGCCTTAGATTAGCCTCAGAGGTAACATAGTGACTTGCTGGAAAGATAATGGTGTCATTTACCTTGCCTAAAACCTTTCCTCTAAAGGGGTCAATGACCTTTATCTCTTCAATCTCTGTTCCCCAGAGGGATATTCTTAGAGCTACCTTTTCCTCATGGGCGGGAAAGATCTCAATCAGATCTCCCCTTACCCTAAAGGTTCCACGGGTAAAATCCATCTCCACTCTTTGATAATGCATGGTTACAAGGGCTCTTATTATTTCATCTCGTCTTATTTTTTGTCCTTTTTTTAGGTAGAGATGCTTTGAGAAGTATTCATGAGGTGCCCCAAGACCATAGATACAAGATACACTGGCAACTACTATTACATCCCTTCTGGTTAAAACAGAGGTTGTGGCAGAGTGTCTAAGTCTGTCAATAAAATCATTTATAGAGGCATCCTTTTCAATGTAAGTATCCGTTGTTGGAACATAGGCTTCTGGTTGATAGTAATCGTAATAGGATACAAAGTATTCCACGGCATTTTCAGGAAAGAGTTTTTTGAATTCGTTGTAAAGCTGACCAGCAAGGGTCTTGTTGGGAGCAATAATTAGGGTTGGCCTCTGCAGACGAGCTATCACATTTGCCATAGTGAAGGTTTTACCTGAGCCTGTTACCCCAAGTAACACCTGATGAGGCATACCTCTTTTTACACCTGAGACAAGCTCATCAATCGCTCGGGGTTGGTCACCCTTTGGCTCAATGTTAGCCTTTAAATGAAAGGGAAACTCTTTCTTAGGATTAGGTATCTCCATGGTTTTCTCTACAGTTCAAGCCACTCTTTTAACTCTGGAGTGTAATCTCCACCCTTGGATTGATATATGAAAAGGGGAGGCAGTATTCGCACACCACTTTTAGCACCTTTCAGTGCTTTAATTAGAATCATCTTTGCCTCTGCCTCTGGATAGGAATGCACCATACGCAAAACCTTAGGCTCAAGTTTTGCCTCAATCAAAAGGTCTATCAACTCCGTTGTCCTAAATGCTGTAAATATAATATAAAGCCTGCCTCCCTTTTTTAAAACTGAGGCTATTTCCCTTAGACACCTCTTTAAATCAAAATTACTCTCTCTTCTCGCACTCTCCTTTAGATCATTGGGACTTTGTCTTCCGCTCTCTCTCTTAAAATAAGGAGGATTCAAAAACACCACATCAAGAGAGTTCCCCCTAAAGGGCAACTCATGGGCATCCCCCTTTAGAGGGAAAAGGGCTCTTTCCAACCTATTAGCACTGATACCCATCGTCAAAGCCCTCAGATACAGAGGGTCCTTCTCAAGGAGATAGATCTTAGCCTGAGGAAACCGCAGAGCTCCTATGAAACTTATGAGGCCACATCCTGCTCCTATCTCTAAGCTCTTTTCTTTGGGCTTAAGTTCGATGAAATTAGCCAGTATCACGCTATCTATGCCAAAACGATATCCCTTTTCGTATTGAAAAACCTTGATCTTCCCTCGAAGAAAGGGGGTTTCAAGTGGTAGCATCTGTAAGTTCTAAACTAAACCTCTTCAAAACATAATCCAGGGCTTCTTCCTTGGTCCTGATTGCACCCTCTAAAAATTTCAATTCCACCTCTTCAAGGATCACTTTAAAAATTGGACCGGGTTTAAAGCCAAGACCTAAGAGATCTTTGCCAGTAAGAATTCTCTCCCTTTTAAAGATCCTCTCTAATTCTTCCTTCAAGTGTACTAGATCATGAAAGAAGTGATTCAATTTTTCTTCGTAGTCCGGCTCCTTATCTGGTCCCTTGGAGGCAAGGGAATCCGCAAGGGAGACTACCCAAAGTTCATAAAGATCTGGCTGATCCTTTATTAGATTTCTTTTAGCTCTAAGGGTTAATTTCCCCTCTTGCCATTCGTTCAGGAGATGACATGGTCTCATGTGATTTTTAATCAGGCGTGAAACCTTCTCTATGATCTCATTTTTAAACCTTAAGAGTTCACCCCTTTTTTCCCAGAGAGAGGCACCAGTCTTCTCATGGCCGTAAAAGGTAATTCTATCATCTCCCCTCTCAAAAGTAAAACCTTTCCCGAGATCATGGAGAAAGGAGGCTAATTTGACACTTACAAGGGTATCTTCTTCCATAAGTTGGGAGGGTGTAATCTCTAAATTCAGATACGCTTCAGGAGACTCAAGTATTAGCTCTGCTGCTCTTAGAGCCTCCAGGCTATGAGATAGGACATCTAAGTGATGAAAGGTTGGCTGTGGAAGTCCCCGTGAGGGCTTAATTTCAGGAAAGATGACCTCTAAGAGACCATCCTCATCCATCACCTTGAAAGCAAGATTTGCCTGAGAGGTAAGAAGGATCAACTTGAGTTCCATAGAGATCCTCTCTGGAGCAACTCTGGTTAAAGCCTCTTTGTGTTTTCTGAAATAACCCCTGGTCACATGCTCTATCTCTCCATATCCCTGGGCTAAAAATCTATATCCTCTAAGAATTCTTAAGGGATCATCTTCAAGATTCTTTTCACCTATGGTCCGAATAATGGAGGATTTTAAATCCTTATAACCACCAAGGGGATCGTAAATACAAAAGGGGCCCTCGAAAAGATTAGAAAGAGGTAAAGCTAAAGAGTTCATGGTGAAATCCCTTTCTGCTAAGTCCTCTTCTATGGTCCCTCCTTTGTAGGGGGTGATGTCAATATTGTGTTTGTCCTTGCTTAGACGAAAGATACCAAACTCTTCAGAGAGAGTAACTGGAGTATAGCCTGTTCTTTGGGCTAAGAATTGAGAGATCCTTTGGGGTTCACCTTTAATTGTGAGATCAAGGTCAACTACTTTTTTATCGAAGAAAAAATCTCTAAGAGCTCCTCCCACAATATATACATCTTCATAGCCTGAAAGTTCCCTCAATGCCAACAGTAAATCATCTTTTCTTGGAAAATGTAGAAGTTCTAAGAATTTAGCTCTCTCTTTTTCACCTAATTTAATCCACATAGGATCATAAATTTACCAATTTTTAGGAAAAATAGAACAACTCTTGCTCTAATGGATGAGAAGGCCTCTTAATGGATCAGTCGAAGAGGCCCAGAGGGTTCTAGGGTTAAGGCCTTTTTTAAATAGAGGCTGAGTCTTCTCATGGCTTTAGAAAGGGCTTCCTTTGGGCAAAACCCTAAAAGGAGAAAGGCTAAGATAAGGGATGATAGGGCGCAACCGGTGCCATGAAACTCATAGGGTAACTCTTTGATGGTGAAAATCCTTTCACCTTCTCCTGAGTAGTAGTTGAGGATTAGACCTTTCCTTTTAAAACCGGTAATGGTTACATGTTTTACACCGTAGGCTTGTAATTTGTGACCTGCTTTCTTCATATCGCTAATATCTTTCATCTCCAAACCGGTTAAGGCCTTGGCTTCTGAGATGTTGGGTGTCAGATAATCTATCAAAGGAAGGAGATCTCTTATAAAAGCCTCCAAAAAGGTCTCTCCGCTAAAGAGGTTTTTTCCGAGGGTTGCGCGAAGGACAGGATCGCAGACAATCCATTTTATTTTTTCTCGATACCTATTGAGGTATTTAGCTGTAAGTGAGACTATTTCAGGTGTTGCAAGCATGCCAATTTTTACTCCCACTGGAGGGAGATCTGAGAGGGTAAGTTTTAACATCCTCTCAAAGTCTTTACTTTCAATAGGTTTCCAAGATTCAAAAGTTTTTGTACTTTGAAAGGTAAGAGCGGTAGGCACAGAAGCACAGGCCAAACCTGAGAGTGTAAGCATCTTCACATCCATAAGCAGTCCCGCTCCCCCTGAAGGGTCAAATCCCCCAATAACGAGCACCCTCTTCATAGAAAAAGGATTTTAATCTAAAAATTGAAATCTGAAAATTTGAAAAGGGGGCAGAAAGC
>JANXDB010000032.1 GCA_025060015.1 Caldimicrobium sp. | reverse complement strand
GATACCTTCCCAAGCCAAAAACTTATTCCAAAAGTCCCTCCCACTCCCGTTCGTTAGTAGCTCTACAGATACCAAAAGCTTCGACTGTGGCTTCTGTGCCAGAGGGGTTCTTGAATTCGATGACCTTTAGTCTAAAGGCGGCTTTTTTTCTTTGGGGAGTCATCTTTTATGGCTTCAAGTCTTTGTAGCATTTTTAAGTCTTTGATGGGAGAAGGGGGTTAGTAAGAAGCAAAACATAAAAAATCTTGAACTTATGCAGGGAGGAGAGAGTGGAGCTGCAAGGTCTAAGCTTTTAGAGTAGAACTAAGTTATCCCTATGAATGATCTCTTTTTCAGGACGAAAGCCTTCGGTGAGAAATCTCCTTAACTCCTCTGATGAGTAATTTACCAACCCTTTAGCGAGGGGTTTTCCTTCAGGAGAGTGGCACTCTACACAGGCTTCTCGAGAGAAGTTTCCTTCAATTTCCTTCACTCCTCCCATCAGAAGGCTTCTTCCCTCTTCGAGAAGGGCTTTTACCGCACCTTGATCAAGGATGAGTTTCCCTTCTGGTTTTAAATAGTATCTGATCCAGATTTTCCTCAATGGTAGTCTTCTCTCTTGGGGTAAAAAGACCGTACCGATTTCCTCTCCGCTGAATAATTTCTCAAAGACAAGGGGAGTTCGTCCAGGTAGAATAGCCATGGGAATTCCTGAAGTGGTCACCATTTTAGCAGAGAGGAGTTTGGAATACATCCCGCCTCTACCCAGTTTTCCAGGTTTTTTGCCTGCCATATGAAAGATGGCCTCAGTTACCTCTTCAACCAGCCCTATGCGCTCACTTTGGGGATTCAGACGAGGATCTTCTGCATAAAGACTATCAACATCCGAGAGTATTAAAAGCGCCTCAGCAGGCAAGGCTATAGCTACCAAGGCAGATAAAATGTCGTTGTCACTGAATTTAATCTCATCCGTTGCTACAGTGTCATTTTCATTGATCACAGGCACAACACCCCAATTCAAGAGGGTTTGTAGAGTTTTTCTAGCATTGGTGTATCTGTTTCTTATAGATAGGTCCTCTGAGGTGAGAAGAACCTGAGCAACTTTGAGATGGTACTTTGAGAAGACCTCTTCGTAGGCATGAATTAGATCTGCCTGTCCAAGGGCAGCTAAGGCCTGTTTCTCTGAAAGAGAAATGGGTTTCTTATAGAGATTAAGTTTAGCTCTCCCACAGGCTATAGCTCCGGAGGATACGATGATAACCCTTTTATTTTCTCTGAGAAATCTCTGCACCTCATAGGCAAGATTGGAGAGAACTTCATAATTTAATCCCTCATCATCCCTAGTTATCACCGCGCTACCAATTTTAATTACCAGAGACCTTGCCTTTTGTAATAACTGTAAAAAGTAGCCACGGTCTCTTTTCAAGTCAAAACCTCACTTTGTCTTATTTTATTCACCTGATTAGCCAAAGCATTCAAAAGATCTTTTATCCCTTCACCAGTAACCGCTGAAATGGCAAATATCTTATTTGCGTGCTCGCCCTTAAATAATGCCTTAAGTCTTTCTAACTTTGCTTTTCTCTCCTCAGTCTTAATGGTGTCGATTTTATTTAGAGCAATCAAAAAATCCTTCTCAAGTAATTTTGGATTGTAAAGGTAAAGCTCCCTTTGAAGACTTTCAATATCCTTTGATATGTCCTCTCCTCTTGTTATGTCAAGGATATACAGGATGATCCTTGTTCTTTCTATGTGTCTCAGAAATTCATGGCCTAATCCAAGCCCTTTGTGGGCTCCTTCGATTAAACCCGGAATATCTGCAACGATGAAGGTTTCTCCCTCTGATAAAGAAACCACCCCTAGATTGGGTTCTAAAGTAGTAAAAGGATAGTCTGCGATTTTTGGTTTAGCAGAGGTGATTCTGGATAATAGCGTTGATTTCCCCGCATTGGGAAATCCTACAAGTCCCACATCAGCGATAAGCTTAAGTTCTAAGATAAGCCAACGCTCTTCTCCCGGAGTCCCTTTCTCAGCAAATTTGGGAGCTTGTCTTGTGGGAGTAGCGAAGTGAGCATTCCCTCGTCCACCCTTACCGCCTCTGGCTACAACAAGGGTTTGTCCAGGCTTAGTAAGATCTCCAAGAATTTCTCCTGTCTCTGCATCCCTAACGAGGGTTCCTACCGGTACCCTTAAAATCAGATCCTCTCCATCTTTGCCCTTCATTTTCTTTCCCATACCATGTTTACCATTTTCGGCATAAAAATGAACTTGATGATAGAAATCATATAGAGTATGAACCTGAGGGTCTGTTAAAAGAACCACATCTCCTCCGTCTCCTCCATCCCCTCCATCTGGTCCACCTCTAGGCACATACTTTTCCCTTCTAAAACTCACACATCCTGACCCACCATCTCCAGCTTTCACATAAATTCTAGCCTGATCAACAAATCGAGCCATGATTAAATAACATAAACTCAAAAGGGTTATTTGACAAGCCTTCTGAGTTACTATAACCACAGGAGTTTAGTTACTTAAAATTCAATCTATGTATTTTTTTGGCTTTAATTGGGCTCTATAGCTCTCTCCAAACTAATATCAAGAAAAGGGACAGATAAAATCGGTTTTGGATATTAGATAGCAAAGCACAGACCAAGCTGTTTGTTTTATGAAGTTTTATCTTCAGAAAAGAACTTTTTATCTTCCTGAAGTTTGAGATGTCTTCCGAAAAGGTTTATCAACCTACTGGTGGAAAAATCCTCAGGATCAATTGCCAATTTTTCAAAGGGGATTTCAGCCCTAGCCTTTTCCTTGTGACCACCTGCCTTGCCTAAATTTTTAAAAAGAGAACTTACCAGCTTACCAGCATCTTTTCTATAACCGTCACATCTTACGATCAAAATGAGGTTTCTCTTTTGTTCTCCTCCAACAAAAACCCATGAGGTGTCAAAAACCTTGTTGAGAAAATCGGCAACTAACACCAAGACATCAGCACTACTAACTTTACCCAAATAGGTAAAAGCTCTGTCACCTTTATACTTTAGATTTTCTAATGCTATTTTAAAGTATCTAAGCTCCGATCTTCTGAGATCGGAGGATTCAATTTTGTTGAGGAGATGTTTATTCATTCTTTTAAATAGATTTTGAAAGGCAAGCACGTCTTGAAGCTGAGCACTTTTCCTGAAGTTGTCAGTGTCGGTCTTCAGACCATAAATCAGAGCTGTAGCCAGGTAAACATTTGGCTTTATTTTAAGAGTTCTTAGGTATTCATAGAGAATGGTGGAAGTTGCTCCATAGTTCTGACGTACATCCATGTAGGGCGTTTTCCAGCCTGAGGTCAAGGGATGATGATCTATCACTGCAGTAAAGGGTATGTCTTTAAACTCTTCACGATGTGGTGGTTGAGAGTCCACCAGGATGTATTTACTATGGTCTTTTAATATGGAGGGTGAGAAGGAGACAAGAGGAATTTTTAGAATTTCCACCATAACTCGATTGTTTAGCCTGCGAATTTCATTAACGGGTGAGAGAGTTATTTTACTTACCCGCCCCTGAAGTATCTTTTTCAGTGCAAAGGCACTGGCAATAGCATCGGGATCAGCCCAAAAAAGGATGAGCACTGTGTCCTTTTTATCAAAAAGGCGAAGAAAACATTGCACACGAGCTTTGTTAGATTTGAACTTTTGATCTGAAGGCTGATCTCTATTCATATAGAGCCTATCTCCGAAGTATAAAGCCAAAATCAGGACAAGACAAGGGATGAGGAGCAGAGTCTTTTATGGGTTTCATAAGCTTCATCATCATTATATAGTCTTACAGAGGAAGTCTCCACCAGATATTCATTGATAGATTTTTTCAATAAGAACTCTAGTTGGTCTGTCTTATCTCCTTTGAGCCAATTTAGTATTTCCCTGTTTCCCAGCAGTATTTCCATGGGTTTTCTGAGCCTTTCGAATTCATAGGGGGGAGGCAGTAATTGGAAATCCTCATGGGTTTCCTTTATGAATTTTAACAATTTCAGAGTAAATTTTACCGGGGAAAACCTGTGATAGTTCATGATATGTATCTGTATGCCAAAACATCTTGTGCCTTGCCACTTATCAAAGGTAGGCTCGAAGGCCTGTGGTTTGAAGTAAATGCCCCACTCTTCCTCGGGGAAAATTTCATAAAGTTGGTTATGGAGATCCTTCAGTTTGAGAAAGGGGGCTCCAAAGGTCAGGAATGGTTGCGTGGTCCCTCTCCCTTCGGATAGATTAGTTCCTTCAAGAAGAACCATCCCTGAATAGGCATAGGCGCTGTCAAAGGTGGGTAAATTCGGTGATGGCTGTATCCATGGTCTTTGCAAATGGGGAAAAAGTTTTGATGGTGAATATTTACTCATGGGTATCACCTTTAAATCGAGGTTTGGAAAGTGTCTCTTTTGAAATAGCTTTGCCATCTCCCCGATGGTTAGTCCATGCCTCATGGGAAGGGTATCTAATCCCACAAAACTGATATATTCCTTTTCAAGAACAGGTCCTTCAACGGTATTACCCAAGGGATTGGGCCGGTCAAGAATAACCATTTCCTTACCTAAGGCATTACAGACTTCCATGGTCATAAATAAGGTCCAGATATAGGTATAAACCCTGCAACCGACATCAACTAGATCTACGAAGAGGACTTCAGATTTTTTAAGATCCTCCGGATCTGGTTTTAGCCTGGGGCCGTATAAACTTTTTACCGTTAAATTGAAGAGAGGTTCTTTCTCGTCAGGCGAGGCTATCATGTTAGCCTGCTTCTCAGAAAAAAGACCATGTTGGGGAGAGAATAAGAGGACTATCTTTTCACCAAAAAACTGATGAAAAAGCTCGTAGGTCAGTCTCAATCTATGGTCTGTTGCTGCCTGGTGAGTAAGAAGTGAAATTTTAGCGTTCTTGTATCTCTGGTAGATGCCCTTTTCAAAAAAAAGCTCTACACCCAAGAGAAATCTATCGTTTTTCAAGAGGACGAACCTCAGTTAGCTTTAAACTTTGAATGTAGGACTCTACCCCCTTGAAGAGACCTTCGGAGATCTTTTCAAGATAATCTTCTTTTGTGAGTCTCTCTGCACAGGTAGGATTGGAGATAAAACTTGCCTCAACTAGAATGGCAGGCATCCTTGTTCCAACCAGAACTAGAAAAGGGGCATACTTTACGCCCCTATCTTCTATATCAGGATAATGGCGTGAAAGGCTTCTCACCAATTCTCTTTGAACCTTTTCAGCAAGGTCTCTTGATTCCTTTAACTTGGTGTTTGCAAGAATGGCCTTTACCAGATCTTGTAAATCTGCTAGCCCTTTGTCATTAACTCTGTTTTCCAGAGCGGCAACTCTCATGGCCTCAGGATCAGTGGTAAAGTTAAGATAATAAGTTTCTATCCCACGGGCCTGTGGATCGGGTGCAGCATTCAAATGAAGGGAGATAAAGAGATCTGCTTTATTGGAATTAGCAAGAGCTGGCCTCTTTGCAAGCGGAATAAAGACATCAGTCGACCTTGTTAAAACTACCTCCAAACCCAGACGATCCTCCAATTTTTTTGCTAAACTCTTGGCTATCTTTAAGACCACATCCTTTTCCTTAAGACCGTTTGGCCCAAGAGCACCAGGATCCTCACCTCCGTGTCCCGGATCTATAACCACTCTCTTAACCCCTAAGCCAAACTGCCGGGCAAGATTTAAGTACTCCTCCTTTTTACCAGCGGTTTCCCTGGTCTCCGTGGCTGTAGCGGTTTGTCCTCTCAATCTCTCACTTTTAGACGGTGAGGTTTTTGCAATCTTAGTCTCTTTCTTTTTTTCTTTCCCGAGGAGATCTACAATAAGCTGATAGGGCTCCTTTATCTTAAAAATTTTGTAATCCGTAAGACTCTTGAAATCAAGAACCACCCTTACTGTTTGTCTGTCAAACTGCCCAACCCTAACTCTCTCTAAATGCAAGTCCTGTAGATCAAAAGATCTCTGTAATTTGTCGTCTAATACCGCAGGGTATATATCAATGTAAAGCCTTGCAGGATTTTCTTTTCCTGCAGGAAGAATATTGGCCTGATATTCAAAGTTTCCTGAAACATCTACAATTACTCTGGTGTAATCCGTTCCTGTGACCGGTTCTATGCGAAGAACCCTTTTTAGATCTGCCATAACAAACTTATCATCTCTCTCTTTAACAGTTGGTGTAGCCTCTCTCTTTGATGCGCTTTTTGGTTTGGGGAATTTCTCTCCCCACTCCTTTTGAATGGCCTTTAATTTCTCCTCATCCTTCAACTCTGTGTAAATACTAAGCAAGCGGTGATAAGCGTTTTCTGCCTTTGGATGTTGAGGATAGTTCTTAAGGAAGAGTTCAAAGCGTTTTCCTGCCTCCTGTAAATCAGTTCTTTTTAAAGAGCGAAAGTAAATTTCCTGATAGAGCTCACCTGTCTTAAATAGAGCAAGGGGCGCAACTTCTGATCCTGGATACATAAGGTAGATTCTTCGGTATTCCCCTATGAGAGTAAGATAGTCCTGCCTTGTGGGATTGAGGTTCTTTAATTTTTCTTCCTTTTTCTGAATCTGGTGATAAAGTTCAGAGACGGTGTCGGCTACTTTAGCATTTGTCGACTTGGCCTCTGAGGCTTTATCCTGCTCTCTTTTCTCTTCTTTAGAGGATACTCTTATTAGGAGTTTCTGGCCAGAGCGAAGTTCCTTGCCTTTGAGATTGTTTGCCTCCATTATACTCTCTTCGGTAACATTGAAAAGCATGGCAATCTGAGAAAGGGTCTCTCCTGTCTTTACCCTGTAGATTATTTCCTTTTCTCTTTTCTGTTCCCTCTCTTTTTTAGGCTTTTCTGCTTTAACCTTTATAACCAGTTTCTGTCCAGGAGAAACCTTTTGTCCTCTTAGATTATTCCAAGATACGATTTCTTCAGGGGTCACTCCGTATCTCTGGGCAATCCCTTTAAGATTTTCACCCTTCTTTACAATGTGAACTTTATCCTTTGGGCTATCCTCAGATGCTTTTTTTATTATCAGCCTTTGCCCTACCTTTAATTTAGTTTTCTTTAAATTATTCCAACTTTGTATGTCCCTCTCGGTAACACCGTACTTTTCAGCGATGGTTTTGAGGGTTTCACCTTTTTTGACAATGTGCTGAATCTCCTCTGCAGGAAGCAAAGTTACAGAAATATGAATAAAGGTGATTAGTAGGATGATTTTTAAAAGATTCATTTTGAATATCCTTTGTCCTGCCGATCTATGCTTTGCTTTAACTCGTACAAAAGCTTTAGGGCCTCTATGGGGGTTAAGGTATCTGGATTTATCCTCTTAATTCTATCAAGGATAAATGATTTGTCATCTCCTTGAAAGAGGGGCAGTTGTTTTCGAGAAGGCTTTGGTCTTCTCTTCTCTAGGTCACTCAAAATTTCCTTTGCCCGATTTAGCACCTCTTCAGGGATTTTGGCTAACTTTGCCACCTCTATACCATAGGATTGATTGGCAAAGCCTGGAAGGACTCTGTAAAGGAAGATAACCTGATCTTGCCATTCCCGAACCTCAACATGTAAGTTTCTGATAGTCGGATAGAGGTTAGCCAGATCAGTAAGTTCAAAGTAATGGGTGGCAAGGAGAGTAAAGACACCTCTTTTGTGTAGAT
Organism: Caldimicrobium sp.; assembly: GCA_025060015.1. Classification (GTDB taxonomy): domain Bacteria; phylum Desulfobacterota; class Thermodesulfobacteria; order Thermodesulfobacteriales; family Thermodesulfobacteriaceae; genus Caldimicrobium. The sequence continues at coordinate 28,845 of JANXDB010000032.1, read as the reverse complement.
ACTCGGCGATAGCCCAGGCAAGAGAGAGACCATCAAAGGTGCTGGTGCCCCTTCCCACTTCATCGAGGAGCACAAGGGACTTAGGGGTTGCCTGTTCCAAAATCCTTGCACAGTCACTCATCTCCACCATAAAGGTGCTTCTTCCTCTTATCAGCTCATCTCCTGCACCAATCCGAGTGAATACTCTGTCAAAGATGCCCATCCTGAGAGATTTAGCTGGAACAAAACTCCCCATCTGAGCTAAGAGGACTATCAGGGCAATCTGTCTAAGATAGGTAGATTTTCCACCCATGTTTGGACCGGTAAGGATAATAAACTCAACTTCCTTCTCCCTCAAAAACACAGAATTAGGTATAAAATTTTCTCGACCCTGGATTTTCTCCAAAACCGGATGTCTTCCATCCTCAATTTCCAAGACTTTATCTTCCACTATCTCTGGCTTAACATAAGCATTCTCCTCAGCAACCTCGGCCAAAGCTAACAACACATCCACCTGGGCTAAAGCCATAGCCGTCTCTCTAAGCCTTGGCACAGCCTCAAAGGCCCTCTCCCTTAATTCCAAAAAAAGCTGATATTCCATATCCTTAATTTTACTCTCCGCCGATAGGATCTTGTCTTCCAGGTCTTTGAGTTCTTTGATGGTGAATCTTTCTCCCCCTGCAAGGGTTTGTTTTCTCTCAAAATAGGGGGGGACAATTTTCAAGTAACTCTTTGACACCTCAAGATAATAACCAAAAACTCGGTTATAGCCGATCTTTAAGGTAGGAATACCTGTCTTATCCTTAAGTTCCTGCTCAAGCTTAGCCAAATAGATTATGGTATTGTCCCTGAGGTTTCTCAAATCATCAAGTATGGCATTGAAGCCTTTTCTTATGATCCCACCCTCTCTCATCTGCACAGGTGGATTGTCAGTAAGGCCTCTATTTAGTAACTCTTCCAATTCCTCAAAGGTGGAGAGACTCTGAAGGAGTTCTGCGAGGAGGGAGGGAAAATCTAAGGCATCTCTCTCGGATAAAAGAAGGTTTCTAATCTCAGGCAACAACTTGAGATTAACTCTTAACATGGCAAGTTCACGGGGGTTTATCAGACCCAAGCTCACACGAGTTGTCAATCGTTCCAGATCAGAGATTCTTGATAAAACCTGTCGTAGGGCCTTTCTTAATGATTTTCTCTCAATGAAGAACTCCACAGCCCTTTGTCTTTTCCTTATAGCTGGAACATCCTTTAGAGGGTATAGTATCCACTCTTTCAAAAGCCTTGAGCCCATGGGGGTATTAGTTTGATCCAGCACCCAGTAAAGGCTGTACTTAGAAGATCCATCCCAACTATTCTTTATAAGCTCTAAGTTTCTCTTAGCGTTGTCATCAAGGTATAAGAACTCTTCGGGATAATAAAACTTTGGGGTAAGATTTTTCTCAGAGAGGTGGGGTTGGTAAATCTTGAGATACTCAATAATTGAGGAAAGGGCTTCTTTCACCTCTTCTGAAAAAGACAACTCCTCAAAGTGCTTCACTGCCCTTCTGAAAAACTCTCTATCTAAAGGTGTAATATGGAGATTGGGAAGACTTTGTTTTAACTCCTTCACTATTTCTCTCTCTTCAGATCCCCTCTCGATAAGAAGCTCTTTTGGTTCTCTCTTGAGGATCTCTGTTAGAGCCTTTTCAAGGGGTATTTCAGTGAAGAGGAGCTCCTCACAGGATAGTTCTAAAAAGCAAAGCCCTACTTTTTTGCCTATGACCAAACTTGCTAGGTAATTCTTTTCCCTATCATTTAGATATATTGGATCTATAAAAAGTCCTGGTGTGTAAACCTTGACCACTTCCCTTTTGACCAAGCCCTTAGCAAGGGATGGATCTTCCACCTGTTCACATATGGCAACCTTAAATCCTAATTCCAGGAGTTTTTGCACGTAAAAGTCGCCTTTATCCGCAGGGACCCCGCACATGGGAGCAGTTATGTCCTTTCCAGCTTCTCTTTTGGTCAGAACAATACCTAAAAGAGGAGCAACTCTCTCAGCATCCTCAAAAAACATCTCATAGAAATCGCCCAATCTAAAAAAGAGTATACAATCGGCATACTTGCTCTTGATTTCAAGATATTGACGAAACATAGGAGTGAGGTCTTTCCTTGGTGTAGCTATCATTGGTTCTATGGTGAGGTCAACCTTTTTTCCCTTAGATAAAAATAGACTGCCTCTGGCACAAGATACCTTATTGATCTTCCTTCTAGAAGGAGTTTTCGTATGGTGGTGCTCGATATCTCCATGGGGAAGACCTCTATAAAGAACACCTTCCCCTGGGCTTTAGGTCCCCAGATCCTTTTAGCCCTTTCATCCACCACACGAGAGGCTTCATTCCAGTTTCCCTTTCCTCTTGAGAAGACTATTAGACTGGCAAAGTGTAAAAATTCCTGATAATTCCACCAGCTTTCCATCTCCATAAAGGCATCCCATCCAAGAAGAAGATAAAAGTCTTTATCACGATAAAGATTAGAGAGTTTCTCTAGGGTTTTCAGTGTGTATGACGGTTTTTCTTCCCTTTCAATATCAAGGACTTTAAAGTAAGGATTTTCTCTTATGGAAAGCTCAATGAGGTGAAGTCTCTCTGTGAAAGGAAGATAGGCTCTTTCTTTATGGGGAGGAGATCCAGCAGGGATGAACCAAATCTCCTCTAAGGGAAAGGATTCTCTAACCTCCTCTGCTACTCTTAAATGCCCAAGGTGTGGAGGATCAAAGGTGCCTCCGAAGATCCCGATTTTAGGTCCTGATCTGGCCATCTCCAAAGGCTATAAATTTAGTGGTTGTCAGTTCTTCTAGTCCCATTGGTCCGTAGGCATGGATTTTGGTCGTTGAAATTCCAATTTCTGCTCCAAGGCCAAGCTCACCTCCATCGTTAAACCTCGTTGAGGCATTAACCAAAACTAAGCTTGCATCAACCTCCTGAAGAAACTTCATAGCTTTGGTATAGTTTTCAGTAACAATAGCTTCAGTGTGCTTGCTTCCATAAATGCTTATATGCTCCATAGCCTCTTCCAAGGAATTAACCACCTTTATTGCCAGAATCAGATCCAAAAACTCATATCCGTAATCCTCAGGTTTAGCAGGAATTGCTTTTGGAATGTATTTGAGTGTCTCGGAACAGCCTCTAATTTCCACACCGTACTTTTCTAATTCCTCACCCAAGCGTGGAAGAAAAGAACTTGCAATGTTTTTGTGGACGAGAAGGGTCTCCATGGCATTGCAAACTCCTGGTCTCTGGCATTTGGCATTTATGGCGATAGTTAAGGCCTTCTCAAGCTGAGCCTCCTCATCCACGTAGACATGACATACCCCCTTGTAGTGTTTGATCACAGGCATTCTTGCCTTTTCTGTCACAAAGCGGATGAGTCCCTCTCCCCCGCGAGGAATAACAAGATCGATAAATTCTTCAAGCTCTAGCATATACTCCATGGCAGAACGCTCCGGTGATGGTATGATCTGCACCGCATCTTCAGGCAAATCCATGTCCCTAAGAACACTTCTGAATATCTCAGCAAGAGCTAAATTAGATTGCAGGGCCTCTTTTCCTCCTCTGAGGATCACCGCATTTCCGCTCTTAAAGCAGAGCCCAGCAGAGTCTATGGTAACATTAGGTCTACTTTCGTAAATTATGGCAATGACTCCCAGTGGGACTCTCATTCTACCCACAAGGAGCCCATTTGGCCTCCTCCACATTTTAACTATTTCTCCCACTGGATCGGGGAGGTTTGCTACCTCCTCAAGCCCCTTTGCCATGGCCTCAATTACCTTATCTGTGATGGTTAGACGATCAATGAAGGCTTTCGTGTGCCCTGCCAAAAGGGCATTATCAACATCCTTAGAGTTGATCTCCTTTATCCAATCGCCTTTTTTTCTAAGTTCTTTGGCTACTCTTAGCAGGGCTTCGTTTTTAGTAGTGGTGGCAATTTTGGAAAGATTATTGCTTGCAACTTTAGCTCTTTGGGCTATGTCTGATACAACTCTCTTTAGATCTTCCATTTTTTTCACCCCCTAAGAGTTGTAAATGTTGGTGATTTAAATTAAAATATTACAATATTATAGCACCTCTAAGGTCTTTAGCCAATGGGGTATTTGGATCAACTGTTAAAAAACGAAGGGGGAGAACTTCTCTCCTTTCCCGAAGTAGGATTAAGGATATTGCATACTTTTCTCAATAAGTCTGAGAGGGAGTGGGAGAAGTTCTTATTTACTGAAAGAGAGATCCACAACTTCTTGATAGAAATCGCCAACCTTCCTCGTTTCAGAAAAGCAGAAGAGCAAGTCACCAACCTGAGGATGGCTCTTTTGGTTTTGGGTGATACCACGGTGAAGATCCTCGTTTTGGGGTTTATTGCCAAGAAGTTGATGAAAAGTACCTTTAATGAATTCAGTTATCCCAAGTATTGGAGTAGAGCCTTAGCGCAGCTTATAGCAGGATTTTTCATAGCTGATCTTTTGGAAAATTTTCCAAAACACATTCCAGTTGCAGCCTACTTGATGGACTTTGGAATACTTGTTATGTACCATCTCAGGCCAGAAAAGTATCTTCAAGTTTTAAAGAAAAGACACGAGGGAGAGTCTTTACTCAATGCAGAAAGGGAACTTTTTGGTGTAACCCATCAGGAGATTGTGGCAGAGTATTTTGAAAATTATGCCCTATCAAGAAGGTTTATTCTCAATCTTAGGTATCATCATGAAAATCCAGAGGATTCAATACCAAAGGAGATACAGGAGGATCTTCAATATCTGAGAATGATAGATGAGGCCTGTGGTAGTTTCTTTGGATACCTTCGAGAGCTTCGATGGGATCATTTTAGGAAACTAGCCAAGAATTATCTTTCAGAGAGTGAAATAGAGGCTTTTGGCGAGGTCTTTCCAAAGATGGTCAACTCCTACTTGGAGATCTTTGGGTTGGATGAGTACAAGTTGAAGACCATAAGGGAGTGGCAAAAAGATAAAGAAGAAGAGTTGCAAAGACTGGTAGCAGACAGAGAAAAAGAGAGTAAAAATCTAAGATTACTTTTAGAGGAGTATGAAAACAAACTCTTAGCTATATCACGCGAGAAGCGTGATTTATTAAGTATTAACGAGCGTCTATTCCAGAGACTTCAGGAGGCCAGTATCTTTGACGAATTAACAGAGGTTTATAGAGAGAGTTACTTTTTGAGAAGGGTTAAAGAGGAGCTTTTGCGGGCAAGAAGATACAACCGAACCTTTTGTCTGATGTGGGTAGAGATAAGCGGTTTTCAGAGGATTATCGAAAAATTTGGTCTTTCGGAGGGTGATAATCTGTTAAAGGAGATCGCCAGAGCATTACAGAGACTTCTTCGAAGGACAGATATTGTTGCCAAATCATCCTATGGTAATCACTTTCTTGTGCTACTCACCGAGACACCGTCCCAAGGTTCCATGGTTGTTGCTCGAAAGATCTTGAGAAAAATTGAGGAGGTAGTGTATGAGAAGTATAAGGAAAAAGTACAACCGCTAATCTCGGTGATTAGTTATAACCCCAAAGAGGTGAATGTTAAGAGAGATCCAAATGAACGAAGTCTTATTAAGATGTTAGAGAGGGGCCTTGAAGTCCTAAGAAGACAGTCTCAAAATAGAATTCTCATGCTCAAAATAGAACAGGATATTGAAGTTTAAGAAGATCAGGGCTGATAAGCTTTTATTAGAAAAGGGTCTTGCAGAGAGCAGAGAAAAGGCTCAAGCTCTGATCCTTGCTGGAAAAGTTCTGTATTCGCTTGATGGCAAAGCCTACAAGCCCGTAAGAAAACCTGGAGAACTTTTGGCAGCGGAAGTCCTCATCGAAGTGGAAGAGGATATGCCCTATGTATCAAGAGGAGGGCTGAAGCTCGAAGCTGCCCTTAAACTTTTTGATATAAAGCCACAAGATTGGGTCTGTTTAGATGTAGGAGCTTCAACCGGTGGGTTTACCCACTGCCTGCTTTTGCATGGTGCAAAGAAGGTCTATGCTGTTGATGTGGGTAAGGGACAGCTCCACTACAGGCTTAGAGAAGACCACAGAGTTGTTCTCTATGAAGGAATAAACGCCAGATACCTTACCCCAGACCTCTTTCCTGAAAAATTTGATCTAATAACGGTAGATGTTTCCTTCATTTCTCTAAAGAAGATTTTACCAGTATTGCCTCCACTTTTAAAGAAAAACGGCCTAATCATAGCTCTAATCAAACCACAATTTGAGTTAACTCCAAGGGAGGTTAAGAAGGGTGTGGTAAGGGATCAGAGTCTTCATTTTAAAGTAGTTCAGGAACTCTGGGATTTTGCCTCGAGGTTGAATTTAACCCCTATGGGGGTGATTGAAAGCCCCATCCTCGGCACAAAGGGCAATAAGGAGTTTCTGCTATGTCTACAGTGCAAATCATGTCAATAGTAGAATGATTATACCCCTCCTCCCCCTCGCCCCTGCATAAGTTAAAGGTTTTTTAGAGGAAAAAATGTGTTAAAATTGAAAATCAATTGTTTAACTTCACACAAACCCCATCTCCCATCAAAGACTTAAAAAAAGTTGCAAAGACTTGAAGCCATCAAGGATGCCTCCCAAAGGGAAAGAGGTCGCCTTTAGGCTACTATGGTTATAGTCATTTATCAAATAGGTGTATGAGTCCATATGATTTTAGACTGAGGGGAATTCTCGTTAAATTTGTAACAAATCCACTCCAAAGGTGATACATTCTCAAGCCTTAAACTTACTACAAAAGTCCCTCCCACTCCTGCTCGATTGTAGCTCCACAGATACCAAAAGCTTCGACTGGGCCTTCGCTGCCAAAGAAGTTGTGAAATTCGATGACCTTTAGTCTAAAGGCGACCCCTTTTCTTCCGGGAGGCATCGTTGACTGCTTCAAGTCTTTGCAGCATTTTTAAGTCTTTGATGAAATCATTGATAGAAGGTGGGGTTAGAGAAAAGTAAAACATAAAAGACACATAGCCCTTGTGTCAACCCTGCTTCCTTTATCTCACTACACTCATTGAATCTGAATGGACCAAAAATCAGAAAAATGCAGGTATCAATTCGACTTAATTTTTAGAACAGGGTCAAACTCAGGATAGACAGAACTAGGAAACGCGCCCTTGCTCACAATATATATCTGTAATAGTCCAAAAGACGTTTAAAGGTGATTTCCCACGAGAAATGGGATCTAATATAGGAGCTCACACTATGTCGTATAGACTCGGAAAGTGATTGAGCTGCCTTTTCAATGAGTTTTTTGAATTCTCTGAGATCATAACTCTTTACTAGGAAGTCTTTAAAAGGTTGAGTCTCTAACCCCATATCGAGAGATACTAGCAGACAACCTGAGGCCTGAGCCTCTAAAAAGGACAAACCAAAGGTTTCTTTACGGGAGATGCTAAGAAATATGTCGCAACTGGCATAGAGTGAGGCAAGTTCTTCCTGGTTGTCAATGTAGCCAAGATAAGTCAAATTTGGGAGTCTATTCTGGCATTTCTCTACCTTGAATCTCTCTTGTCCCTCGCCAGCGATAAAAAGGTGAAATCTTTTAGGATCAAGAGCTTCAATAATCCTTAGTAAAAGGTCTATGTTTTTCTCCGGTGAAAGCCTGCCTACATAAAGAAGCTTAACTATGTCCTTGCTAAGACCGAATTTTTCGCAAAAAAATGGATCTCTTTTTTCGGGAGAAAATAGAGCAGTGTCTAAACCGAGGTTCAGAGTTTTAACTCTCTCCAAGCCAAAGCTCCTGAGTATTGCGCTATGACAGTGAGAGGGTGAGAGGATAAGATCAGCTTTGTTCAGCCTTGGAATAAAGTATTCTCTCAATATGGCGTTTCTGAGGTACCATGGCAGTGGAAGAAGAGATAGATAAAGTTTGACATCCGAGTGATAAAAGGCTACTTTACGATAGCCATTTGTCCTAAATCTATCTAGCAGATGATATATTCCACCGAACTCAACTATGTCAGGTTTTTCTTCCATCAGGATCTCTTCAATGTCCCTAAAGTTACGGAAATATCTGTATCCCCCTGAAAAGGGCACAGGAAAGGAGCTCACTTCGTAAACTACGCTTTGATTAACTTTATATATCCTTCCTTTTTCACCTGGGATGATAATGGTGTGCTTAATGTGAGGGAGATCAGCAAGAAACTTGGTTTTCTCTAGCAGATATCTTCGAATGCCACCGCTTTTGCTGTGAAAAAATGGTGTTATGTCGATGATTTTCATAGTTATCCAGGTGCCATGATAGCATGGAGATATGCTTTATAGCTTTCTATCAAATCTAAGCCCTGAATACTCTCTCTTGCCCTCTCTCCCATCCTGATTCTCATGTCCTTGTTATGGAGAAGATGTGAAATCTTTAACAAAAAGTCCTCTGGATCCTCGGCAATAAAGCCGTTGACCTCATCTATGACATGCTCTTTGGTTGCTCCTTTGTTGCTTACAACTACAGGTAACCCACTTGCCATAGCTTCAAGAACCGCAAGACCATAAGTCTCGGTCTCCGAGGGAAAGAGAAAAATGTCGGCACTTGCGTATATCTTAGAGAGATCCTCTCCTCCCTTATACCCAAGGAAATAAACATTTTCCGGAGCCTTATCCTCTAGATTTTTTCTGTAAGGGCCATCTCCCACAATGACAAAGGCTGTCTTAGGTAGTTTGTTAGCCACGTAAAGAAAGGTGTCTAAATTCTTCTCCTCAGAGACCCTTCCCACATACAACACTACCTGACAGTCTTCACCTATACCGTAGTGCCATTTCAAGTAGGTCCTGTCTCTCCACTTTGGTGAGAAGGTTGATGTATCCACACCCCTGCGGAAGACATTGAGCTTTTCTGGATTAATCCCTTTTGAAATCAAGAGATTTCTATAGTAGTCAGAGGGAACGAAAAAGCGATCGGTGAGATTGGTTATCATCTTCATAACTTTCCACACCATGTTTTCCACTTCCTCATCTAAGGTGTAAACTCTGGCGTAGGTTGGCAGATCGGTGTGGTAAGTTGAGGTTATTTTAAGACCTAAGATCTTACCTGCCACTAAACCCAAAATTCCCAGAGGTCCTGGAGTAGCGATGTGGATTTGGGTGAATCCTTTGTTTTCAAGTAACTCCAACATCTCCATAAGATTTGGAATACCTAACTTCATCTCTTCATAGAAAGGCGTGGGTATCTCGAAAAGAGGTTGTAGCCTAAACAGCCTCTCTGCCTCTATCTTCTCAGAGTGACAGATAAGGAGATACACTGGCAAATCGTACTTAAAGGCTATTTCTCTTATGATTTCCGAACTTCTAGAAACCCCATTAACATAGGGATAGGTATCAACTATGTAGGCAACCTTAGGGGGTTTACCGTTGATGAGTCCAAGAGATTGAGCCAACCTCTTGATTCTTTCCTCTTCCCTCTTCTGGGCATACTTTACAAGGGCACTTATAGCATGGACAAGGAGAGCTAGGAAGACCTCTCCTAAATTCTTTGGAGAAGAATTTCTCCAGAGCTTTGCTAAAGTCAGCTGAGGCAGATTTTTGATAATCTCACGAAAACTCCTATCCGATACATCCTCTCCAAGAATGCTCTCAACCAATCCTAAGGCAAGGGCATGATCGGGATTCTTGAAGGTGAAGTCCAACACCGTTGCCACTTCTGTTGGCAGATAGTTCTTGTTTTTTGCATATTCAAAAGCGATTCTCAAAAGGGTTCTAAGGATCCTTTCCTCACCTAAACTTTCCGTTCCTATTTTTGTTCTACCCTCCTTGATTCCCTGTAGAAAATCCTCTATGGTTTTGGCATCATCTACTGCTGTCCATGTCCTCCCAACATCCAAACCTCCGTGGTCATCAGACCCGGCAGTGAATGATATTCTATCTCTTTGCCTCAATGGTTCTATGTTATACTTATTAGCAAGGTCATATATAATCTCCCAACCAGCATAATGCCTGGCTATGGTCTCCTCAACATATCTTACACCATCACCTCTAGTTCCATTTATGCCTTCCCAGGTATCAAAGAGAAGCACCATCCTCTCAACCAAGCTCTTAGTAATCTTTGTTCCCTCAACGGAATAGAGAGGGTGGGCAAGAGAGAAGGCAAGATCTCTGTCTCGTAGGTAACTGACAAAGTCATAAAGGTTATCTCTGATTTTCAAAAGATCCTGGTGGTGTCCCTCGTCTAAACCGAAGACCAACACATGAATTTTTGCATGCTCCTCTGGAACTGAGACAGTATATTCGCAACTTATAAAAACCTCGGGTTGATCTGCTATTTCAAGGACACCATCGATGGTATCGTGATCCGTTATGGTAATGAAGGACATTCCTCTTGATTTGAGTCTTTTGTATATCTCCTTGGGATCTGTGAAGCTTTCTGGACAGTTAAAAAGCCTGTTGTACCAAGCCGTCTGTAGGCTAGATGCTCTGGAATGCAAGTGTAAGTCCACTTTGGCTGAGAAGGTCCCCATAGTGTATAATCCTCCTTTTTCTTTTTATATCACTGAGTATTGCTTCCCAAAGACTGATCTTTCGACCATCACTAAAATCAGCACAATGCAATGCCAATCTAATTATGGCGAATCTTTTATAAAGCACTAAAAGGGCCTTAGCTGAAAGCAATGAAAGGTAGGATAATCCCCATCTATTACTAAAGGTGATAACCGGGGAAAAGATCCTCTGACAGGGATTAAAGAGTTTGATGTAAAATCTATAGGCAATGCCCTTGTAACCCAGGGATTGCAGGAACTCTTCAAGATATGGATTGCCAATCCAAGCAGGAGGAACGAAGAATTCACACTTTAAGCCAGTACCGCAGATCTCTGCCTGTGCCTTACAAAGCCGAAGCATAGTCTCCTCTGCTGTTAAAGTAGCAAATTCACCTTCACCAGAAGTCCAGATGCGCTGAGTCAAAGGGGTAACCCCCCTGTGAGAGTAACCATGCAGGATGAGCTCTGCCTTCTCTAAACTCTTCAGGCCATTTACAAAGGCTTTTTTCTCAAAAAGAGAAGACCTGCCGTGGTAATTGGGAACAACTAATAGTGAAAAGGTATCTAATTTATGTCGCGAAAAAAGTTCAAGTGCCCTTTCAACTTCATTGCTGAAAATTGGGTTTACATCGTGAAGTTCAATGATAGCCAGTTGCATTTGTTGAAAAGCATAAAAGCACTATGTTAAATGACCTTGAATTTGTGGTAAAAGAAGTTTTAAAGCAAACAGTTGTTGTAATGATAGAGCCTATGATTTAAATTATATAAAAACAATGGGAGTGGATAGATGGAGGAGAGACTGACCATTGGCGTAGGTGGTGGCGGCGAAGAAACACAGAACTTTCTCGAAAGACTGATTCTTAGGTATCTTGGAAACCCTATACTAGAGTCTCTGGAGGATGCTTCACCGCTCAGCCTATCATCTCCCTTAATTGCCTTTACCTCCGATAGCTTCACAGTAAAACCCCTATTCTTCAAAGGAGGAGACATTGGCAAACTTTCTGTGATTGGGACTCTTAATGATCTTACTGTGATGGGAGCCAAACCCCTCTATCTCTCCCTAAGTTTGGTCATTGAGGAGGGTTTTTTGCGAAAAGACTTAGAGAGAATTTTAAAGAGCATCAAGGAGACCTCCGAGGCAAACAAGGTTTTAATAGTGACTGGAGACACAAAGGTAATTCCAAAGGGTGCAGTAGATGGCCTAATCGTAAATACCTCTGGAATTGGAGAGATCCTTTATCAAGGACTTTCCGCAAAAAATCTAAGACCAGGCGATGTTCTCATTCTTTCAGGGCCTGTTGGAGACCATGGGGTTTGCATCCTAGCTGAAAGGGAAGGATTCAATTTCGAGGTCGCACTGGAGAGTGACTGTGCTTGTCTTTTCCCCCTTCTATCACCACTCTTTGAAGCACAAGTTGAGATTCATGCTATGAGGGATCCGACGAGGGGAGGCCTTGCAGGGGTTCTTCACGAGTGGGCTAAAGCCTCTAAGGTAGAGATATTGGTATATGAAGAGAAAATCCCTGTAAGACCTCAGGTGAGAGCCTTTTGCGAAATATTAGGCTTTGAACCCTATCACCTTCCCTCGGAAGGAAGGGTTATCATAGCCCTCCCAGAAAAGGAAAGTGGAAAAGCTTTGGAGATTCTTAGATCCCATCCACTAGGAGAGCAGGCTGAAATCATCGGCGAAGTTCTCTCATGCTCCACAAAGCCTCGCGTTTTCCTTCAAAGTTCCTTGGGAACGCGAAGATTTATGGAATTGAGTAATGGTGAGTTTTTGCCACGGATCTGTTAAATGCACGAATACTATCTTTTCCTAAGTCTGTTACATCATATTGAAGAATCTCTGGCCGGATATCCCAAGCCAAAGGTAAAGAGGGTTATCCTTAAAGTGGGTGAATTCTCTGGAGTGGAGGAAAATTACTTGAAGGACATCATGGAAACCTTTAAGGAGGATACAATTCTTGCTGAGGCAGAGATTCTCCTTGAGAGAGATCCCCTTAGGATTAGGTGTGAAAAGTGCTCAACAGAGACAAATGTCCAAAGAGGCACCCTTTGTCCATGCTGTGGTAGTACTGAGGTTAAAATCGTGGGTGGATTAGACTTAGTGCTAAAGAGTATTGAAATTGAGGATGAAAACCTCCTTTAAAATAGAGATAAAAGGACTCGTTCAAGGTGTAGGGTTCAGGCCTGCCCTTTATCGCCATGCCAAAGCCTTGGGGTTAACAGGTCTTATCTGCAATACCTCTCAAGGCGTTCTTTTGTTTTTGGAGGGTGATAGGAAAGATCTGGAATCCTTTCTAAAGGCTATACCTGAAATTAAACCTACTATATCAAGGATAGAGACCATTAAGGTTGAAGAGGTAGCACCGCAAAACTTCTCTACACTCCAGATTGTGGGAGGAAAAGACAAGGGGGTGCCCACCGTTGAGCCCACTCCGGACCTTGCCATATGTCCTGAATGTTTGGGTGAACTCTTTGAACCTCAAGACAGAAGATATCTCTATCCTTTCATAAACTGCACCCAATGTGGTCCTCGCTTTAGTATCATGACTAAGTTACCCTATGAAAGGCAAAATACCACAATGAAGATCTTTAACATGTGTCCTCAATGTAGGGAAGAATACGAGAATCCTTTAAACAGACGTTTTCATGCAGAACCTATAGCCTGTGCCCTTTGTGGTCCCAGAGCAATCCTTCTTGATAAGCAAGGAAAAAAACTTGCGGAGCATCATGAGGCAATCTCTCTTGCAGCCCAATATCTAAGAGAAGGAATTATCATTGCCCTTAAGGGTCTTACAGGTTTTCATCTTCTCACCAGGGCAGATAGCAATGAGGCAGTGGAGAAATTACGACTACGAAAAAAACGTCCTCAGAAACCCTTAGCGGTCATGTTCAGAGATCTCGAACACTTAAAAAATTACGTCCATTTTGACTTAGATGAAGAGGCCTTGACACTGCTTACAGGCCAATCTTCACCCATTCTTGTAACTCGGGCTACCTTTAACTTACCCTCGAGTCTATCAGGTGGACTAAACTCTATTGGCATCTTTTTAGCATATACCCCTTTGCACAGGCTGATCTTCTCGATTATAGACTTCCCTCTCATAGCGACCTCTGGAAATCTCTCCGAAGAGCCCATAGTTTACGATGAGAGAGAAGCCCTGGAAAAACTCAAATCTGTAGCAGATCTCTTTCTCATACACAATAGGCCCATTCAAAGGCCATTTGATGACTCCGTTTTCAAGAAAATGGGCCCCTTCTACGTGCCTTTGAGGATTTCTAGAGGTTTTTCACCACTTACAATTTTCCTAAGAAAAAAGACCTCCAAAACCATCCTGGCTTTTGGGGCACAGGAGAAAAGCACCTTTGCCATAGCCACTGGATCAAAGATCATCCTTGGTCCTCATGTAGGTGACTTAGATAATTCCTCTGTTGAAGAGAGATTTAAAAAACTGGTAGAAGATCATCTTCGTTTTTATTCCGTAACCCCAGAGCTCTTAATTGCCGATCTTCATCCCTCATATCTTTCAACCCGTTTAGCAAGGGAATGGGCAGAGAAAGAGGGACTTCCCCTGCGAGGGGTTCAACATCATCACGCACATATTCTCTCTGTGTTAGCTGAAAAACAACTTGAACCAGAGGAGGTTTTGGGTATTGCCTGGGATGGAACAGGATACGGAACAGATGGAACTATCTGGGGAGGAGAATTTCTCTCTCTTCAGGGTCTTTCCTTCAGGAGGATTTCAAGCCTCAGAAAATTCAGACTTCTGGGAGGTGAAAGGGCTGTAAAAGATACAAGAAGGGTTGCTCTATCGCTACTCTTTGAAATCTATGGGGAAGAAACCCTAACCTTTGATCTACCCTTCATAAGAGAATTCTCCTCGATGGAGCTTTCCTTACTATATCAGATGTGGAAAAAAGGCCTAAACAGTCCCCAATGCACCTCCGTTGGAAGATTATTTGATGGGGTTTCAGCTCTCCTTGGCATCTGTTGTTATAACTCCTATAGTGGAGAGGGAGCTTCAAGACTCGAGAGCCTTTATGATTGGGAGATAAAGACAACCTATCCCTTTGACTCCAGAGATTCAGTCATAGACTGGGAACCTCTAATCAGAACTATCATGGAGAGTAAAGAGGATAAAAAAGTGAAGGCCTCAAAATTCATTAACACTCTGGCCCAAATGATAAGAAGTGTTGCTATCAGTGCATCCATCCCAAGGATCGCCCTCTCTGGTGGAGTTTTCATGAACGAACCCCTTTTGATAGGGGTGAAAACACTGCTTGAAAAAGAGGGATTTGCAGTGATTTTTAATCAAAAAGTGCCTCCAAATGATGGCGGGATCTCTCTGGGACAGGCCTACTTTGGAGTTCTCTCCTTAAGGGAATAGGAAATTCCCCATTGCTGAAGCTTATGAAGTACTCTTTCGACAAGAAGGGGAAGCTTTGCTTCGACACAATCTGATAGTGCCTCACCAAAGGATATTTCCTCTGGTTCAATACCTATGATATGAAATTCATCAAAGACCTTCCCCCTAAGATTTAGCAGAGCTAAAAGATCAGGAAGAGATATTTCGTGAAGAGATAACCTCTCCATTAGGTAGGTATTGATGTCCTTTAGGGATCCCTCAAATATATCTCCTGGATTTTTACCAGCTTTAACCGCATCTATGAGTATTACCCTTTCTGCCTTTTCCAAAAATGGCAGAAGGAAAAAAGCACCTGTTCCTCCATCTAAAAGTTTTACCTTCTCTGAGAACTGAAAGGTGCTCTCTAAGTAGTGGACTACTCTTACACCAACCCCGTCATCCCTCATGAGTATATTTCCCAGACCTAAAACCAGAACATCCATAACAAAAGAGCCTCTAAATAATTTTAACATAAATCTACCATAGCCCCAGGACTAAATACCCGTTGGCTATACTTTCGCACCTGACAGGTGCGAAAGTAACGATTGTAATTGTCTCTTAGCCGCTGGCACTTGCCTTTGACACTCTAATACCACAACGTGTCGTAGCTTTGCCCTTCCCTTGGGAACTGTTATAGCTTTTTAAAAACTCTCTAAAATACCTTTACTATCTTAACGAGTGGGCGACAAATGAATTTACTATCATTAGTAACGATACTTAACTTAAATTTAATTTATTTTCAAATCAATCCAATTTTAAATATTGACAAAAATAAAAATCATGATAAGTTTTGATAAAATCTAAATTAAAGGAGGTTGTTATGGAAGGGCAATTTAAAAGAAAAAAAAGATGGCTTACAGATTGGTGGCCTGAGAGATTAAATCTTAAGATCTTACGTCAAGAGTGCCCAAAGGGAAACCCCTATGGGGCAGACTTTGATTATGCCATGGAATTTGAAAAATTAGACTTAGCAGAGGTAAAGAGGGATTTAGAATCTCTTATGAAGAGTTCGCAGGATTGGTGGCCTGCAGATTTTGGCCACTATGGTCCCCTTTTCATTAGGATGGCTTGGCATAGTGCAGGAAGTTATCGTATATATGACGGAAGAGGGGGAGCAAGGCGTGGAGAGATGAGATTTCCTCCGAGAATTAATTGGCCAGATAACATAAACTTGGATAAAGCCATTAGACTTCTCTGGCCTATCAAACAAAAGTATGGAAGAAAACTCTCCTGGGCTGATCTTATTATCCTTGCTGGTAATGTAGCCTTGGAGAGCATGGGGGTCAAAACCATTGGTTTTGGTGGTGGAAGAGAGGATCTTTGGGAACCTGATGAGAGTCCTGACTGGGGTCCCGAGGTAGAAATGCTAACTGGCAAAGAGAGGTTTGAAGAAGGAGTTTTGGAAAAACCCTTTGCCGCAACGGAAATGGGTCTAATTTATGTTAATCCTGAGGGACCAGAGGGAAACCCAGACCCTGTAGCCTCGGCAAAACAGATTAGGACTGCCTTTTTCCGTATGGGAATGAATGATGAAGAGACAGTAGCGCTCATTGCTGGCGGACATGCCTTTGGCAAATGTCACGGAGCAGGCCCAGATTCCTTGCTTGGACCTGATCCCAGTTCTTCAGATGTGGAAAATCAGGGCTTAGGCTGGAAATACTCCCTTGGAACCGGTAAGGGGCCGCACACCTTCACCAGCGGTTTTGAACTTGCCTGGTCTTCGACTCCCACCAAATTTGGCATAAGCTATCTCAAATTTCTCTTTGGCTATGAATGGGAATTAACTAAAAGTCCAGCAGGAAAACATCAGTGGGTAGCCAAGGGAGCTCCAGCCATAATTCCCGATGCCCATGATCCAAATAAAAAACATCCTCCTATGATGCTCACAGCGGATTTAGCTTTACGATTTGATCCCATTTACTCTGAAATAGCAAAGAGGTTTCTGGAGGATCCTAAGGCATTCGAAGAAGCCTTTGCTAAAGCCTGGTTTAAATTGATTCATCGTGATATGGGGCCCAAGGATTGCTATCTAGGACCTGAAGTCCCGAAGGACACCTTCATATGGCAAGAATCGTTGCCAAAATCACCCTTTAGGCCTCTCGAGGAGAAGGATCTTCAGATCCTCAAAGAAAGCATATTAAACTCCGGCTTAACCCCCTCTCAAATACTTTACGCCACCTTCTCTTGCATTGTTACATATCGTGACTCAGACAGAAAGGGCGGATTAAATGGAGCAAGAGTGCGGCTATATCCCCTCAATACCTGGGAGGTGAATAAACCTGACGAACTAAGATGGGTGATAGAGGCCATGGCAAAAATCAAAGATAACTATAATAGAGAAAAGGGGGCTGATGGGAAGGGCGTCTCGATTTCTGACTTATTGGCCATAGGAAGCTGTGCAGTTATAGAGAACGCTGCCCAAAAGGCTGGCTACCAGGTGAAAATCCCCTTTGTATCAGGAAGAGTGGATGCAGAGGAAAATCAAATCGATGTTCTCTTCTGGGAACAGTTAGAACCAATCGCCTGTGGCTTTAGAAATTACATCAAAAATCCTACTATTAACAAAAAAGTAAAGGCTGAAGAGTTACTAGTTGACAAGGCCCAACTTCTAACTCTTAGTGTTCCCGAGTTAGTAACCTTGTACGGGGGCTTGAGATCACTTGGAGTGACCTACGAAAAGGAACCCTTTGGCATCCTGAGCTCCAAAGCTGGCACACTCAATAACGAGTTCTTCAAAAACCTCTTGGATATGTCAATAGAATGGAGGCCCCTTGATGAAAATAAATATTACTACGAGGGCCTTGACAGAAAAAGTAGTTCAAGAAAGTGGCTTGCAACTAGAGTGGATCTGATCTTCAGTCACCACGAGGAATTAAGAAGCCTCTGTGAGGTCTATGCTGCTGATGATGGAGAAGAACTTTTCGTTCATAATTTTGTAAAGGTTTGGACCAAACTTATACACATAGACCGCTTTGATCTATGGAGAGAGGATAGATCCCTTTACAAATCTCTTGTCAAAGGCATCTAGATTTCATTAAGGGGAGGAGGAAGCCCCTTGCTCCTCCCCTCATAAATTTTAACAATCCTTTAAAAATTCTTAAATCTCACTTTAAAAATCTCATAATATTTTATTATTAAAAAAAGAGGAGGAGGGCCATGAAGAATTACGATCTTGATGCCATAATGACTTATCTAAACAGAGAGGAAGACAGATATGTAAAGATTCTTAAAAAACACTACAGAGCAAGGCGAGTTGAGAGGGATACCTTTTTTAGCTCTAAAGACAGAAATATCCTCATAGAGTCCTTTGTCATAGGAGGCCTACTGGAAAAGGCCGCTGAAAAAATAATATCCAGGATCTTCTGAGTTTTAACATTCGTTTAACTTCTTTTTAACAATCTTAATTTAAGATTATTGTTATGCAAAAAATAAGTCAATACAATGGTTTCTATTTGTTTCACTTTGAAACCCTCGTCGAGAAGGAAAACTTTAAAAAGGCTATAAAGGCCTTTCCAGGTGTAGTTGACTTATCAGACAGAGACACAGGAAGAACCCTAAGGATAAAAGTTATCCAAGACAGCCTTGCAGATAACTTTCTCAGAGATTTTCAGTGTAGAAGGAGTATCAAATTTGATAAAGAGGATCTAAATTACTATCTTCACCTTATCTTAAAGCATCCTCTCCTGAAATTGGGAATTTCTGTGGGGCTACTTGGGGCAAAGGTTGGTATTTTGAGTTTCCTTATTTGCTCTCAGATAATGATGCCTTTCATTAAAAAAACTCTTTAAGGAGGAGGTATAGGAAATGAGTATCTGCGAGCTTAAAATCTGTAAAGCCATTGGAAGTTGTATTTCTGGGACCTATTTTCTCTACGGGCTTGGTGCCATTGGTGCTCTGGTAGTTCTTAATCGACTCAGTAAAGAAGCACGCCCCATTCTTTTAGTAGGTGCAAAAGAGGTTGTTAGCTTCAGCCATTGGCTGAGTGGATCTGTTGACGAAGCTAAGGAATTCTGGGAGGATCTTTGGGAGGAAGCAAAACATCTCTACAGACAGGAGGTTGAAAAAAAGATATCCATACTTCAAAAACAGCAAGAACTATTGCAAAAAATTAAGGAACAACTTGGATAAAAGGGAGGGTTAACATGAATATCGCCGCAGTCATAGCTAAAGCAGTTTGTAGCGGGCCAGTAAGTTTCTCTTTAGGAGCTCTCTCTGGGCTCGTTATTCTCTATGTTATTCAAAAAAATAAAGAGGAGCAAAAAATGCACCAAACCCTTCAGGAGATTGAAGCCATGGTAAAGGCTTTAGAGGTAAAATCCGCAAAGGGTGCTGCCACAACTCAGTAGGGTTTAATCCATGGCTCTTCCCTATAATCTAAATCGCCTTAGCAGAGGTAAACTGGAGATATCTTCCCCGGTCTTTACAAAGTGGAAACTAAACGGAGAATGGATCTCGCTTTTAAAAGGTTTTCCTGGTATCCACAAGATTAACTACTATCCAAACAAAGGAAAGATCATAGTTTACTACCATGAAGATCACTTTGATCTCATTGATTTCTTGAATTTCTTTGAACACGAAACCGAGGAGACAATCCTTGAGAAGGTAAAAAAACTTCCATTTTCTAAAAAGGAAGAGGATAAATCTATCTGGCTGAGGAATGTCTCTCTTGGTTTTATTCCTTACCTTTTTTTCAAAGGATCTTCAAGCTGGTTTTTGCCTGCGCTAACCGTTGCCCTTGCCATACCTGTTTTAAGAAAAGGCTATAACTCTTTCAGTGAAAAAAGGCTTGATGTGCATCTACTTGACTCCATAGCCCTAGTCCTTGCCGTTTTAGCAAGACAGCCCCTATCTGCCCACTTTATGGTCTGGCTTCTTGCCTTAGGGGATTATCTCGAAGATAAGGTTGAGAAAAAGGCAGAGGAACGTCTAAAGGAATTATTCAATCACAGGGAGAACAAAGCCTTCTTGATGGTAGAAGAGGGGAAGGTGATTGAAGTTGCCCCCGAGAGTCTCAAAGAGGGAGACAGAGTCGTTATTTACCCAGGAAGAAAGATCTTAATAGATGGAATTGTGGTTGAGGGAGAGGCTTTGGTCAATCAGAGTTCCCTCACTGGCGAGTCTAAACCAGTTCACAAGAAACCAGGAGATAAGATCTACGCAGGAACTGTTGTGGTGGAGGGTAAGATTGTAGCGGAGGTAGAGAAAACTGGGGATGAAACGGTCTTTGCTGGTATTGTCCGCCTTATTGAAGAGGGTATCAAGGAGCCTCTGAGTCTCCAGAAAAAAGCAGAAAGCGAGGCCAATCGCTTTGTTCTACCAACCTTGCTTCTTGGCGGTTTTTCACTAAGCGGGGGTTTTCGAAAGGCTTCCTCTGTTCTGACCTTTGACTTTTACACGGGAGTACATTTTGTTACACCTCTCACGGTAATGACCTCTGCCACTCTTTTGGCAAAGAGAAAAATCCTTATGAAGAGTGGAGCAAAATTCGAAAAATTAGCAGGTATTGATACCATCATTTTTGACAAGACAGGAACTCTTACCCTTGGCTCACCTAGGATCGCCGATCTTATCTGCTTTGACTGCACTGAAGAGAGACTCCTACAGCTTGCTGCAAGCTTGGAGCAGAGAATCCAACATCCTGTGGCTGAAGCCATAACCACTCTTGCGGAGGAGAGAAATATCCCTCTCTTACCAAGACTTTCTTCCAACTACTTTCTAGGCTTGGGTATCGAGGGGATTCTTGAGGAACGAAAATACGCCCTAGGAAGCACTAAGTTTGTAATGAAAAAGAGAATCAAAGTTCCGCAGGAAGTAAGAGATCTAGTGGAGAGCTTTCACTCTCAAGGCAAATCAGTACTTTATCTGATTGAAGAGGAAAAGACAAGAAGAATAAAGGGTTTACTCACCTTTATTGATCCACCTAAACCAGAGTCGAAGGAAGTGATTGAACATCTAAAGAAACGTAACCTGGATCTTATACTTTGCACCGGGGATAACGAACAAGTAGCTCAATATCTTTCTCAGGTGTTAGGAATACCAACATACTATGCCAGAATGCTACCCCAGGAAAAGGCTGATCTTGTTAAAAGACTTAAAGCTCAGGGCAGGCAAATAGCCTTCGTGGGAGATGGTCTAAATGATTCACCAGCTCTTACCCTTTCAGATGTTGGCATAACCTTTACTCAGGGTGCAGAGGTTGCCTTGGAGGTTGCAGACATTATCTTAGGTTCAAATCTATGGGACCTGGTCTATGCCTATGACCTATCAATTGCCCTGGGTAATCGTTTAAAAAAGCTTTATTTTTACAACAATCTCATTAATGGCCTTGGACTTATTCTTTCGTTCTTTGGGATGATCAACCCGGTATTAAGCACCCTCTTAAATAACGGTGGAACCATAGGTTTAGGCCTTATGGCCTTAAAAGACTTTGATAACCTCAAAGCAAACTCTAAAAGGAGGTTTACATCATGAGTGAAAAAGAGATTGAAAGAGAGTTAGAACAAATTAAAGCTGAATTGGAGGAGCTTAAGAAGAAACTCAAGGCTACTGAGGGGGAAAGCGCAGCAAAACAGCTTAAAGAAACCTCTCAAGAATTACTCTACAAAGTAACCTCTTTAGCCTCGGAAATAGGCAAATCAGCCATGGAAGTAGCAGAACTTGCCTTTCAGGTCTTAAAGGGCGCAGCTCAGGGTGCTCTGGAGGGTGCTAAAGAGGCAATGAAAAGTAAAGAAGGAAAGGAAAAGTAATGACCCATGTTTATCAGAACAAGAAGCGGTAGATACATCAACAGAGACTATATCGTATATATTTCTGTGGAGGAAACACGCATCACCGACCAAGGAAGAAAACTTGAGGTTTATAAGGTAGTTGCTCATCTTCCTGCGCCCATGAACCCAGCGGTTCTTGGTATTTTCAGGCAAGAAAGAGATGCCTTTAAAACCTTAGATCAAATAATAGAAAAGATTGCCTCAGGGGAACAGATCGTCTATGTTCCTACTGAATTTTAACGCCACGCCTAGTCCCTCCAGAGAAGAAGTGGTAGAATTTCTCCTCTCTCATAGAGAAAAATTAAAGGAGGTGGCTCAGGCTTTTTATCTTGAGATCAATGGTGACTACCCTCACTGTTTCAGATTCATGGTTAGTCCTGAGGAAATAATCGAAGTTCCTCAACCAGTGGAAGAGCTGCCGCTAATCAGCCTTGACTTTGAAACTTTAAAAAAAGTCTTGGAAAAGCCCTCAAGAGCCATAAGATTTTACTTCCAAGGTAAGATCAAAATCAAGGGGAATGTCAGAGATCTTTTCAAATCATCAATTAGTCTATAGGGCAAAAGTTAAAGTGTTTGACCAGCCATTTAGTAATTATATAGTCCCCAATATACCTTGACATCAAGATTTGGAGATAATGGGAGACTCTGATAAGGGTTAGAAAAATCCTTCAAAACTAAATGTCAATATGATTTTCACTTGGTGAAAGGATGGTAGATAGTAGGTTATGCACAAAGATAAGGTGATCTCATCTAAGGTGGATTAGACCATGACATAGTGATGAAAAAATTTTTTAAGGTATTATAATAAGAATTAAGGCTATTGGGGCTTATGCGACGGATCCTGGTGAACCCCGCCAGGCCCGAAAGGGAGCAACGGTAGCCAGGCTCTCCGGGTGCCGTAAGTCTCCCAATAGCCCCTAAAGGTGGAGGCGTGAGGGGGCTGGTGCCTCTCCCGGGCTTCAAACCCGGTGCACTCTCTAAAAGGAGTGGGTGGGTTCAATTCCCATACGCCTCCGCCAACCTATAAGATATATGAAAAAAATCCTCACGCTCTCACTAATCTTATCCCTAATCTTTCATAGCCAGTCCCTCTTTGCCCTTATCACTCTTCAGGAGGAGGAAAAAATCGGTAGAGAGGTCCTTCAGGAGGTCTCAAGAAGCTTAGAGATGCTTCGCGACATAGAAGCCAATGCCTATATAAATCAACTTGGCGATCTGTTGATAAAAAAAGGCGTATCCTTTTCTCCTTTTCAATTCAGATTCTATCTAATTAAGGACAAAACCTTCAATGCCTTTTCTGTTCCTGGAGGCTACATCTTTCTCAATACGGGACTTTTCGACTATCTGGAGAGCGAGGATGAATTGGCAGCAATCATGGCCCATGAAGTCTCCCATAACTTGGCAAGACACGTGGCCAAACGAATAGAAACTGCAAAGAGGATGCAGATTGCTCTGACCGGTGCAACCCTTGCTGCTATCCTCCTTGGTGGAGGTCAAGCAGGGCAGATCGTCGGCATAACCGGATCGGCTTTGGCCCATACCAAACTCCTCTCCTACAGTAGAGAAGATGAAGAAGAGGCAGACAGACTTGGGTTTGAGATCTTTACTAAAGTGGGGTTTAATCCCAAAGCCATGAGCAAAATCTTTGAAAAACTCTCCCGTGAAAGCTCCTTTGCTGTAGAACTAAACTACCGCTACCTCCTCACTCACCCCCTACCTCAAGAAAGGCTTACCTATTTACAAAATCTCGTCGAAAAATTCAAAATTCCCTACCAAGATCAATATATCCTTTCCAAGGATCCTGTTTATTTTAAGAGATTGAGGGCAAAGGTTAGGGCACACTCCGAGGATAGTTCTGACTTGATCTTGACCTTAAAAACACAGCTTAGAGATCGAGAGGATCCCTGGCTGAGATACACCTTGGCTATGAGCCTCATGCAAGCTCGCTTTTTCGTCGATGCCGAAAGGGAGCTTAAAAAAGCTTTAGACAATCTTCCTGCACGGGACTACTTCAAACTAGACTTGGCGGAGCTTTACTTTTCAAAGGGTAATTATTTAGGAGCCCAAAGGCTTCTGACTGAGATTACCTTTGAAAATACTGCTCTTAAAGACCTCTTGGAAGTTAAGCGTAAAAGTCTTTTAGCACGAACACTTTTAGAAATGGGAGCACTCAAGGAAAGTTACGCCCTTTTCAAAGCATTAGAAGCAGAGAGCATAATAGCTCATGACCCAACCTTTTTCTATTTTTATGCTCTACTTTGCGCCAAAATAGACCTCCTTGGAGAATCACATTTTTACTTTGGCAAGCATTATGAAAACAGGGGAGACTTTAAGACTGCACTTTTTCACTATAAAAAAGCCCTTTCCTTTTTAGAAAAAAACTCTAAAATTTACGTAGAAGCTGAAAACAAAGTTAAACTCTTCGAAAGAAGAGAGGAAAAGAAAAAACATCAGGGAGTTAAGTGACAACATGAAACTCCATTCACCAGCCATACCTCACGGTGGCAGGATTCCCTTAAAATATGTAATGAAAGGGGCCTCAGGGGAAAATATATCTCCTCCTTTGAAATGGTCTGAAATCCCTGAGGGGACAAAATCTCTTGTCTTGGTGTGTGTTGATACTCATCCTGTGGCTAAGAATTGGATTCACTGGATTATAATAAACATTCCTCCAGAGACTCTGGAATTAGCTGAAGGAGCTTCTCCAAATGGTATCAAACCTCCAGCAATGGAACTTATAAACTCCTATGGCTTCAAAGGTTACGGTGGCCCACAACCACCCCCTGGCACAGGTGATCATAGCTATGTGTTTAAACTTTTTGCCTTGAATGTCCCTGAGATAGCCTTACCCTCCAAACCTACCTATGATCAAATACTTAAAACTATTAAACCGTATCGTCTTGCAGAAAGTGAGTTTGTTGGATATTTCGGAAGATAAAGGAGTTAAGAGATGAAAAAAGCTTTACCTACAGGTAGAACCCATAAAGTCAAGGTGAAAAAACCTCTCTATTTTTCTATTAAAGAAAAACTTATATGTCCCTATTGTGGTAATAGAGATGAATTCTACGAAATAATAGAAAATGCCACCTTTTTAATACACTACCTTCAGACAGATGAGGGAACTTTAGAGCCAGTGGAAGAGGAAGCAGAGCTCATGGGGCCAATCAGATTTTACTGTGGATCTTGTAATTCTGACCTATCCTTCCTCAAAAAGTAGCACCCTTGATGAATTCTTACTATGTAGTAAAAAGCCCTAACTCTCTTAGGACTTATTTTTCAATTCTAAAGGCTGGAGACCTAATTCTCACCAGACTGCCACTGAGAAAAGAAGATTTTGCGCTTGTTTTGGATTTGGTCCAAAGAGGAGTTCTAAGCTATCCATCCTTTCTTTCTCAGATCCTGAGCAAGTCTAAATGTGCCCAGACAGAGATTTTGCAGGAATTTATGCCACCTAATACCTATGTCATTAGAAACAAATTAGGACTTTTGGAGGTAATGCCTAAGCTATCATACGTAGATGGATTTATAACCAAAAAGGACCAAGCAAATTGCGGTTTGGGGGTGAATTTCTGGAGGGATCTTGAGGAGGTTTACAACCATGCAGGAACACCAGTGCTTGAATTCCCCTTTGTCCTACAGCCATTCTACAAATACTGGAAGGATATAAGAGTGATTATGTTGGGAGACCTATATCAAGAGGCCTACAGAAGAGAAAACAGTTTGAACTTTCGACAAAATCTCTTCTTTGGTGGTAAGGCTGAGCCATATGAACTCTCGCCGGAGGAGGTTGCCTTTTGCAAAAGAGTCATGGCGAGAGGGTGCTTCCCATATGCTCACATTGATATTACCTACATAGATGATCAAGGGCCCTATTTGGTGGAGATAAACCTTAGAGGCGGTATAAAAGGGGCTAAAATAAAGACTACTGAATATGATCAAATTCTTAAGAGACTAGAAGAACTTTACTTAGATGCCTGGAAAAAAGATCATCAGCCCTTTGATGTTGTGTAAAGCCGTATAAAGGCCCCAAGTTCACTCCAATGAGGGCAGAAAGAAATGCTTAACTATATATTCCCAATCAAGTCTTGCCAGATAGTTTTGGACTTGATCAAATAATCTCTCTCTTTCATCATTATTTTTGGGAATAGCGCGGAATATCTGATATAACTCACTTGCAAGAGTTAGCTCTTCTAACATCTCTCTTTTTTCAGAGGTCAAACTCAAGAGTAAGTTCTCTGGCAGGACTTTAGCCTGATTAAGAAAGTCCACAGAAATGTAGGGCTTGAAGTCATCAGGAAAGGTCTTCTCAAGGAGAAAATGGACACCACAGGAGGAGGAGATAAGGGGAACACCGCCTGAGGGCAAAACTTCAATGTGAGAGATTCCAAAGGGTTCGTATATGGACATACCCAATTCCACATCGGTAGCTAATTTGAGATCCTTTGTAGTGATGTCCTCAGGAAAGTCAATACCACACTTTCTTTTAGATAAACCATATTGATTTATGAATATAGCTCGTATGGCTTTAGCCCTCTGATTAAAGCTCTCAATAATGTTATAAATATCAACCTCATAGCCAACTAAATCTGGCCAACCTATGCGATGATTAAAGGGCCAACCATACTCTTTTACCATAATATCCACAAGCTCTTGAGGTCTTCCCTGAGGAATTTGCGAAGCTAAAAGTATGTAGATACCTGTGAGGTTCTCCTTCTTTAATAGAGGATCCAACAAAGAGAGAAAGATCAGATCTCGCCAGATCCCCTTGCTTTTAACTAATCTACAGGTATGGGAAAAGATCAGATCAACTTGACCGCAGCCCTTGCTATCTAAGCACTGTTCAAACTTTCTTCGGCTGTGAAGTTTTTCCTCAAAGGTCGCATGGTCAAGAGGGAGTCCATTGTATACCACTCTCACTTTTCGATTATCAGCCCCACCAACTAAAAAAACATACTCCTCTGCCACCCAGTCACTTACAGCAAATATTCTCTCAAAGCGCTGAGATGCTTTAACAAGGGCAGTTCTGTACCAGTCCATCTGAGAGCCAAATACGTCCTCCAAGAGCTTGCCTGTGTACTTCGCGTTTTGAAGTATATTATAAAAAGTTACATCGTGTCCAGGATGATTTTCAATCAACCTTCGCACCGGTGCAATCTCATGGGCGTAAAATATCCTTTGATGTGTTTCTGGTGAAAACTCAGGAGATAACTCTAAAGCAAGCAAACAGGGAACGCCCATGTATTCGTGGCTAAAGTGATAAAACCTCTGAGGTTTGGAAAAAAGTGCTTTTAACAGTTCAAAATATGGCAAACTTAAACGAAAATACTGCTCATAGTCCCACTCACGTTCGTATCTATCAGAGGTGATGCCAAAGAGTTCCCAAAAGCGATACTTTTGATAATCCACCAAGTCTCTTTTCATCTTTGTTACATCAACTAATAACACATCGACAGTGGCTTTCTTTGACGGATTTAAATCACTGAAAAGGCGTCTTTTCCCGTATACTATTTCAATCTGATACTTCTCAAGAATGGTCTTAAAGAGATCGCCAAAGTGTCCCACATCATAGTTATCCCTGCTTGAATAGTAAACTACGCCATCTTTACCGAGTCTGGTGGAAGCTGATCCTATGTACTCAAAGAGTGGTCCGTAAAGGAGAGTTCGATCAAAAAAACTAAAATAGTTAGAGGAGGTGCAAAGTCCGTTTAAAACTTCACCGATTCCTCCGATTTTGTAAAGGGCTTCATGGGTTATGTGTACAGCAACCCTCATGGTGTCTAAGCCACCTTTCCAGTGATATCCTTCAACGCTTTTAATACCTCTTCTGCATGCCCCTTTGGCTGGACCTTTCTTTTGCTCCAGAGGATTTCTCCCTTTTCATTGAGAATAAAGGTGCTTCTCAACACACCTTCTGTCTCCCTTCCATAGGCCCTCTTTGTAGTAAGCACATCAAAGGCTCTGTGAAGCTTTAGCTCCGGGTCACTTAAAAGATGAAATTTCAAGCCATATTTTGTCTTAAACTTTTTGTGACTCTCTGGAGAATCCTTGCTTACGCCTATTATCTTAACTCCCAGGCTGTCAAAGGCTTCCAGCCTTTCATTAAACTCAAGGGCCTCTGTGGTTCAACCTGGGGTGTTATTCTTTGGATAAAAATAAATCACGACAAGCCCGCTCAATATGTCCCTTAGAGTTACCTTTTTACCCGTTTCATCTAAAACCTCTGTTTTAAGATACTCCATAGCCATTATCCTCTGGTTTTCTGGGAATTATCTTAATTTTAAAACCATTACGACAAAAGTCAAAAATGGCTAGACAAGCAACAAATAACTTTGAAAATAGTGATCAACAATGACTATAAAGAAATGATAGCCCCGGGATATTACCGGGGTTCTAAGTCTAGAGTATTATTCGAAAACAGTTAATCCTAAACTTCTACCGACCTCTTTAGCCATTTCTGCAATTCCACCTCTAAACTGAAAGGCCTGCTCAAACCCTATGGCTCTCAAAGCTACTGTAACCGCAGCCGCTCTATCTCCTGTGTGACAGACAACTACAATCTTTTTATCTTTAGGCAGTTTAGCTAAATTTTCTGCTCGAAATACTTTATCCATGGGAATTTCAAGTTTATCTTTCCAAGTGATACCAACTATTGCCATCTCCTGAGGAGTTCTTACATCAAGAATCACAAAGGGTTCCTTTTTCTTAATCATTTCGATGAGTTGATTAGTAGTTACCTGACAAGGCCTTTTAGCTATCATCTCGGGGGTCATCATGGAAAACATGGCATCGAATCTCTTTGCCAAATCCTTATCATATGACCATAGAAAATCAAAGGGTATTAAAATGCCAAAGAAAATCAGAACCAAAATCTTCTTAACCATGGCTGCACCTCCTTGCTTTGTTTTAATTTTAAGATTATATCATCAAAAACTTTAAAATCCACTCCAAAGGAGATACATTCCCAAGCCTTAAACTTACTCCAAAAGTCCCTCCCACTCCTGCTCGATAGTAGCTTTACAGATACCAGAGAAGCTTCGAGTGGGGCTTCTCTGCCAAAGAAGTTGTGAAATTCGATGACCTTTAGTCTAAAGGCGACTTCTTTTCTTTGGCATGCATCTTTGATTACTTCAAGTCTTTGCAGCATTTTTAAATCTTTGAGGGGAGATGGGGTTAGTGAGAAGCAATGAGAAGCAAAACATAAAATACCTTG
>JANXDB010000059.1 GCA_025060015.1 Caldimicrobium sp. | reverse complement strand
TGGGGTTAACAGGGCCTTAGGCACATAGGCAGGAGCGCCCTTTTTAAGATACCTTTCAAAGGCCTCCTCCAAATTTCTGACCACTCCCTTGTCTAAGAGTAACTTGGCAAAGTGAGGTCTACCTATTTCTCCTTGCGCTATACTTTGAAGTTCTTCAAAGGTTATATCTATACCTAAGGCTTTAAGTTTTTCAATCATCTTGAAATTCCGCTCTTTTCGAGCCTCTTGTAACCTTTTCAACATGGTATCGAGGATCTCTAATTTTGGGGTGAGAAAGTAACCTAAGAGATGAAAATGGCCAGGGCCGTCAAATTTAACACTAATTTCCACACCACAGAGAAAGGGAAGCTCCTCTTCCTTAGCAGTCTCGTAAGCCTCTTCTAACCCCTTAACCGTATCATGATCAGTTAGAGCTAAGGCCTTTAGCCCCTCTCTTTTAGCAAGATAAATTAATTCCCTGGGACTAAAGGTTCCATCAGAGGCGTTAGAGTGCGTATGTAAATCAACCATAGCTATCTAACTTTGTTTTCTCTCGTATGAAGCCCTGATGAAGGCTACAAAAAGAGGATGAGGATTCAAAGGTTTTGATTTGAACTCTGGATGAAACTGAACTCCCACAAACCATGGATGATCTCTCACTTCCACTATTTCTACCAATTCTCCATCAGGAGAGGTTCCGGCAATCTGTAATCCAGCCTCCTCGAAGGCCTCTCTGAATTTGTTATTGAACTCATAGCGATGTCTATGCCTTTCAAAGATTTCCTCTCTTTGATAAGCTTGAAAGGCCTTAGTATCCCTAACAAGCCTACATGGATAAGCACCAAGCCTCATCGTTCCTCCTATATCACATCCCTCATCTCTTCTTTCTACACAACCCCTTCGATAATCAAACCACTCTCTCATCAGATAGATAACCGGATAGGGGGTGTTGGAATCGAATTCCGTAGAATTTGCCTCGCTCCAACCCAATACATTTCTGGCAAATTCCACCACTGCAAGTTGCATCCCCAAACAGATCCCAAAGAAAGGAATACCCTTGGTTCGTGCATATTGAATAGCAAGGATTTTTCCCTCTATGCCTCTTACACCAAAACCACCAGGAACCAAAATACCATCTATCCCCTTTATAACCTCCTCAATATTATCAGGAGTTAGTTCATCTGAACCGACAAATCTCAAGTTTACTCTTAGATTTTGGGCTAACCCTCCATGAATTAAAGCCTCATTTAGGGATTTATAAGAGTCCTTTAGGTTGACATACTTACCTACAATAGCAATGTTTACCTCTTCCTTAGGATTTTTGAAAGTTTTCACGAGATTATGCCAGGAGGTTAAGTCTGGTTCCCTCGTCCAGATGTTTAATTTTTCCACAATTTTTTCATCAAGCCCCTCTTGATGAAAGATAAGAGGTATCTCATAGATACATTCTACATCCTTTGCTGTTATTACGGCGTCCTCCTCCACGTTGCAAAAAAGTGCTATTTTTCTCTTTATGTCTGCTGGTAAAAATCGATCGGTTCTGCAAAGGAGGATATCGGGCTGAATACCAATGGCTCGAAGTT
This sequence comes from Caldimicrobium sp., assembly GCA_025060015.1. Taxonomy (GTDB): domain Bacteria; phylum Desulfobacterota; class Thermodesulfobacteria; order Thermodesulfobacteriales; family Thermodesulfobacteriaceae; genus Caldimicrobium. Next base: position 8,537 of record JANXDB010000059.1, on the reverse strand, counting down.
CCTTTACACTATGTTGAGTAGGCTTGGTTTTCAACTCCCCTGCGGTCTTTATATAGGGCACATAGGTTAGATGAATATAAAGGGCATTTTCTCTTCCTAAATCATATCCTAATTGTCTTATAGCCTCTAAAAAAGGTAGGCTCTCGATATCTCCAACAGTGCCACCGATTTCAACTATGGCTACATCCACATCTTTAGAAGCAAGTTCAAAAATAACTGTTTTTATCTCATCAGTTACATGAGGTATAATCTGCACCGTACCACCTAAGTAAACACCCTTTCTTTCCTTGGAGATAACGGAAAAATAGATCTTGCCTGAGGTATAGTTGTTTTTACCTGACATAACAGCCGAGGTAAACCTCTCATAATGTCCTAAATCAAGATCAGTCTCTGCTCCATCGTCTGTCACATAGACCTCTCCGTGCTGAAAGGGGTTCATGGTACCAGGATCCACATTAATGTAGGGATCAAGCTTTTGAAAGGTAACTCTTAAGCCCCTTGCCTCCAGAAGTGCTCCTATGGATGCCGCTGCTAGACCCTTACCTAAGGAAGAGAGAACTCCGCCGGTGACAAATATGAATTTCGTATGTATTTTTTTCCTTTTTTTCATAGGCCTCTCCTAATTAATCTAAGTATATCCAATCCCTGGGAAAAGGGGTTAATCTCCTCAATCCCCTCTTCGTTACCCAAAAGGTATCCTCAAGGCCAATTACTCCAAGCTCTGGCACATGAAACTTTGGCTCAAGGGCTATGACCATGTTTTCCTCAAGCGGCCTGGTATTTTTTGAGGATATCACTGGGGGTTCATCGATCTGAAGGCCAACCCCATGGCCCACAAAAGGTAAAGGTTCACCGTGACACATAAGGTGATCTCTAATACCCCATTTAGTAGCAATATCAAAGGCAATCTCAAAAAGTTCAGCACAAGGAACACCTGGTAGAGCTCTTGCCTCCAGGGTGAGAAGTATCTCTAAGGAGGCCTTGTAGAAAGGCTCTGCCTCTTTAACCTCCCCAAAGCTTGCCATTCTTGTCTGATCCACGTAGTAGCCTCGATAAAATCCTGAAAAATCAAGAAGGATGGGTTCATTTCTTTTCAGGCGTTTAAAGCTTGCACCTCCAGGGAAACCGGGCAACCCCTTTCCACCCTCACCCGTAGAAAAGATCACCGGGAATAGGCCTTCTTTCCCTGATATAAAATAGCCGTAGGTAAGCTCAAAACTATGGGAGGATCTAGTGTATCCAGGATGACCAAGATCTCTTAGATGATATTCCAGTATAGCACTTGAGCGAATCTCTCTCTGACCAGGCTTTATGTGTCTAAGAGATTTAATTAAAGCCCTCCTAAGAAGTGACCCAGCCTTTTTTTGGTAAAGTATCTCCCTTGGACTTTTAATCATTCTCAGTTCCCATATCAGTGAGTCAAGAGGTCTAACGTTGAAACCAGAAAAAAGTCTCCTCACATCTTCTCCTTCTGAGAGACTAAAAGCACCATATTCAAGAGCAACATCTTTCAAAGATAGGTCTTCCAGAATCGTTGGAATTTCTCTATAGCTCTTGATGGCCCTAAAATCAAAGTACCCTCCCTTTAGCCCTGGGCTACTCTTGGGCCTCTTTGATAGTAACAGAGTCTTCTTTTCTGAGATCAGTAGGCATCCACTAATCCATTGGCCTGTGAGGTAGAAAATATTGAGAGGAGAGAAAACTAAAGCACCACCTAACTCCCCTTCTTTAAGAAGGCTTTTGAGCTTGTATATCCGTTTTTCAATCTCTTCCTTGACCATGACTTGATCGAATGAGGTTTTTTTTTAAATGTTCTGCGATTTTTAGCACCGTTTCAGCATAGGGCTCACTGATATTGTATTTCATGATGGCTTTCTTTTTGTGATGGTAGTCTGCCTCCATTCGATAGCCCTCTTTGGAAAGATAGTTTCCAATACTTGCCAGGGCATCAGGAATAGAGTAGAGATCAACCCTTCCGTCTCCGTCCCAGTCAAACCCGTAATTCACAAAGCTTTTAGGCACAAATTGAGGAAAACCAAAGGCTCCAAAGACAGATCCCTTGATGGCATAAGGATCCCATTGATGCTTGTAGGCTATCTCTAAGAAATGGAGTAGCTCTCCATAAGCCCATTTTGCTCGTCTCTCCCAGCGTTTTCTCACAGTCTCGTTATCAAAGGATACCTCTGGAACCTCCCTTAGATATTGTCTGAAGAGATCCTCTTCACCAGAAAGAGCTAAACTAAAAAAGGTGTTTAAGACCCTGTGATGACCGGTTTTTCTCCCTAGGTCTGTTTCCACTAAAAATATGGCTGTAATAACCTCTTTATCAACCTTGAAGCGTTCCTCTAAGGCTGATAAAAGATCTGATCTTTCTTCCATGAACTGTTGGGCCCTCTTTAGTCTATCTGTCTCTAGAAACTGATGATAAGGAAGCTTGGCCTCTTTCCAAGTAAGGCTCCTGATCATTACCTCTGGAGAATAGGTAAGGGTCTCATTGCAAAAGATTGCCTCAATGTATTTCTCAGGAATTCTATCTTTTAAATCGTTCTTGAGCCGACTCTTTAACTTTTCCGCAAAGGGTGTTACCTCAGAGGCGAGGTTTGGTTTGCATTCCTTCACAACTTCTGGTGGATTTTCCGGTCCCTGTAGACTAACGATAAACAGAAAAAGACCAAGGGCAATGCTGTAAAACATCCTCCTTACTCCCTGGCTAAGTTCAAAAGTGATCCGGCAATAAGGCAGGCCCTTTCCCTCTCAGTAAATTCACCTACTCCCCAAATTTGACCTTTGCCTTCTATATAGATCTTAAATCTCCTTTCCCCTGAACGGAGAGCTTCTCTTATACCCTTGATTACAAATCTATCACCACTTTCTAAGCTTTCAAAGGCTTGGGGCTCTTCAAATTGCAATGGAATGATTCCAAAGTTGATGAGGTTACTTCTGTGAATCCTTGCAAAACTCTTAGCTAACTTAACTCTAACACCTAAATACCGAGGTGCAAGGGCTGCATGTTCTCTACTAGAACCTTGGCCATAGTTTTCTCCACCAATTATTCCAACAACAAGGTTTTGTTCTTTAACAGCCATGGCCTCCTTGGCAAAATCAGCCCTTATGTTCTTGTAAACATATTGACTTATAGCTGGAAGGTTACTTCTCAAGGGCAAAATCTGAGCACCTGCTGGCATTATATGGTCTGTGGTTATATTATCCCCTACTTTTAGTAGAAAAACACCCTCTATATCCTCTGGAAGAGGGTCAAAGACTGGCAGGGGAGCAATGTTTGGTCCTCTAATTATCTTCACTTTTTTAGCTTCATCCTCGGAAAGTGGAGGGATAAGTAAAGTATCGTTGATTATGAGTTTTTCAGGCAAGTAGACCTGTGGATAATCTCCTAGTTCTCTTGGATCGGTGATTACGCCTTTTATTGCACTGGCAACTGCAGTCTCCGGAGAGACCAAATACACAAAATCTGGATTGGTTCCAGATCTTCCGGGAAAATTCCTAGTGAAGGTGCGAAGAGAAATAGACCCTGTAGGTGGGGCTTGTCCCATTCCTATACAGCCTAAACACCCCGCCTGGTGAAGTCTAACGCCACCACTTATCAGACTTTTTAAACCAGATAAACTTGCCAAGTTCTCCAGAACCTGCAGAGACCCTGGATTAACCTCCAGGGATACCATAGGATGAACGCCGAAGCTTTCTAAAACTCTGGCAACCATTAGTAAATCCTTTAGGCTTGAATTGGCACAGGAGCCAATTATGACTTGGGAGACAGGCTTTCCTGCCTCATCAGCAACTCTTTTAACATTATCTGGCGATGAAGGACAAGCACAGAGGGGCTCAAGCTTCGAGAGATCAACCTCGATCACTTCATCATAGGTAGCCCCTTGGTCAGCCTTAAGTTCCACAAAATCACCAACTCTACCCTGAGCCGTAAGCCAAGCTTTGGTCATATCATCCGATGGAAAGATACTGGAGGTTGCACCCATTTCTGTTCCAAGGTTGCAAATGGTGGCCCTCTCGGGGACAGTCAAAGTGTTAACCCCTTCTCCAAAATATTCCAAAACCTTTCCCAGCCCACCTTTCACGGTAAGAATTGATAGTAAATATAAGGCAACATCTCTTGCTGAAACCCAGGGCATAAGTTTTCCCTTCAGATAGACTCCCACAATCTTTGGCATCCTCAGATAAAAGGGCTTACCAGCCATGGCCATAGCAACATCTAGACCACCTGCCCCTATGGCTAACATGGCACATCCACCGGCTGTGGGAGTGTGACTATCTGACCCTATAAGGGTCTTCCCAGGCTTTGCAAATCTCTCCAAATGAACCTGATGACATATACCATTTCCAGGCTTAGAGAACCAAATACCATAACGCATAGCCACTGTCTGCAGAAAAAGATGATCATCGGCATTCTTGAAATCCGTCTGAAGAAGATTATGATCCACATAGGATACAGAAAGTTCAGTCTTGACACGATCAATTCCTATGGCTTCGAATTCAAGATAAGCCATGGTACCTGTAGCATCCTGGGTCAGGGTTTGATCGATCTTCAGGGCAATCTCCTCACCCGGTGTCATTTTTCCTGATACTAAGTGGGCTGAAATGATCTTCTGGGTCAGATTTAAACCCATACTCCTCCTCCTCCTATTTGATTTAGCCAAAGCAATCTGGAAAGGAACTTTTTAATTGCATTGTAAGTCCATCGATAATTATCTTTTTTATAAGTTTCTTATCAACAAGAACTGTAGATATATAGACAAAGTCTGATATACTTAAAGGTGTATACACTTCATATTCCATGTCTTTACTCTTTCGCAGTCCATATAATCCCAAATAAGGTAATACGGGCAATAGATTTTCGCAATTATCCTTTAGTTGAAAAACTAAGTGAAGGTGTTTTACTTTCAGATATGATTGCAGTTTGATCTTCTCCCTGGAGTTAAGCAGTGTAAAGGTAATATCTTTAGAGGTTACAATTTCCCTTTTGGGTAGACATTTCTTGAAAAATTCCGGTGGTAACTCTCCTTTTAGGGCAAGATAGAGATTTTTGGTAAATTTTAGATCAAGATGTTCTTTCAGTAACTCTCTTAAAGAGTATACTGAAAGGCTTAAGAGGAATTCCTTTTTCCCGAGATCATCGAATTTTATATTGGGTATGGCTCTCTCCAAAAATTTATAGACAGGGACATCACTCAAAGCTTTTACTTTTAAGGTCAAAAAGTAGAGCTTAAAAAGGTCCTCCTCTGAAAGACCAAGGGCCTTTATTCCAAAGTATAAATACTCTTCGGGCTTCTCTGGAAGAAAGGTAATTAATTTTATTTCCATGACAGATTGTATTGACTTAAAGCTAAATTATTTTAACTGGAAAGGAGTCTTTCTGCAAGAAGTAAATCCTGTGGATAGGTTATTTTTATGTTTAAAGATGAACCCTCCACAAGTTTTATCCTGTATCCATAATGATGAAGAAGAGAGCCTTCATCTGGGAAGTTAAGCCCATCTATTTTGGCCCTTTCCATGCACTCCATGAGTATAGAAGATTTAGCGCCCTGAGGAGTTTGCACTAAGAAGAGCCCCTCTCTTGAAAGGGGTTCTCCCAAATAACCATCACTCTCCTTTATGATAGCATCCCTAACAGGTATTACAGGAATTGCCGCACTGAAATTTAAAGCCTCTAAGTATACATTGGTGATGATTCTCTCCTCAACAAGAGGTCTTACGGCATCATGCACTAATACAATACCTTCATTGGAATCCATCTGTCGTAAACCATTATAAACAGACTCCTGTCTTGTTGGTCCCCCTTCAACTATAGTTTCAATCTTCTTGACTCCGAACTCATATAAATTTTTCTCTACAAAGGCTAGATAATCTTTGTGAACCACTAGATAGATGCCCGCACACAGTGGATGGAATTCAAAGGCCCTTAGAGTATGAACAAAGATGGGTATACCTTTTAGGGTAAGAAACTGTTTGGGCTTACCTGCACCCATCCTTTCCCCAACCCCTGCACAGGGTATGAGTGCTCTAAACATACTCAAATCCTCCTCTGAAAACTCTGATAGAGCTCTCTGTAGAGGGGAGACTGAGATAAGAGATCTTCGTGTCTGCCTTCGCCTACGATCCTACCTTTCTCCATTACAACGATCTTATCAGCTTTAGTGACGGTCGAAAGTCTATGGGCAATCACTATGAGGGTATGCTTTCCCCTTAAGGTCTGTAAGGCATTTTCAATAGCTTTCTCAGTAAGGGTGTCGAGCTGACTTGTAGCTTCATCAAGGATTATTATTGGCGGTTTTTTCAAGAAAACCCTTGCTAAAGCAAGCCTTTGCTTTTGTCCTCCGGATAGCATAAGACCCTCTTCACCTAAGACAGTATCAAGGCCTTGAGGTAATTTTTCAATAAATTCCCAGGCCTGAGCAAGTTCACAGGCACTTCTTACCTCCTCCTCGGTAGCCATTGGTTTCACCAAAGTTAAATTGTCCCAAAGAGAGAGGTTGAACAGAAAGGGTTCTTGCCATACCATACCGAATAGATTTCGTAGACTCTCTAAATCAAAATCCTCTAAAGGATGATCATCTAGATAAATTTTACCTTCCGTAGGATCAAAAAATCTTGGTAAAAGAGAAATCAAAGTGCTTTTACCAGCTCCACTTGGTCCAACCAACGCTACCATCTGTCTAGCTGGTATGAAAAGGGAGACCTTCTCCAGCACATATGGTAAATCGTCATTATATCGAAAAGAGACTTCCTTAAGTAGGAAACCAACATTAGTTTCCAATACCCTTAGGCCTCCTCCTCTTTCTTCTTCCTTCGAGAGAAGTTCTTCAATTCGACTCCAGGCACCCTGAGCTTCCTTAAGACCGGTATAGGCCCGAGAGAGTTTTCTCAAAGGGGTATATATGAGAAGCATCGCTGTCATGAGAGACAAAAAGGCACCTGGACTTAGATTGCCCTTGATGATGAGGAAACCTCCATAACCTATGATTAATGCACCACCTAAACCTGTCATCAGGTCCACAAGGCTCTTTGATGATTCTCTATATTTGGTGACCTTTAAACTCAACCTATAAAAACGCTCAAGCTCCTTTGAAAAAAGTTGAGTTAAAAAATCCTTCGATGGAACTAATTTTATCTCTCTGATACCATGAATGATCTCTCCCGTTTTATGTGTTAATTCTCCTGTGGCTCTCTGTGTGAGACTTCTTGCTCTTCTGGCTTTGGTACCCAAAACCTTGGTTCCATAGATGATTATTGGAAGAGTTATCAGTATCAGTAGGGTTAAATCCCAGCGCTGATAAAAGGCAACGGCTATAAGAACCCAAACAGTCAAACTCTCCTTTATTACAATCTGAAAACTCTCACCCAGAATTGGTTCAATTTGAGAGGTGTCATTAATAACTTTTGATACAGTCTGTCCACTTCTCTCTTTTATTAGCAAAGAGTAAGGGAGAAATAGACATTTTCTAAAGAGCTGAAGCCGAATACCATTGATGACTCTTACAGCTAGAGCTTTCATGTAATAAGCCTGGAATAATGAAAAAAGTCCATTTAGAAAAAAAAGTAAGAGGATGTATAGGGGAACAAACTTAAAGTAGCTATAGTTTTTTTCTTCAAAAACAAAATTAAAGATAGGCTTTATAGACCATGTTCCTAAACCCGTTATGGAAGAGGATAATAGGGCAAAGGTTAGACCGAGTAAGAGGAATCTTGAGTGGGCCCTGGCTTGAAGAAAGATATAACTTAGGAATCTTTTAGTATCCTGATCCAACCTAAAATATCCACATTAGAATGCCTATGAAGGCAAAGACTTGCACAACCCATAAGACAAAGAGACACTTGAGTAGACTCATTTTTGTATTATATATCTTCCCTCATTAAATCTGCTCGGACCTTTTCGATCTCTTTGGTTAAATCCGCTCGGACCTTCTCGATTTCTACGATAAGTCCTGCTCTTAAATTCTCTAACTCTCTAGTTAAGTCCGCTCTTAGCTTCTCAATCTCTCTGACTGAGTGAATTCCCGTCTCTTTAATCTCTTTAGTTAAAATCAACACACTTTCTTGATATTCATCCTTGGTGACAGCACTCCTTTTCTCCAATTCTTCAATATACTCCGCAAGAATTCGCGCAGGCTCCTCCCCAAATTGTCTAAAGGCCTCGTAAATTTTAACAGCAGTTATCATAAAAACTTAAAAATTAGGTTCTTCCCATCTTATATAGTCTCGTAACCCTCTCCTCAATGGGTGGGTGAGTAGAAAAGAGCTTTAGCAAGCTTTTGCCTGAAAGGGGGTTTACAATAAACATCTGGGCCTGTGCAGGGTTTACCTCCATGGGATAGGCTCTATTCCATGATTCTAATTTCTCAAGAGCACGGGCAAGGGCAGTGGGGTTTTTAATTATTTGAGCTCCTGTTTCATCTGCCAGAAATTCTCTACTTCTGCTGAGAGCCAGTTGAATAAGAGTTGCCGCTATGGGAAGAACAATAATACCCACTAACATACCTATCAAGGCAAAAGGATTTTTACTGTCCTCT
>JANXDB010000008.1 GCA_025060015.1 Caldimicrobium sp. | reverse complement strand
TGAAGCGGGGCGGGTTGCAACCCTAACCCCTTACAAGCCTCATCAATCAAGCCTTGTGATTGTTTAGAACAAACTATATTTTGCAAATTGACCCTCTGAAAGCCTCTATCCATCAGATCCAGCCGATGCTTGTAAATTAATTATAAAATCGTATACTTTATATAGTTTTACGCAATTTTCTATTTTCACTTGTCAAAGATCATTTTAAAAGAACATTTTATTGCTTCTTAATATTACCCCATTTCTCAAAAAAGTCAAGAGTGGTGTATGAGTCCACAAGTCCAAAACTTACTCCAAAAGTCCCTCCCACTCCTGCTCGATAAATGACTACTCTTCATAGGCAAATCCCAATCTACTAGACACATCCTTTGCAACCAAAACATACCTCCTAATCCCAACCAAAAAAATACACAATTGCATCCATCTGCACCAACTCCCCAGGCTGTGATCCCCTCCTACCACCTTTATATCGCATTCGCTGCCTTCTCCTCTCCCTATCTACAAACCTCCCAGTCCTCCGATAATAACTAAGTTTCTTCACTATCTCTTCTCAAACTCAACCCCACTTTCTTTCAAATACTTAATAATCCTTTCTTCCTTCACTATCTTTAAGAAGTTTTTTCCATCTATAGATACTAGGGTAAGTGAGAAGCTAAACAATTGATTTTCAATTTTAATACCTTTTCTTTCTAAAAAGATCATGAACTTATGCAGGGGGAAGGGGGTAGGGAGAGGGAAGAATTGAACTCTTTAGGGTCACAATGAAGGGTTTGTTTACAAAATAAAAGAGCCTTAAGTGTATTGAAATCAGAGCCATAAGGTCGAAACATTAAAAAAAATTTCCTTGAGGCTTGAATTATTACAATCCCGTGAAGGATAGCCTTCCATCTTCTAATTGATATATCTTATTGCAGACCCCCTTTAATAGATCAAGATCGTGAGAAACCAGGATAAAGGCTTTTGCTAACTTTTTTAAAAAATCAAAAATTTTCTCTCTGTAATACACATCTAAGCCATTTGTTGGTTCATCAAGTAAATAGAGATCTGGATTCATGGCTATGATCCCTGCTAAAGCGCATAGCTTCTTTTCTCCGCCAGAGAGTTTAAAAATGGAACGATCCAGGAGGTGGTTTATTTCCAAGAAATTAGCTACATCATTAATTATTCTCAAGACTTCTTCTTTAGTTTTACCTTGATTTAGCGGACCAAAGGCGATGTCTTCTCTCACCGTTGGGCAAAAAAGCTGTATCTCTGAGTCCTGAAAGAGAAGCCCAACCTTTTTTCTAATCTCTCTGTAACTATGCTCATCTTGCATTTCCTTAGAAAAAAGACATATTTTACCCCTCCTTGGCTTAAGAAAACCCATGATAAGATATAAAAGGGTGCTTTTACCAGAGCCGGTTTTTCCAATAATGCCCACTTTATCACCTGAGAGAAGCTTAAAAGAGAGATCCTTTAAGAGAGGCCTTTCATCATAGGAAAACTCAAGGTCTTCGATTTTTAAAATACAGAGACTCATCGGTGAAACCACCAGAGTGAAAGGTTAAAGATAAGCATTGAGATGGCAAGAAAGACAAGGTCTCCTCTCCTCATGGCAAAGTGTTCCAGGAGGGGATATACTCCTTTGAAATTTCTGGCCAAAAGGGCTAGATAGAGCTCTTCAGATCGCCTGAGGGTTTTAACAAGAAGTATACCCAGGGAATAAGCATAAGTCTTAAAAGTCCATAGATTAGTCTTTGGGGAAAAACCTCTGGCCAATATGCTCATTCTCATCTTATCATATTCCAAATGTAAGTAGGTCAGATACCTGTAAGATAAGAAAAGAAGTAGTAAAAATTTTGGTGGTATCTTTAAATGATTCAAAGCATGAACTAATTGGGAGATAGAAGTTGTGCCCAATAGACTGAGGAAGGCTATTAGAATGCCGTTAAGCTTGAGGATTAGATGGCTTCCCAGGGCAAGGCTTTCTCTTTTAATTGGTGGAGAGTCCTTGTTGGCGAAGAATTCCAGCAAGTCAGCCATTATCAGAGATATCAGAATAAAGCTCAGAAAAACATTTGCCCAGAAAAGACGTTTAAAAACCCCTCTCCATGGAAGGTTGGAAAGAAATAGGATTAAAAGGGCATAGAGGAAATTAAGGACACTAATTTGCCATTTAGAGGTGAGGGCGGTAGAAAAGGCTAAATAGAGAAAGATAATGATTTTAACTCGGGGATCACATCGGTGAATGGGTGAAGTTCCCTCGGAAAATTCTTCAATATGCATCTTTAGTAGGGGTGTCTGGCTAAATTTAAGGCCTCAGGATAGGTTTGTTTTAGGAACATAACTGTAAAGGCTGTGATAAGACCTTCAACAAGGGCCATGGGCACTTGGGTTATGAATAGAACCCCAGAAAATAAATAGAATTTTGGATTTGAGAGATAGGTTATCAAAGAGAGGAGTATAACAGATCCCAAGAAGGAGAACGATCCTATGGCTAAAGCTGAAACGAAGGTTACAGCTTTTCTTGAAGAGTTGAGTCTCTGTGCAAGGAAAAGAGAACTTAAATATGGTGGGATCCCCATTATGAGGGTGTTTATACCAAGGACAGTTATTCCGCCATATTGAAAAAAAAGTGCCTGAAACAGAAGAGCGATAAAGAGAGCTGGAAAGACTCCTATGCCAAGGAAGAGGCCCAGGAGCCCATTTAAACTTAAATGAGCAGAAGTTGGACCTAAGGGAACATGTATGAAGCTTATTACAAAAAAGAGGCTACTAAAAAGGGCAATCCTTGGAAGTTGATGACTTTTAATGGTTTTCAGGCTGAAAGCAAGGATAGGAATTACTCCTAGCCATCCGACTATTACTATTCCAGGTGAGAGAACCCCTTCAGATATGTGCATGTCCATCTCCTTGTTATTCTTTTTAAAATGATAACACAACTCCCCATAAATGACAACTCCTATTAATTTTCCTTTATCTGCGAGAGCCAATGGGCAATTTTGGTCATTACGCTCCCCCTGGCTAAGTTCCGCCTCCTTTTGGGATGTAAGGAAGTGGTAAAATTAAAAATCAAAAAATCAGTCCCAGGAGGGCATCTCAACAAAAAAGGAGGGTAAAAGCCAAAGGTAAGTGAGGAATCAAGATACAAAATTCCTTGAGAGTCTCAACTCTACTAAAGAAGCTACTTTTAAAGAGGAATTTCTCTTTAGGTTAAAAGTCCTAGATTTTCGATAACAAATATGGCACTTAGGCTAATAAAGAAGTTTATGGAGTATCTTAAAGAACTGTTTACAGGTGAAAGAGACTTTTAAAGGAAAGTAGAGGTAAGCTTGAGTCATTGGTATCCAGACCGAGAACACCAAAGAGGAAGGCACAAAAGCAGTGGAGAGCAGAGGTTGTGGAGTTTATTTTAGAATTTAGAAAGAAGTGTCCACAAATTGCTAAGGAGGAGCTTAAGCCTTTTGTGAATAGATTTTGTGAAAAGAGGGGAATAAGAAAGGTGTCAAAATTGAGGATAGGAAAAATAATAAGGTATTTGAAAGACAAAGGGGAGTTTGAGTGGAGGCAGGAGTGAGATTAAGCTTATATGCAAATTTGATTATCTGAGGAATCCGAAGGGGAGTAGTTATGTGGAGTAATTCAATAGGAAGTTGGAGGAGGATTTGAGAAGACCTATATGGAGGAGAAATTGTGGTCTTGGGGATGTATCGCCTTTGGAGTGGATTTGTTATAAATTTAACGAGAATTCCCTTCAGTCTAACATCCTATGGACTCATACAAATTATCCTTGACAAAGGCTTTATACCTCTATAAAATTAAGATTAATGAACCTCACAGCCAAAAGAGAAAACATTAGGAGACTTTATTATCCCTTTGCATACATACTTTACAAACTCAGACTCTCTCCCAATACCATTACTTCACTATCCCTCATACTTGGTTCTGCCTCTGCTTTAGCATACTATTGGGGAAATCTTTTGACAGGGCTTTTCCTTTTACTTCTCTCAGGGCTTTTTGATCTTTTAGACGGTGAGGTAGCGCGCTTTAGAGAACATCCAACCAAGTTTGGTGCAGTCTATGATTGGTTAGCGGACAAATGGGTCGATGGTTTGATCCTTGGAATTATTGGCTACATTTATGCAGGACCAACCTGGGCCACCTTTGCAGTGACTCTCTCCATGCTTCACTCCTTTATTAAACCAGTGGTATACGCTGAAGCTGGATTCCAGGTGAAAGTAAGGGGGAAAATTCAGGATCCACTGGAAGGTCTTGGGTTTTTTGGCCGTCCAGAAACTCACCTAACATTGGTTATATTCACCATTTTAGAAAAAAGCCATGCCACAATTGGACTAAATCATGGCATAAAACTAATAACTATTCTCACAGGGCTCTCTCTTTTGCAAAGGGTTTTTTATCTCTATAAGAATCTAGGGAAGGTGAAGGATGCTTAGACCTTATGTTATCATTGTCTCGGAGGTAACCCTTGATGGAAAGTTGACTCTTTACAGAGGTGCCTCTTCTAAAGAATTAATGAGCTTCATGACCAAGGATGTCTACAAATACCTTCATGGTATTAGGGCTCAAGTTGACGGCATCATGGTTGGTTGCGAAACTGTGCGAACTGATGACCCCAGCCTTACTGTCCGTTATGTAGAGGGGAAAAACCCGACAAGGATAATTCCCTGTTCTACTGCTAACGTTCCTTTTAACGCTAACATCTTCTCCAAAGATGCACCAACTATCATTGTCACAACCCAAAGGGCACCAGAAGAGAGAGTAAAAAAAATTCAGGAACTCGGTGCTGAGATCATTATTTCAGGCGAAGATTTAGTGGATTTTCAAGAACTTCTTCCTCTGCTCTATAAAAGAGGCATCAGAACCCTTATGGTTGAGGGAGGTGCTTCCATTAACTGGGAGTTCATAAGATTGGGGTTCATTGATGAATTGAGGCTTATTCACCTTCCAGTGGTCGTAGGAGGTGAAAATGTCCCTACCTTAGTTGGAGGAGAGGGATTTAAGAGCTTAAAGAAGATTATCCATTTTGAAATCACAAAACACTTTATCATTGATAATTTCCTAATAACTGAATGGAAGGTTAAGACCTTACCAAAATACTGATCTTTCAGTGACCAAAGGCCTCAAGGTAAATCTTAACCAAACTCTCCCTGTTGATATCCTTTTCTGCCTTCCAAAGGTGTAGTATTTCCCAGGCTTTCTCCGCAAGATCATGAATAACATCCTCCGAAAGACCTACCTCTCTTAGAGTTTTAGGTAAAGACAATCTCTCAAGTAGGCTATCGTAAGCCTTTAGGCCTCTCTTAGCTAGATCTGGTCCTAAGGGCACTTCCAATACTCTTACAAAGAAACTTCTCACAGCTTCGTGAGCTCTGTTTATCCTCAAATAAGCTCTTACTAGGGTTGCTAAACCCTGGCCATGGGCTATGGGATATCCACCACTCAAGGGATGTTCCAAAGAATGAAGAAGAAAGCGATAACTTCCAAGACCAGCTCTAACCAGAGGCGAGAGGGCAAGCAGAGAGATCCAGTGAACCTGGCTTCTTGCGTAGTAATCTGTTGGCTCTTCAACAGTTCTAACTCCCCATTTTATAAGATCTTTCATAAAAAGCACTAGCAAATCCTCTGTAACATTGTTCTGCCTAAGGTCTCTAAACATAAAAAACTCAAAGAGGTGGGAAAAGGCATCCATCACCCCATAAGCCACATATTCTCTAGGCACTGTCAAAGTCAGGGATGGATCAATAAAGGAGAACTTTGGGAAAAGGACAGGAGATCTGAGGCTAAGCTTGTATCTTTTGAGTTCGTTTACGATAACTGAAATGTTGTTTATCTCAGAGCCAGTTCCAGCTATAGTTGATATGACAGCTAAAGGCAAAGCTTTATCAGGAACGAGCTTCCTCTCAAAAAGATCCCAGAGATTTCCCTGGTAATAATATCCACAGGCAACAGCCTTTCCTACATCGATAACACTACCTCCGCCAACTGCAAGCAAAAAATCAGGTTTTAGGCTCCTTGCCAATTGAATGGCTTCACGAACCTGAACCAAAGTGGGATTGCTCTTTATGCCACCAAACTCTTCGAATTGGATAGAGGTATTCTTTAGGATATCAACGATTCTATCATAGAGCCCTGTTCTCTTTATAGAACCCTGGCCATACAGAAAGAGACACTTTTTTCCCAGGGAGCTGATTTCCTTGGGAAATCTCTTTAGAGAGTCTCTTCCAAATATGATTTTTGTTGGTAGATAGAATTCAAAGTCTTGCATTAGGATAGAAAAGCCCCCTGAAACAGGGGGCTTTTTGGTGAATCTAATTATTTACCAAAGAGTTCTTTTCTGCCATTGATGATATCCTCAACGACAGCTGGATCTGCCAGGGTAGAGATGTCTCCGAGATCATCGTATACACCTGCTGCAACCTTCCTTAGGATTCTTCTCATGATTTTGCCAGACCTTGTCTTTGGTAGTCCACTTACAAACTGAATCACATCAGGAGTAGCAACTGGTCCTATTTCCTTTCTGATATGCTGAACAAGCTGCTTCCTCAGATCTTCAGAGGGGGTATGGCCCTCTTTCAATACTATATAAGCATAAATGGCTTCACCTTTAATATCATGGGGCATCCCCACCACGGCAGCCTCTGCTACTGCTTGGTGAGCTACAAAGGCAGATTCAAGTTCCATGGTGCCTATACGATGGCCAGATACGTTTATAACGTCATCAAGTCTTCCCATGATCCAGAAATAACCGTCTTCGTCGTATCTTGCACCGTCACCCGTTAAGTAATATCCAGGGAATCTGCTAAAGTAGATCTCTTTGAATTTCTGAGGATCTCCCCAAACACCTCTTGCCATACCTGGCCAGGCTCTCTTTATACATAGATGTCCACCCTCGTTAGTGTCTGCTGGAGTTCCATCTGCCCTAAGAATAACAGGTTCAATACCTGGCAAAGGAAGGGTTGCAGAACCTGGCTTTTGTGGAATAGCATATGGTAGAGGAGAAATAAGGTGACCTCCAGTTTCAGTCTGCCACCAGGTATCAACAACGGGGATCCTTCCCTTACCTATATTTTTATGATACCAGATCCAGGCCTCAGGGTTAATAGGCTCTCCCACAGTTCCCAATACTCGAAGTGTGGAAAGATCATACTTGGCAGGCCACTCCTCCCCTTCCCTCATGAGGGCACGAATAACTGTAGGTGCTGTATAGAAAATATTGACTTTGAAACGATCCACAAGCTCCCACCATCTACCAGGATCTGGATAGGTGGGAACACCCTCATACATAAAGACCGTGGCGCCCAAAGAGAGAGGGCCATAGACTATATAAGAGTGTCCTGTGATCCATCCAATGTCTGCAGTGCACCAGAAAATATCTTCTGGCTTCAGATCAAAGACCCACTGAGTGGTGTGAGCCGCATAGACTAAATAGCCACCGGTGGAGTGAAAAATTCCCTTAGGCTTACCAGTGGAACCTGAGGTATATAATATAAACAGGACATCCTCAGCATCCATCTCTTCACAAGGACAATATTTCTCAAACTCCTTGTTCTTGAGTAGATCACTGTACAAAATTCCCCTATCATCAGTGAGAGTTATGGGATCACCAAAACGATTCACCACAATGTATTTCTCAATACAATCACATTCAGCAATAGCTGCCTCAGCATTACTGAGAAGGTTGATTCTTCTGCCTCCTCTGTATGTCCCATCAGCAGTGATTAAAATCTTAGCACCAGCATCTAAGATTCTTGATTTCAGTGCCTCGGCAGAGAACCCTCCAAAGACTACACTATGGATAGCGCCAATGCGAGCGCAGGCAAGCATAGCTGCCACTGCCTCTGGCATCATGGGCATGTAAATGGCAATTCTGTCTCCCTTTTTTACACCCAGAGACTTTAAGATATTGGCAAATCTACATACCTCATCATGTAACATTTGATAAGTATAGACCCTCACATCCTCATCAGGTTCACCCTGCCAGATTATGGCAGCCTTATTTCTGGTCTCAGGACTACTCAGGTGCCTATCTAGACAGTTGAAACTGGCGTTAAGTTTTCCACCCTCAAAAAATCTAATCTCTGGCTTGTGAAAATCCCAATAACAGGTTCTATCCCAATACTTAAACCAAGTAATTAGCTCCTTTGCTCTCTCAGACCAAAAACCATCAGGATCTTTAATGGAGTATTCGTAGATTTGCTCATACTGATATTTACTGTTAATATAAGCTTGATCTTTTCCCTCCTGAGGAGGATAGAAAATACGTTCTTCTTTTAGTAAGGCTTCAATCTCAGCCATAGCTCACCTCCAGAGATTTTTGGTATTCAAAGAAATCAAAAAATTAACATTTGTCAAGAGTAGGTGAGAAATTTTTCTTTAATATGAGTAAAATTTCCTCTTTTATCTCCTGAACTTTATCTTTTACCAGTTCCTCATCAAGGGTTAGGATGTGGTAGTTTTTCATTATAAACTCTCCATCTATCATCAGATCTGAAACATAACCTGCTTTGGCACTATATACCACTAAAGAGAGGGGATTATAATCTGGTTGAAGGGAAAGATGTTGAAGATCTAAGATGCCAAGATCAGCTCTGTAGCCTGGCAGGAGTTTTCCCGTGTCATTAAAAAACAGGGCTTTTGCACCAAGATCAGTAGCCATGGAAAAGACGTCTTTAGCTGTAATGATAGAGGGATCTTCCCTTAGGCCTTTATGTATCAGAGCTGCTGTTCTCATTTCTGAGAAGATATCAAGATCGTTGTTGCTTGCCGGACCATCGGTGCCCAAACCCACCGTGATCTCTGCCTGGAGCATCTCAGGTAAAGGTGCTATTCCAGAACCAAGTTTTAAATTACTCTCCGGACAGTGGGCTACCTTTACCCTCCTCTTAGCCAGGAGATCAATCTCTTTAGGCTCCAGTTTCACGCAGTGAACGGCGAGTAAATTTTCCTTCAAACCTCCCAATTTATCAAGTAACTCCACTGGTCTTTTCTCATACCTCTTTTGAACCTCTGAAACCTCCTCTTTGTTTTCTGCAAGGTGGATATGAAGGGGTGCAGCGTACTTATCAGCTAGTTTGATACATTTTTTTATCGTTTCTGGGGAACAGGTGTAGAGTGTGTGAGGAGATACGGCGATCTTGATCTTTCTGTTGTTTTGAAAACCCTCTAAAAGTTCTTTGGTAAGCTCAAAGCCCTTCTCTAAGGGACCGTAACCAGGAGAGGGAAAATCAAATAACCCTTCACCTAAGAGAGCCTTGAGACCCACCTCTTCTGTAGCCCTGATCACCTCGGGCTCAAAGAGATACATATCACAGAAAAGAACAATCCCTGATTTGATCATTTCTAT
The DNA here is from genome assembly GCA_025060015.1 of Caldimicrobium sp. Lineage (GTDB taxonomy): Bacteria > Desulfobacterota > Thermodesulfobacteria > Thermodesulfobacteriales > Thermodesulfobacteriaceae > Caldimicrobium. Next base: position 6,952 of record JANXDB010000008.1, on the reverse strand, counting down.
CAAGGATAGCTTTGTTCCCCAATAGACCCACTCTCTTTTGAGATGGCTCTCCACTGGGAAAATGTACTTAGTAAGCCAGGTCATAAGAGGCAGATCCTCAGCGATACCTCTGAGAATACTCATGGGAGCATGGGTATGGGCATTCACAAGGCCTGGAAAGATGAGTTTACCCTTGAAGGAGTACACCTGAAAGTGATGGTATTTAGATAGGACCTCCTGCTGCGGACCAACGGAGACTATCTTTGAACCCTCTATGGCAACAGCACCATCCTTTATTGGAGGAATCTCAGCACAACAAAGAACCCAATCTGCAGCAAGAATAATTCCCCTTTTCATAAAATCCTCACTTAGCTCTTTTTAACCTAATTGAAGAAAAATATTTATTAAAATAATTTTAATTGAAACTATCGAAAAGACAAGAAAAATGTATGAGTCCATAGGATTTTAGACTGAGGGGAATTCTGGTTAAATTTATAACAAATCCACTTCAAAGGCGATACATTCCCAAGCCCATAACTTACTCCAAAAGTCCCTCCCACTCTTGCTCGATAAATGACTATACCCATTATAAAATATCCAAACCAGAGATTATAAGCAGATGGCTGATGCGGTCAGTTTTGAACTTTGATGGTTTATTTTTGAGTTATTTATGCAACAAAAAGAAAAGGGATGCGGATTTCTCCAAGAATTATCAACGGAGAGGTTGACAGATTCTCTTGACTAGGACCTCACCTAATGTTCTTTAATCTTGTAATAGAGTATTAGAACGCCCATCACAATGCCTATGGCCAGACCAAAAAACAGAGTGTCAAGGGCTTTTTCCCACAGAACCACTCTCTTGGTAAAGGTTACCGCTAAGATTAGAATTATTACACTGGCAAGTTTACTCTTTAGCTGATCGATGTTGTTTATTCTCAGCCATTCTGGTACATCAAGTGATCCTATGAAAAGTTCATAGAGTCCTATGGCAAATATGTAGAGTATTACTGAAAGTAAGAAATTGTCCATAACGGTGATTGCCTTGGTTGAGAGGAGGATGCTCTCTTTGTATAGCGAGTGAGTAATGAAAAGGGAGATCATTTCTACCATTTGATAGGCCCCGTAAAGTGAAAAGAAGAGAGCCCCTATGAAAAGGCTGATCACTGGTATGTAGGCAATCTTTCTACTTAACTGGATTAAATACTTGAAGGATAAATTCATATTTGTTTAAATTTTATAACAAAACTCCTCCTTTGACAAGAAAAGTGCTCATCCTAACATGGTTTGAATTATGACTGGTTTTTTTGAGAATGATGGTTATAGTAATCTAAAAAACTTGCCTTGAGGTATGGTCATGGAGGCCATTCATAGAGCCAAGGGTTTTGAAAAAATCGTTGAACCTATAAGGTTGACTCCAGAGTCAAAGTTTGTCTTTCAATGCTATCCCGGTGTGCCCTGTTTTAAACTATGCTGCTCTGAACTGCATCTGCCCCTTACGCCCTATGATATCATAAGGATTAGAGATTATCTCAAGCTTGGAACTGAGGAGTTCTTGATACTTTACACCGAACCTTTTATTTTACCTAAGTCAAGCCTTCCAATTGTGCGCTTAAAGATGAGAGATGACAAAGACAAGACCTGTCCTTTTCTTGGTGATGGTGGGTGTAACATCTATGAAGTAAGACCCCTTGCCTGTAGGTACTACCCTCTGGGCTTTGGGCTCTTCAGAAACAGAGACGAGAAAAGGAATGAGGAGTTTTATTACTTAGTTAAAGAAGGATTTTGTCAAGGGCTTGACTCTGGAGAGGAGATGACAGTTGAGAAATACCGCTACTCCCAGGGTATTCCTCCCTTAGAAGAACCCATCTTTGAATGGGCTGAGATCATAATGAAAAAGGAGTCTCTTGGCCCTGTAGAGGTTCCAGAAAAGAGTTTAGAACTCTTTTTCATGGTATCCTCAAATCCAGAGAGATTTAGAACCTTTGTTTTTGAGTCAAAATTTCTGGATATCTTTGAGGTGCCTCAGGATACTTTGGAGAAGATAAAGACGGACGATCTAAGTCTGCTACAATTTGGATTTAGATGGCTGAAGACCATTCTCTTTGGCGAAGATCTTGTGAAAAAGAGAAAAGAAGTTCCTTCTATTAGAAAGGCTAAACCCTTTTAAGATAGGGCAGCTCTATAAAAGGTTAAGAAAGTTTCACAGGCTGGCGTAAAGGTTTTTTGCTTTCTATACACCAGGAAAAAATTTCTCTTTATAGAGAGATTTTTTATCTCTATTCTCTTTAAAATCTGAGTTGACACCTCTAATTCTATAGCTCTTCTTGAGACAAAAGAAAACCCTAAACCTGCCATAACAGCCCTTTTAACAGCCTCTGTAGAACCCATCTCTCCAACGATTTTAAATCGTGATACCTCTAATCCTATACTTTCGAGATGATCTATAACAGTTTTCCATGTGCCAGAACCATCCTCTCTCTTTATCAAAGGTAAATCATATAGAGTTTCTAATTCTATTTCTCCAGGGGAGTTCTTACCTGGTCCTATAAGAGTTATTTCGTCTTCACAGCAGGCTTCGAAGTTTAACAAATTCTCTTTAATCTTAGCACCAACAACGCCAAACTCTATGTCTCCTGCCAAGACCTGTTCGATTATCTCCCTTGTGTCTCCTACTTTGAGATATATCGTTATTTCTGGGTATTTTTCTCGAAATTCCTTTACGATTGGTGGTAAGATGTACTGACCAGGTATAGTGCTTCCTCCAATCTCGATAAAACCTGCTTTTGCATCCCTGTAGGGAATTAGATCCCTCTCCATATCCTTGAGAAGTTGAAGAATTTGCCTACCATAATGGTAAGCAATCTTGCTTGCCTTGCTAGGTAGAACAGATCTGGTAGAACGATCAAAAAGCTTGACACCAAGGTGGTTTTCTAAATCTTTTATGTGGGAGGTAACAGTGGGTTGAGACAAGAAAAGGGCTTTGGCAGTCTTGGAAAAACTCTTTGTCTCGAAAAGCTTGATAAAAACCTCAAGTTTTCTTTGATCAAACATATCTTCTCCTACTGAGAGTTAATTTAAAAGGATTTATTAAACTTGTCAATAAGTCTTATTATGAAATTCTTTTATCAAATAGGTAACAATGGCAATCAGGGAAAGAGATGCCGTTTCAGCTTTTAGGATATATGGAGATAAAGAGATAGGGAGAAATCCAACATCAATAGCCATGTTAAACTCTTCTTGGCTTAGGTCTCCCTCTGGCCCCGAAAGTAAGATAATCTCCTCGGTATTTTCTTTTAGTCTTTCTGCTATAAGCTTCAGGGAGCTATCGCCTTTGGGATGGGCCAAGATCTTAATTGCAGACCTAGGAGAGAGGTCTTTAAGCGTTTTGATTAGGGAGGTTGAAAGGGTCACGGTGGGAAGATATAACCTTCCTGATTGTTTTAGAGCATTCAAAGACTTTTCTTTGAATCTGAGGATTTTGTCTGGAGATATTTTAGGAATGGTGTGTTTAGATTGATAGACCGTGAAGTTGTTTACACCTAGCTCAGTGCCTTTTTCTATGAGAAAATCTGTCCTATCTCCTTTAAGCAGAGGCAAAAAAACGTTAAGGATAATCCTTGGCGGTGATTCTTTGCGTAGAAGCTCAAGAATTCTTACTTTCACAAGGGTTACTCCTCTGTTCCTTTTGATTTCGCTAATCTGTCCTACATATTCCTCGCCTTTTCCATTGATAAGCAGAACTATGTCCTTTACCTTTTTTCTCAAAACCATCACTGCGTGATGGGCTTCATTCAGGGGAAGGAGGCCCTCTGCACCTTCAAAGTTAAAATAAAATCTGTGACCTCCTTGCATGGCTAATACATTTTATGGTAAATTATCGAAAGGTTCAAGGTTTCCTGCATAAGTTCAAGGTCTTTTTAGAAGGAAAAAAGTGTTAAAATTGAGAATCAATCGTTTAGCTTCTCACTAACCCCTTCTCCCATCAAAGACTTAAAAATGCTGCAAAGACTTGAAGCAATTAAAGATGCATCCAAAAAAAGAAGTCGCCTTTAGACTAAAGGTCATCGAATTTCAGAACCCCGTCATCCCTCCTTATCCCCCTCGGAACTCCATATTCCCTAGATATCCACGATAAATGCTCCGCTATATCCTTTCCACTCAAACTAAAATTAACCAATGCCGGAAATACATACCTCGAATAAGCATCTATTACATGGAATACCCTGAGTCTTCTCCCATTCTCAGGACTGTCATTGATAAAGTCTATCGCATATAGCTTTCCCTTGCAACTAGCTATTACTCCTCTAAATTCTTTACTCCTACTCCTATTCTGTCATCTTCTCTTGAAAAACACATATCTGTTGAAAATCTAGAAGTTTTTTAATAGTTCTGCATCAAAGTTTGTATTTCAAGTTCTTTACATGCTGGTAATTTTTTGAGTCTTGAGTTTTCGGTTTCAATGACTTTTAATCTTTTGAGAGGCTCAAGAGGATAGACCTTTGTATTAAGCGATCCAAGGGTTCATAGTGGGATTGGGAAGGTATCGCCTTTGGAGTGGATTTGCTATAAATTTAACGAGAATTCCTCTCAGTCTAAAATCTTATGAACTCATACATGCCTTCTTGAACTCCAGCCACTGAAGTAGTATAATTAGCCCCAACCAAATAAAATGGCTGGAGGCCTTTTATGCTTAGATCAAAAAAGGTAAAAGATCTCATGGTTCCTTTAAAGGAGTATCCTTCTATAAAGGAAAGCCAGAATTTAAAGGAGGCCTTTATTATCTTGAAAAAAAACTTTGAAGAGGGTAAGGGGTACAGAAGTATTCTGGTTGTGGATGACAAAAACCAGTTAAGGGGAGTTCTCTCCATGATTGATTTAATCAAGGCTGTAGAACCAAGATTTTTGAAGTTTACAAAACCTGCAGGTTATCAAGGTTTGATCCAGGATGACCCTACTCTTAGTATCCTTTGGGAGGATCTCTTTTTAGAGGAGTGCCATAAGGTGGCTCAAAAGCCAATTAAAGAGGTATTAATGCCCATAAGAGCGACTGTCACGCCAAATGATTCTCTCACGAAAGCTGCTTTCTTCTTAGTGTCGACAGATTCACGCATCCTACCTGTAATAGATGATGGTAGAATCATTGGTGTAATTCGCCTAATGGACATATTTAAAGAAATCACTGAGATTGTATTGGCTGAATAGTTTTATTAAGGAGGGGGGACGTGATTAGAGAGGCAAACGAAAGTGAAATCTTTATAGGGTCTGAAAAGAGGGCTATTAACTGGAAACGGTTGTTTTTTATCATGGCAGGGTTAGGCTTTTTTATTGCCATATATCTTTCTCCACCATGGAGTCCCGCTGTAGATCCTGCTGGAAATGTCTTTCCCCTGAGTAAGGAGGGTAAAGGGGCTATTGCTCTTTTCATGCTTGCTGGAATTTGGTGGGTCTTTGAGGTGGTTCCTATCGGGGTTACTTCCATTGCCATCGGTGTTTTACAGGCTCTTTTCACCATCAGGCCAGCCAAAGAGGCCTTCCGTGACTTTATGGATCCTTCCGTGATGTTCATCTTCGGATCTGTTGTCATCGGCATGGCCTTTACCAAGACAGGCTTGACAAAGAGAATAGCTTACAAGATGTTAGACATAGTGGGAGAGAGAACAAATCTTATACTTTTAGGCTGTTTGGTGATAACAGCCCTACTGACTCATGTCATGGCCCATACCGCCGTTGCAGCAACGGTTTTTCCCATACTCTTAGCCATATATAGTCTATACGGAGAGGGAGACAGACGGACTAATTTTGGTAAGGCCCTATTCATAGGCATGGCCTATGCGGCTGGTGCAGGAAGTATTATTACCTTTTTAGGAGCAGCAAGGGGTCCAGCTGCCGCCGGAATGTTTAAGGAGTTCACAGGAAGGGATGTAGGTTTCTTTGAGCTCACCAAGTATATGTTCTTGGTGGGATGGCTCATGGTCTTGCTAATATGGCTTTATTTTGTCGTGTTTTTGAAGCCAGAAAAGGCCTTTATAAGAGGCTTAAAGGATAAGGTGTCAAGGCTTATGTCAGAAATGGGTCCAATGAAGAGGGAAGAATGGCTGGTGTTGCTCATAGTTTTAGGCACTGTTATCCTTATGGCTTTACAATCAGTAGTGCCAGATTTCAGAAAAATAGACAGATCAGCCATTATTCTCATATCTACTATACTATTCTTCCTTATTGGAATATTAACTTTGAAAGAACTTGAGGAGATCCCCTGGAACATAATTTTACTTTTTAGCGGTGCCATGAGTCTTGGTTTTTGTCTCTGGAAAACAGGAGCAGCTCAGTGGATTGCCGTAAAGTGGCTTGCTATTTTTAAAGATGCACCATGGCTTGTTTTTGTGATGAGTGTGGCAACCTTGGTTCTGATTTTAACCAACTTCATCATGAATGTGGCTGCCATAGCTATTACCCTTCCTGTTTCCTTAGTTATAGCCAAATATTTAAACGTAGCTCCAGAGGTTATTTTCTATGCCTCTTTGGTAACTGCTGGTATGCCCTTTCTCCTACTGATTGGTGCAGCACCTAATGCCATTGCCTACGGTTCTAACCAGTTTACACCCATGGAATTTTTCAAACATGGCATCCCCATGAGTATCATTTTACTGGTAGTACTTGCCCTGTCTATTGTTATTTTATGGCCTTTACTTGGGATGCCGTTGTTAATCAAACCTTAATAATTTATGTTTCAAGGGAGTTAGAGGCAGTGCTTGAAATTTGTCAAAGTTTAACTAAAATTAGTCTTAGCTTCTTGAAGCAAGGCTTTGCAAAGAAGACAGAACAAGGTTAATAATCGGGGCGTAGCGCAGCCTGGCAGCGCACCTGCCTTGGGAGCAGGGGGTCGGCAGTTCAAATCTGCCCGCCCCGATTTTAGCGCCCGTAGCTCAACTGGATAGAGCATTGGACTACGAATCCAAAGGCTGGGGGTTCGAGT
>JANXDB010000003.1 GCA_025060015.1 Caldimicrobium sp. | reverse complement strand
TGCGACTTATTTTCTCCCTGCATGGCAGTCCATGGTATTAACCTAGACTTTTGAAAACCTTAGCTCAAAAAATTCTTCCATCTCTTTGATTCGTATCCTTGAAGCTCAAACCATCAAACCCTCTAAACCAAATTTAATCCTTTTTAAATTCACATACTCAATCTCCTTATTACCCCCACTTGATTCATTATACTACATGTGGCTTAAGAGTGAATATAAATTATTAACCTAATTTTTCGCAAAAACATCTCAAAGGCCATTGATTAATAAATTATGATCCCCTCCCACGTTATATTTTCACAAATTAGATCACTCCTCTTTTTCTCTCCCGCCACCTCTTTTTCAGCATTCATTTATCTCTACCTTTTCATTTATTCTCAACTGTCTCTTTAGACATCTCAATAACTACTCGTTTAGGTTCATCTTTTCCATTTTTCAAAGCATCAAAAAAGGAAAGACCTAATGTAAAACTTTCAAAACTTTCACCTAAATTGCCTATAAGTTTGGGTTCATAACCGTCTGTTAACTCTTTAAACTGCTTTAATTTATATCCTTGAAAATTTCCTTGAACTTATGCGAAATTGAAAATTCGCTTTAACCAACAGAATACTTGACAATAGATCAGCTTAAATTTAGATTTAATTCATGCACTGGTCTCAGTTAATCATACCAGGGGCTATCTTTTTTGGGGTCCTTGTTTTAGCTCTTCTAATGTATGTTACTCTTCTTAGGGTCTTGTATCGTCTAGCGGCGAAAACAAAAGTGTCCTGGGACGAAATAATTGTGATGCAGATTAAGAAGATACTTCCAATCTGGGCATTATTATTAGCAGCTTATCTTGCCTTTTCGGTGAGTCCCATTCCGACACAGATTCTAAACATTATCAACAAAGCCTTGCTAATTCTCTTTGTGATATCTCTTGCCATAAGTGGAACGAACTTGTTAATTAAACTCGTGGACATCTATCTTGCTCAAAAAACTGGCATAGCTTCAAGAATAACCCTAATTGAGATCTTTATCAAAATAACGGTTTTTTCCATGGCCTTCATTACCATTTTGCATATTCTCAACATAAATATTGCACCCTTTATCACAACCTTAGGTATTGCAGGATTAGCTGTAGGTCTTGCCTTGAAGGATACCCTTGAAAATTTCTTCTCAGGAATTCATATCCTCATGGCAAGACAAATAAAGCCAGGAGATTTCATAAGGCTTGAATCTGGTGAGGAGGGCATAGTTAAGGATATTAACTGGAGAACTACCTCCATTCTCACCCAGCAGAATAATCTTGTAATTATTCCCAATGCCAAACTTGCCCAGAGTCGAATCCTCAATTATTCTTTGCCTGAAGATGAGCTCTCTCTTGTTATTCAGATAGGTGTAAGTTATGACAGTGATTTAGAAAAGGTTGAAAGGGTAACCGTAGAAGTGGCAAAAGAACTTATGGAAAAACACCCTCTAGGTCTTCCAAAGTTTGAACCTGTCGTAAGATTTCATACCTTTGGTGATTTTAGTATAAATTTTAATGTTATCTTAAGATGTAGGTCTGCAGATAATCGATTTAAGCTCGTTCACGATTTCATGAAAGTCCTTCATCAAAGGTATAAAGAAGAGGGGATAAAAATACCTTATCCTACAAGATCAATATATCTATATCGGGAAAGTAAAAACATCCTCTAAGATGAGAGTAATCACTTGGAATGTGAATTCCTATAACATCAGAAAACTCCAAATTGAAAACCTTTTAGTGGAAAAGAACCCAGATTTTCTTTTACTACAAGAGACCAAGGTGGAGAGAATTTCCCCTGAGGCTTTTATAAAGCTTGGGTTTTACACATACCATGCAGGGGGTAGAGGAAGGAATGGAGTAGCAATTCTTTCAAAACATGCCTTGGATGATGTAAAAATAGGTTTTCAGGGACTTGATGAAGAAGATCCTCAGGCAAGAGAGAGGATCATCGGGGGTAGGTGGAAAGATCTCTGGATTTTTTCCATCTATGTACCTAATGGAAGTCCAGTTAATTCTGACTATTTTTTCTATAAAATACAATTTATATATAAATTGAGAGAATTTCTGGAGAGACACTTCACTTCCCAAGATAGGATTATCTTAGGTGGAGATTTTAACGTTGCTCCAGAACCTGAGGATGTATTTGATCCTCAACTGCTTGAGGGTCAGGTTTGTTTCCATGAGAGAGAGAGAAAGGCATTAAAAACCCTACTTCAATGGGGACTTTTTGATACTCTGAGAATAAAACATCCCGAAAAGAGAGGAATTTTTACCTGGTGGGACTATCAGTTTTCTGCCTTCAAGAGAAACTTGGGTATGAGATTAGATCATATTTTTGTAACTTATCCATTGAGTAAAATCCTCTTAGAGGTCAAAGTGGATCTTAAAACTCGGGCTTTACCCAAGCCATCGGATCATGCTCCTCTTATAGCAGACTTTGAGGATATAACAGATAGATAATTGCAGAGAGGCTTAGGAATGGTCCAAAGGGAATCTCAGTTTTCATAAGATCGGTCTCTGTGGCCCTTTTCAAAAATTTCCTGTGGTAAACCCAAAAAAAAGCATAACTTACTAATCCTATTAGAGAGGCCAAAAAAAGTATGTTGAAGAAACTCTTGTATCCTATAAAGGCTCCCAGCCCTCCCATCAGCTTAAAATCTCCCATTCCCATACCATCACGCTTAGCATAGCGGTAGTATAATTCGTTAATAAAAAAAAGAAGACCCATTCCTGTGAAGGATGATACCAGACTCTCCTCGAAATTCATCACGAAGGGATTTATTCCTAACATGGAAAATATCCATCCTCCAAAGAGAAGTGGAAAACTGAGAATATCGGGGATTTCCTTGTGGAAGAGATCTATGAAAGAAATGGTTACTAGCAAGAGCACAAAGAAAGCAAAAATTAAAAAGGTCTGATAGCCATAAGTTGTAGATAGCTTATGATAAATTGTCACCATTAGGAGGGGACATAAGAGCTCAACCAGGGGATAGTGCCAGGGAATTGATTCCTTACAGAAGGCACATCTTCCTCTTAAAAGTAGATAGCTAAAAAGAGGTATATTGTGATACCATCTAAGGGGTGTTTTACACTGGGGGCATCTGGAAAAGGGTCTGATTATTGACTCTTTTCGAGGTATTCTGTAAATGAGAACGTTGATAAAACTTCCAAGAATCAATCCAATTAAGAATATTAATATTGTACTTTTCACTGGAATAGTCCCTCATTTTTCGCTTTTTTGTTGGCTTTTAATCTTTTCATATTCTGTTCTTGCTTCTTGTAGAAGGTTAAGGGTTTTGATAAAAATACTCCAAACTGGGGTGAGATTTTGATCGATTTCTACGATTTCAACGCCAATGCCAGGTTCCTCAGGTGTTCCATAATGGACAATATAACCATAGATGGGGATCTTCCCGATATCTGGCAGTTCCAATTCAAGGAATATCAATCTTTTGTCTTTGGGAAAATTTTTTTCAGTGGATATGAAAAGGCCTTTCCAGGATAAATTTGTTACCTGGTAAGCTATATGGTCTCCCGGAAAGTAGGCTTTAAGGTTAGAAAGGAATCTGGGAAACCTTCTTTTGTCCATCATAGTTGTTCTCCAGATTTTTTATTATATTTGGGATGTTGTTTGCCACTTCGCTTGCGCTAAAGCCATATGGTCCCATGAACTGACTCAGGAATCTGCCTGAGGCCCCGTGAAGGTAAACACCAAGGGCCGAGGCCTTAATAGGTGAATAGCCCTGGGAGATAAGGGCCCCTATTAGACCACTTAACACATCACCTGTCCCCCCTTGGGAAAGACCTGGCTCATCAATACTTGAAAGATAGAAATTTCCACTGGGGTCACCGATAAGGGTATGCGGCCCCTTTAATACCACTACTCCTTTTACTATATCTATCAAACTTTTAAGAGTGGTCAGAGGATCCTTTAGAATTTCTCTTGCGTCAGATTTTAGAATCCTTCCAGCCTCTCCAGGATGGGGTGTGATAACCTTTGGTGCTGTTAATTTTTGAATTAGTGATAGATCTTTTGATATAAGCGTCAAGGCATCAGCATCAAAGATCACTGGCAGAGATACCTTTGTGAGGAGTTCAAATAGCAATCTTTGAGCATCCTCCTTTAAGCCAAATCCAGGACCTATAACTAAGCAGGATTTACCAGAGAGGTTTTCTAAAATCACATCAAGGGCTTCAAAGGAAACTTCGCCCTCCTTTTCTGGCAAGCCCAAGGTCAAGGCTTCCGGTAAAAGACTTGAGTATATGGATTGTAGACTTTTTGGAGCAGCTATTGTTACAAGTCCCGCACCTCCTCTCAGAGCACCAAGTGCTGTGAGATATCCGGCTCCGCTCTTACCTTGACTTCCAGCTAAAATTAAAAGATGGCCTGCTCTGCCTTTGTGAAAAAATCCCCTTCTTGGTCTGTAAATCTCACAGGCTAACTCCTCATCCAAGTAAATTCCATTGGGCAACAGATCTTTCCTTGAAAGGAGATATCTCCAAGGATAACCAATGGTCACCACTTTAAGAGCACCTACATAATCCTTTCCTGGATAAAGAAAGTGCCCGATCTTAGGGCATTCAAAGGTAACAGTTAAATCGGCAGGCATGGCAGTTCCTAAGATCTGGCCTGTGTTGGCAGAAATTCCCGAGGGAATATCAATAGCTACAATCTCTATGTTTCTCTCTCTTTTCAAATCTGCAATCAGGGATATTAACTCACCATATACCCCCTCAAGTGGTCTTTTTAAACCGGTGCCAAACAGGCCATCAATTATTAGAGTTTTTTTGATTTTATTCAAATACTTTCTAATTTCTTCTAAACTCTTAAGGTGACGCACTGGAACTCCTAAGTTCTTAAGCAAAAGGAGGTTTTTTCGAGCCTCTCTAGTGTATTTTTTTTCATCGGAGATGATCATAACCTCCACATCATAGTACCAACTCCAGAGGTACCTTGCACAGACAAAACCGTCTCCTCCGTTGTTGCCAGGTCCACAAAGAACTATTACTGAATTGATCTTATCCTTTGGATATGCCTCTTTAACTGTCTCTGCAACTCCAAGGCCTGCTCTTTCCATGAGAGTTTCGGGAGGAAGGCCCAGGTCCTCCATGAGAAATTTATCAAGCCTCTGGATTTCCTCTGCAGTAACAACAAACAACAAGATTACCCCCTATTTTCTGCCAAAGATGTGAACTATAGCTATAGTATAGTTAAAATCGTGAGAAATTGAAAGGAGAATTTTTTCTCCATGTAGCTTTTTAAAGATTTCTAAGGCCTTTCCAGAGAGATCGAGCCTTGGGAAACCGCGCTCTTTGTCTCGCATAAGTGAGATCTCTTTGAATTTGAAAGGAAAATAGCCTCCCACAGCCTTGTAGTAGGCTTCTTTTGCAGCCATGGCTGAGGCAAGGGAGTAAAAGGGATTTCTCTTTTTAAAGGCGTACTTTATTTCTTCCTCAGTGAAGACCCTTTTTAGAAACATTTCTCCGTATCTCTGATAAATTTCTGTGAGACGTGGCACAAATACAAGATCAATTCCCACTCCAATAGGGTTCATTTGATCTCTTTTGATGACAACTCATCAATGAGGGTTATTCGCTTGGCATGACGTCCACCTTCAAATTCTGTATTTAAAAAGGCTTTGACTATCTCCACAGCAAGGCCGTCTCCAATAAGTTTTCCCCCTAAGACAAGCACATTGGCATCGTTGTGTTTCCTTGCCATAGTTGCAGAAAAGGGCTCATGGCATAGAGCGGCTCTTATTTTTGGAAAGCGGTTGGCTATAATACTCATACCTATTCCTGTACCACAGATCAATATACCCCTGTCAGCTTCACCGTAAAGGAGTTTTTCAATGGCTTTAAATCCATACTCGGGATAATCTACAGATACTGTGGCATTGGTGCCCACATCAAGTATCTCATGCCCTTCGCTCTTGAGAAAATCTTTAATTTTCTCCTTTAAAAAGTATCCTGCGTGGTCTGAGGCAATAACAATTCTCATCAAATTCCCTCTATGTTATCTCTTTAGGCTTCCCACTTTTTGAATAAAAGACATGCATTGGTACCTCCAAAACCGAAGGCGTTGGAGAGAGCTATTTTTATAGGTGCCCTTCTTGCTTCATTTGGAACATAATCAAGATCACATGTTGGGTCAGGTTCTTCATAATTGATAGTTGGCGGAATTATGCCTGTTTCTAAGGCCTTTACAGTTAAAACTGCCTCCAAACCACCAGCTCCTCCCAGGAGATGACCTGTCATGGATTTAGTGGAGGATATCATGAGTTTATAGGCATGTCCTCCAAAGACTTTTTTAATAGCCTGGGTTTCTGCGGCATCATTTAGGGGAGTGCTTGTGCCATGGGCATTGATGTAATCAACCTCTTCTGGTTTGATATTTGCCGATTTTAAAGCAAGTTCCATGCATTTAGCTGCTCCCTCTCCTTCAGGTGAGGGGGCAGTCATGTGGTAGGCATCGGAGTTGGCTCCATAGCCTAACAACTCCGCATAGATTTTGGCTCCCCTTTTCTGCGCGTGCTCGAGCTCTTCTAAAATGAGAATACCACATCCTTCAGCAATAACAAAGCCATCCCTTTTTGCATCAAAAGGTCTACTCGCCCTTTCAGGTTCATCATTTTTGGTAGAGAGGGCCTTCATTACGGAAAACCCAGCTACCGTAAGGGGAGTTATCAGGGCTTCAGTTCCCCCGCATATCATTATCTTTGCCAAACCCTCTCTTAAAAGTCTAAAGGCTTCTCCGATGGCATGATTTCCAGCAGCACAGGCTGTGCACACTGCCATATTTGGTCCCTTTGCGCCGTAGAGAATAGCAATTTGGCCAGCAGCCATATTGGGAATAATCATGGGAATAAAAAAGGGAGTAACCCTTTTGTATCCCTTGGTATCCAGGACTCGAGTGTAATTTTCCACCTGTCCCACTCCTCCCATACCAACCCCGATTATCACCCCTGCATCTTCGCCAAGGTCTTCCTTTGGAAGACCTGCATCACTCAGGGCCATCTCGGTTGCAGCTATGGCATATTGGATGAAAGTGTCCACTCGAGAGACGAGCTTTGCTGACATGAACTCTTCTGGTTTGAAGTTCTTAACTTCACCCGCAATTTGACTAGGAAGATTGGATGCATCAAATTTGGTAATTTTGGTTATGCCAGATTTTCCCTCAATGATTCCTCGCCAGGTTTCATCTACCCCTATCCCAAGAGGGGAGATGGCTCCAAGACCTGTTATTACAACTCTTTTCACCAGGATTACCCCACCTTGGATTTTACATAATCTAATACATCCTTTACAGTTCTTAATTTTTCAGCATCTTCATCAGGCACTTCCATTCCAAAGGCCTCTTCCATGGCCATAACAAGTTCAACCAGATCAAGGGAGTCTGCACCTAAATCATCCACAAAGGAAGCCTCTGGTTTGATTTGATCCTTTGAGAGATTGAGCTTCTGAGAGATAATCTCAATCACCTTCTCTTCCACAAACATAGTGCCCTCCTGTATATCGCCTTTTCTAACTCTATTTACCAGATTTTTTTAAAAAAACAACCATTTTAAGCATTAAAATTTGAATTTTATTGTTCATAAAAGGATATAAATTCAATTGATGTTTGGCAGACACTTTGTCTTATTTCACAGTTATTCAAATCTTCAGTTCTTTAAAGTTAATGAAATCCTCTTGTAATAAATAAAACTTTGTATACTAAGTTTTAATAATTGCTTTTAAAATTTATATATTTGTAGTGGTGTATTTTGAAGATGTTCTGCAATCACTGGTGCGTGAGAAAGATTATATTTTGCCATAAATCTAGCAGCATACTAGGCATTTAAGTTTGGATTGAGTGAATGTAGGAAAAAGCATTTTTGCCTTATGGCTAAAAGCTACAGAGTCAATCATAGAAGGTATCAAGGCTATGGAGGGAAGAGGGATTTAACTGCGAGAATGAGAATAAATGGATGGATAGAGAGATATAATAGAGAGAGGATACACTCTTCATTTGGATATGTGTAGTGCCTAAGAATGTTGGGAGGTTAACGCAAGAGGTGTCCAAGAAAGGGGGCTGAAAAACAAACCCTAACATTTTAGTTATTCAAAGTTTTGGATACACCCCAACATAATTCCAAGGCTTTCTTATATTAACTCTTG